>WGCQ01000088.1 GCA_015493765.1 Deltaproteobacteria bacterium
GGCCAGCGACCTGGGTTACAAGCAGGCGGCCTCGCCTGCTTGTAACCCAGGTCGCTGGCCTGGTCTTTCCGAAAGCAGCCGCAGGCTGCGTCCCGACACCCGATGCCCGAGACCGTTGACCGTGGCCGTTGACCGTTGGCCGTTGGCCGTTGGCCGAGACCGTGTGGAGCGCAGGCCGCCAGGAGGGTGTGTAAAGTTCCCCCTGGGATCGCCGGCTTCCAGCCGGCATCTTGAATTATCTTTGTATTTCAAACTATTACAAAACACACAAATTTCCGAATTCGTCACTAAATCCATCAAATCAACCCCCGCTTTCCGGATGGTGTGAATTTTATTTTTTGACAAGCTAATCAATCGGTAATACACTATTAACGGATATGATTCGGCGGAGAACACGATCAGGGAGGCAAGTTCCGGGTGGAACAGTCTAACCGTTTAAGGTTCTGTCCGCAGTGCGGGCAGATGGTGGATAATCCTGATGCTACTGAGTGCCCTTCCTGCCAGGCCCGGCGTCCTGCCAGGGATTGGCCAGAGGTCAAGGTCATGTTTCAGCGGGCGGTGTGCACCCAGTGCTACAACCTGCTGGAGGACTACACGACCAAGCAGTGTCCGGAGTGCCGTACTGTTCGCCCGGAGCGGGGATGGATCCTGCTGCCTTACACCGTGGCCGGCCACTACCGCTTGCTGAGCCAGGTCTTTCGTGATGAAATATCGGCCGTATTCGTGGCACTGGAACTGAATGAATCCCGGAGCGCTGTGCTGCTGCGACTGGGCAAAAAGGTTTCCGGTGGCGGTTCATCCCAGGTAATGACGTTGTTTCGCAGGGAACAGGATATGGCAACTTATGCCCTGCGTGCCGGGGTGGAGGCATGCAACCGGGTAACCGGGGTCGAGGCTACGGGCGATGGCTTGTCCATATCTGTCCAGGATTACCACGGATTGAGGAGCCTGGATGCTATACTACGTTCCCGCGGGCCTTTTGAGCCGGATGATGCCTGCAAACTTGGCATTAAAGTCGCGGATATATTGCAACAGATGCATGAGAACGGCCTGGTGCACGGGAACCTGACCACGAATCACATCCTGGTGGACCACAAGGAACCGGCGGATGGTGCCACCAGGGTAGTTGGGCTCGAATACGCCTGCTACAATGGCGATTGTCCCGCAATCCTGGCCCCGGAATCGCCTTATGTGGCACCAGAAGCAATGATCCCGGGGGGATTGACACCCGCCTCCGATTACTACAGCCTGGGTGCCATAATATGGGAATTGATTACGGGCAGGCCGCCTGAGGACAAGGATATTTCGCACCGACCCGACGGTATGCCCACGATCCTGTTTGTGGAACTGGGCAGGCTCCTGCGAAAGGATGTTCGTTCCAGGGTGGAGGATGCAAAAGAGATCGTCCAGTCCTTGAAAACAGTAAGTGAACTTTTGTGGCAGTTTGATGTGGTTGGCAGTGAATGCAAGGCAGGCGTTGACAGTTTGAAGGCGATCGACGAAAAGGTGCACGAGTTGCCTTACCTGGCCAAAAGCCTGGCAAATAATGGGTATCCGATCGTGCGAATCAATCGCTTCAAGAAGGAATTGGACCACATGTACGAACAGATAGGCGCATTGGCAGGTGACCCCAGGGCCTATCGCGAAAAGATGATGCAGATAGGCAAACATGTTCACCGGATCCAGGAGATCATTCAGGATGCCATGGCCCATCCCGAGCATGGAAGCAACAAAAAAATCATAGGTATTCTGGGCGGCGTGTTGTTATTGCTTATTGCCGCATCCTTCGGTGGACGGTCCTATTGGATGCGATCCAATACCGGCAAGGCTTTTACCGGTTTGCAAGGTCAATGCGTGACGCTGTCCAAGGACGTCAAAAACGTGGCCGATATGCTGTCCCTGCACAGGGTCCCGGTATGCAATCCTGGTAAGGACCCTGGAGGGCACATGCTGAGGTTCGATTCCGAAGTACAGGCCAAAAAGGCGTTGACCAACACCGTGCACCTGATCGATGCTGCCTGTAACAAGGTAAAAAAGCACGCTGGAAAGCCAGGTATGATACGCAAACGCCTGACTGCTTTGAGTGCCAAGGTGGATAGCCTCGTACATGCCTGTATCACCAGGCGTGCAAAGAATATACACTCCAAAAAGAAATAAATACGATGGACTCGTAAACAGTCCTTGATTGTTTTTACCTGTCTAACTATTTGATTTTATTAGATATAGTCTTGCCAATTTTGATTTATTACGAGTCCATAAACCCAAATTACCTGTCAAATTTGAGGACAAAGGGCACGGAAAGTGGTTCAGATACGCGGAGTTAAGCCTGTTTGAGCGCAGGCGTAGGCGGTACGTCGAGCATCAAACAGGTGAAAATGACAAAGTAGATGGGCCGCTTGCAGCGCCCGACTGCCGAATTTAGTCAGGTAATTTGGGGTTCCAATGCCGGGTTGATTTAAAGTGCTGAAATTATTACTATGTTACAAGGATTTGTGATGAAACAAACTGAATTCAATAAAAAATCCAAACAGGTTCATGGGAAATGAGTCCGACCGTATTCATAAAAAAGAATTACAGATTTTTCTTTTTTTCCAGGGAGGAGCCCAGACCACATATCCATATTATTGGCGGAAGGGGAGAATCTAAATTCTGGCTGGTGCCTGAAATAGAATTGGCAAAAAATCATGGCTTTTCCCGTAAGCAACTTCGGGAAATCGAAAGCATCATAGAGGAGCACTACCATGAAATCCTTGAATCATGGAACAAGCACTTCAACAGTTGAGGTGACAAATATATCTGCTTTAGGCATATGGTTGCTTGTCAAGGGAAAAGAATATTTTCTGCCCTACAGTGATTTTCCTTGGTTCCTGGACCAGCCCGTAAGGACGATTATCAACGTTACAAACCCGTCACCCGGCCATTTTTATTGGCCCGACCTGGATATTGATATCTCCGAGGAATCTATTGAACACCCTGAAAGGTTTCCTTTGGTATCACAGGCACCACCATCCCCCAAATCTTCAACTTGATTTGTTAATCGAAAAAATTTTTGTGATACGAGGCATACTGCTTCCGAATTTAGTCAGGTAATTTGGGGGGAGAGGATTGGCTTGATTTGAGACGGGAAAAATAATTTTCTGCTTTTTACACCGGTAATTCGAGGTCAGGAAGTGGCCTCTGGGGATTCATGGGACTGATGTTTTGCCGTAGAACTGAGTATTTGCTGGATACGTTCCTCCACCTGTTCCTCGGTCTGGGAGCCAGCCACCGCCAGTTCCTTGACCAGCAAGCCCTTTGCCGTTTCCAGCAAACCGTTTTCCACAAATGACAGGCCTTTTTTGCCTTTCATAACGTACAAGTCCCGCAATACCTCGGCCGCGTCATATGCGGAGCCGCTTTTCAGCTTTTCTATGTAATTACGATACCGGCGATTCCAGTTTAAGCGCTCCTTTTTGACGGGCATCTGCTGCAACAGGTTAAAGATTTTTTCCGTTTGATCCGCCCGTACCAGTGTACGCAAACCCACCTGTTTTGCCTTTTTCATGGGCACCAGGATTTCACGTTTGGAATCAAGCAGTTTCAGGATATAAAATACCTCCGTGTTACCCGAAATTTCCTTGCTTTCGATCCCAGTGACAACAGCCACACCCTGGGCAGGATACACAGCCTTGTCACCCACTTTGAACATTTGATCCTTCATAGTGCCTCCGCGGCTTTTCAGCCTTTACAAATAGGTTCCTTACCTAAAACGCTTCGATATTTTATACAATTCGTTCTTACATCCTTGACTTTACCAGCCCGTTTCAATGCCAGTATGTAGCGATGGATCACGCCTTTACGATAGTTGGCCAGGGGCACCGCCTTTAACAGGCGTTGCAAGCGGAATACCGCGCCAAGGGGCTTGTGCCTGGCCAGGTAAAAACGGGCAACCTCCATTTCGAACGATATTTTTGTGTCCGCAACTTTGTGGTAAATATCCATGACCTCGGGCATGTAAGGACTGTTCGGGTACATGGCGATGAATTTTCTGGACATGCGATAGGCCGCGTTGATTTCCGCCTGGTCCCTGCGATCGGTCGGCGGCACCAGGAAGAAGGTTTCGCCCTTGGATAACCAGTGGCTCTGGATCAGCCTGAAATACGCATAGTCGATGTTAGGAAAGTCCGACTTGCCCTCAACGGAATCAATCACCCTTTTGTATTTGGCCTTGGCCTGTGCGTATTGCCCCTGGAAAAACAGGCAGTCACCTTCCCGAAGGGTTGTGACCAGAAAATACGAGCCTGAGGCCTGTCCTGCCTGTTTCAAGACGCCCTCGAAATCCCCGGTTGCACGTGGGTAGTCGCCCTGTTTCAAGGCAAGAATGCCGTCGGCATAAAGGTCGATGGCGCGACCTGTCCGGACCACGGACTGGTTATTGGCATAACAGGAGGCCATGGATAAAAGCGAAAGCATCAAAATTGTCGGTATATACCTAACCACGATTGCATTATAACTGTTCTGTGGAAAAATGCAAGTTTCAGATAGACTTATATAACTCTATGATTTTGCAAGATTTTTCGGGTAAAGATAAAAAATAGGATTATTTGTTTTCTGCGGGACAGGCCTTTTGGATGGTTATATCGTCAATAAAGACACCCAGCCCCTTGTTGTTTACCTGGTCCAGGGAATTGAAGGTGAAACGCAGGCGGACCTTGTGTCCCCTGAATGCCGGGGCAACCTTGTTGATACTGAGTTTACTGACCGTATCGAACTGGTTTGGATTGTCGGACAGGGCAGGTATGCCGTTTCCACGACTGGCCAGGGTCTTGGCGTCTCCGTCAGTGCCGTCCGGTTTAACCCTCACCACGTCCACGTTCAGTATGTCGTGGTCTGTCTGGTCCTTGTCGGCGGGGTCGATCAAAATCAGGCATTTAAACGAAACCTCGGTATCGCCCCACATGGGCACCACGAAGGGCGGGGTTTCGATCATGCCCTTGGACGGCTCGTTTTTTTGGCCTGATTTTTCGTAATTCTTCCCGTTGCCGAAGTACAGTGAATATACACCGCTGTTGCTCTTTTTATCAGTCACCTGCCATCCCGGACACTTTTTCCCATCCTCTGAGGATATGGGATTGCAACTATTGTTTACCGTAAATCCATCGGGCATGGTGCCTGAATCGAAATCAAACTTGGCGATGTCCTTGGGCTGACAGCAGTGGGGGCCGTCATGGAACTGGTGCTTGCACTGGTTGGCCTCACACCAGTCGTTGGTGCAGTCCGTGTCATCGATACAGTCGATGTCGGCCGAGCAACACGTGTCATCCGCCTTTTTCACGTCACACGTGCCGTCCTTGCAGGTCCCGGTACGACATGTCCCGTCCACCCTGCAATCCCATGCACCCTTGCATTCCACGTGTTTGCATGTATCCGAGTCGATGGACAGCGAATCGATATAGATTCCTTCCTTGTCGTTGTCCTGGTTGTCGCCTGTGAAGAAATTGAATCGAATCGATATTTTTTTGCCGGCAAACGGCGTCAGGTCGATTCCCACCGGGATGAATGTCCCCTTGGTTGTACCCTTTATCTGGCCGGATTCCCATATGGTGGTTGCCTTGACAGGTGAATCAGGCGTGGTGCCTGTCCTTTCAACGGCCTCCACATAGAACAGGTCATTTTTCGCAGGGTTGACGTAAGTATCCTTGTCGTCCCATTCCGTGGACATGAACAACTGGAAGGTCAAAGCGGTGTACCCCTTTGCGGGCACATCCACGGAAGGTGTTGTAATATAACCGAAATTGGCCATACTTCCGCTGTTGTAATTGTGCTGGATGGTGTCGCCGTAATACAGCGCCTTTTTGCCCTGCGCCGCCCTCTGATCAGTAATCTGCCATTTCACGTCATTGTTATGGGTACCCTCCTGAACGGAATACTGGTCCAGGTTACCGGATTCAAAGTCGTCTTTGAACAGGTTTTTCGTAATGCAGCAGTTCTGAATGTCCGTATACACACACTTGTGGTCCTTGCAAGTTGCCTGCTTACATGGGTCATTGGTTGGGCAGTCCGTTTTTACCGTATCCTGTGTGCACTCACCCCCGCAGTATGGGTCCTTGGGGTGCGCGTAGTACCCTGAACCCGATTGGTTTGAAAACACGATACAACTGTCATCCGTACACGGGTCCTGGTCTGAGGATGCCTTGTCCCCGCTGTGGCAACGATCCAGTTTGCAGGCCGAGAACAGTTTTATGTCGTCTATGTAAATACCCCGGTGAAAATTGTCCTTGCTTGAGAGCGTGTCAAACACGAACTTGATGCGAATCGGCTTGCCTGTATAGGACTGAAGATTGGTGGCAATGAATTTGAAATGTCCGTTCGTGTTTTTTTGTATCTGGATGCTGGAAAACAATCTGTCATGCGAGGCAAAATTCTTTCCGTACAACACCAGCACATTCAACTGGTCCGGTTGATTGGTATCGGACAGTCCGGGTATCATGGCCTCCGCCTCTATCCATACATAAAAACTCAACACAAACGTCCCTTTTGTCGGCGGAAGCGTGATCGTGGGGGTCTCGACAGACAGAGTAAAATTTGTGCCCGCATCCCCTTTCTTGTCATCCGGTTTGCAGTCCGTCATTGGTCCGTTGTAGTATGTGTGACACTTGGGATCGCCCATGTACAGGGATTTTTTGCCATCCAGGGCCTTGTCGTCCACCACAGACCACGTTACAGCATCATTTGTATCGCTGTCTTTGATAACCCAACCCTTGGGCATTCCGTTTTCAAACCCCTCGTCCAGAAACACCTTGTCCATACAGCAGTTTTTGTTCCATGCAACCTCGCAACTTCCGGTCTGGTGGTTGCATACTTTGACCTGGCATTGTTTTACATCAAGCGGGGCATCCGTACAATCCACATTGGTTTTGCATAACCATTTTGTATCGCCCACTTGTGTGTCCCGGGTGTCACCACTGGTATCCGCGGTCCCCTTCACCTCGCCCCGAGCATCATTCGTGGTTACCTCCTCATTTTTAGAGGTATCCTGGCGTGCATCTGGCGGTGGAGGATAGTGTTTGGGGGAAGAACCACATGCCAGTACACCAATCAACAATGCTGCGGACAAAAAATGTTTCATCTCAACTCCTTACTAAAGGATAGAACCATTCACAAGAATTATATAGTAATGCCACCTGCGTATCAATAGTTAAAATTTGGCTCTTCCGGAATTAGCCAATGGATCGGGATTTGAGTTTGGTATGCGATGCATATCGGCTGATAGGGTCCGACTGTGGTCCCGACTTCCTGATTCCTCGCCGGCCTCGACCTGCCCCGGGGTCTCGATCAGATTTGGGAGTCGGTTGTTGTTACGTGGTGAATGACATAATTATCATAACAAGAAATACCCATTTGCATAAGAGCAATGTTGGTTGTCATAAAACAAATGTAGGCCTGCATAAAAGAAATGTAGTTTTACGTAAAATAAAGAGAATCCCGGAGGAACATCAAATCTTGCCGGTATTTTGGGCCCGGGCCGAATTATGCCCGAAAATTTCTTGTACCGCTTCGGTCCAGATGCGCAAATTCATCCTGTCTGCCACCTCCCGGGCCTTGAGGTGATACTCGTTGGACGTATCCGATAGCGTTTCAAAGGCCCGGGTCAGGATTTCCACGTTCAACTTGTTCGGATGCAAGGGTTTGGGTCCCAACCCGAGTTTCCAGGCCTGGTGTCCCCAGAAAAATTGATCCACGATCTGGGGCATGATGAACTGGGCAACCCCGGCCCTGGCAGCGGCATGCGTGGTGCCACTGCCGCCATGGTGGCATACGCCCGCAACCCTGGAAAACAGGCTTTCGTGGGGTTCGTTGCCGATTATCAGGACCTTGTCATCGGTTTGGATGTTCCGACCCAGGTTCGCCCAACCCTTTGACAGAAGCACCCGGCAACCCGCCCTGCGTGCAGCATCGATAACCATACGGGTTACATGTTCAGGGTCTTGCACATCCACACTGCCGAACCCGAAATACACGGGTGGTTCGCCGGCATTCAAAAACGCCTCCACCTCTTTGGACAATGTACCTGACTCCGGTTCGAATATCGGGCCGATATAGTGATATTTGTATTTTGATTTCCACTCGTTACAAGGCGGTGCCAGCACGTCGCTGAAGGCCATTAGCGTGGTTCCATACGTCAAATACGCAGGGACGTCCTTTACCGGTGCAAGCCCATGCCTTTTCCTGATCCTGTTCAGGTCCTTTTTCAGCATCAGGTTGACCGAACTGTCCAGCACCTTCCAGAACATGGTGTTTAGCCATTTTGGCAGTTCCTGTTTTGGCTGCATGGGCGGGGCATAGTCACCCCCGCGAAAAACTGGCACATACACGACACGATAAAAAGGGACACCCGCCAGTTGTGCCACTGTCGGTGCAATGGGCTCACTGGCCGTGCCGATAAATGCGGACGCGTCCTTCAATAGCGGAAGCAGGATTTTTAGTTGCTCATCCATGGTCCCTTTGAACCAATCCAAGACACGTTTTGACGCCTTCATCCCGACATTGATGGAACGCATGAATTCCTGTATGTCCTCGTCGTAAAGGGTATAGCCCAAGTCCTTGCTTTTAACCAGGTCCTCAAAGACCTTTGGTACACAAATATGCACCTGGTGCCCTATATTTTCCAGCCATTTGGCCAGCAAAACCACGGGCCTGACATCACCCATGGAGCCCCTGGTACTCAACAGGATCTTCATCTCAGCCCCCTCTTTGCAACCCGCCCCATTGACCAAGGGTCCTGGAAATTTTTCGTTTCACCACCCCGGATGTGGCCTCCAGGTACGATATTGGAATCTGGGTTAGCATTGCCCTGGGGCTGAATTTCAGGGACGAAAAGATCCAGCAGGAATGTGTGCACCAGCACGTTTTACCGCCATCGATCTGCCTGATTTCGTCCTGCATGACCGACGAATGCATGATTGCCCGGACATCGTACGAATAATCGCGTACATTACCCAGGGCCCGTCGGAGTTCACATGCCCGGAATGTACCGTCGTGTTCCACCACCAGGGTAGTTTTGCCGGCCACGCAGGGCATGGGCCAGGGATGGGGGGACTCAATGTTTGCCTCGTGCACCTTGTACAGGAACTGGATTACACCCAGATACGAGGTTGTGGCCGTTGTTTTCAGCGGATTGGGGAGTTTTGAAAACATCTTGTTTGCCTGGGCTTCATGGATCGGCATTACCCGTTTGTGCAGGGCCTTGAGTTGATCGCTGGTAATGGTCTTTACGGATGGGTCAACCGGGTTCCCACGTACCGCCTCGAAAAAGTGTACTTCCACATCCAGGTTTTTCAGCACCCACCAGCCCAGGTCCTCGATTTCGTCGTAGGACTGGGGCGTGATGACAGTGGCCACGTTGATGTGGAGTTTGGGATTCGCACCAAAACGTCCCAAAACCCGGTGGATCGTGTCAACAGTTTTTTTAAAGCCACCAGGCACCCCCCGGATGTAATCGTGGGTCTTCTCGAATCCGTCCAGGGAAAAACTCAGGTTCACGCTGAGTTCGGGATTGTTTGTAAATATCTCGTCCAGCATCCTCAAGACCCTGTCCGGCAGCAGCCCGTTGGTAGGAAAATTCAATACTGAAATCCCTGCATGTTTAACAAAGGCGGTAACGATTTCCGGGAGGTCATCCTGGAGTGTCGGCTCACCACCGGACAGCCATAATTTATCAAAGGGCGGGGAGGTTTGGGCGAGTTTCAGGAAGCCCTCCAAGGGCATGTCCTTGTTGTCGTTCAGCCTGGCACCGTAAAAACATGTCTTGCACTTGGAATTGCACCTGGATGTCACGAACAAGAAGATGGATTCAAGGCGCTGGGGCCTGATCAATTTCCTGAACAGCCCGGGGTCACCCAGGGTTGCCTGTTCAACCATATCATCTTTGGTATTTAATGTTTTCCCGGCCAAGGTTTCCTCCTGCAGTTTTAAGGTAAACGCATTATAGGCTTTGGTGACTCATTTTACAAGATGGTCGGGCTAAGGTCATTATACGGAATCCGGATATGTATAACGAGTAAACTACTTGATATATCTGATCGAACCGGGCCATAGGTTCAACGGTCAGGTAATTGACAGGTATCAAACAGATGCGCTTCAGCCATAAGTCAATAGTGCATAACAAGCGCTTTATGCCTGCCTGAAAGCCTTACTGGTTGGAAAAGACTAAAAACCTGCACTTGACAAAATTCTATTCAAAGTCTAAATCACGGGTACTTTGATTGGTTCGAACTACGGAGGTATAAAATGAAAAAACTGATCGTGGGTATTATGGCCATGGGTTTGTTCATGGTGGGAATGGCTGTTGGCTGTTCCAGTTCGAATAATTCCAATAGTGGCAATGATGTCATGGCTGGGACGGATAACAACGCCCCCGAAGACAGCAGTGTTGCCACGGACAAAGGCATGAAAAACGACACCAACATCACTGCCGATACTCAAAAGACTGACACCACACAGTCCACGGATGCGCAATCCGATGCCGCTGCAGGCACGGATGCCGGCCAGGGGTGCCAGGCCTGCGTGATGAGCGCCTGTAATTCGGAACTCGTGGGCTGTGAAAACGATTCCAAGTGTTTGTCGCTGTTACTGTGCCTGGAAAACTGTCCCCATACGGATGATGCATGCCACACGAAATGTATCAAACAACACCCCAAGTATTTCGGCCCAGCGGATAAAGTGGAACTTTGTGCCCTTAAAAAGTGTGCTGACAACTGCCAGATACACACACCTTGCACCGATTGCATGGTAAACAAGTGCTATCAGCAGGCCGTGGCCTGTGACGATAACGCGGACTGTGTCGCCCTGAAACTTTGCGTCATGGACTGCCAGCAAGACGACCAGGCCTGCAAGGGCAAGTGTGCATCCCAGCATACCGAGGGGGCGCAGGTCATGCAGCCCTACTCCAAGTGCATGAGCAATAACGGCTGCACAACCCTTTGTCAGAAGTAATCCCTTAAAACTCATTCCTTCCAAATTAGAAGTCTTTTGTTGCGGATTACAGGGGCTGTTGACCGTGACCGTTGGCCGTGGCCGTGGCCGAGACCGAGACCGTGGCCGAGACCGTGGCCGAGACCGATGACCGTTGACCGTGGCCGAGACCGTGTGGGGCGCAGGCGGCCTCGCCTGCTTGTTTCGCGGGCGTCTCGCCCGCCTTTGGTTGGCCGATACCGTTGGCCGTTGGCCGTGGCCGAGACCGAGGTTTCCGGTTACTACGGGAGCCTTCCCGAAAGGCCCGCAGGGCCGTCCCGCAGCAGCCGCAGGCTGCGACCCGACGCCAGAGGCCCGATGCCCGAGTCCGTGGCCGTGGCCGTGGCCGTGACCGAGACCGTTGGCCGTTGGCCGTGGCCGTGTGGAGCGCTGGCGTAGATGAGGTGCGTTGATTTGATTGAATTTGGCATTGGATCGTAGGGACGGGTCCGTGACCCGCCCTTGTGGGCAATGCAATGTAACATATTGAAAAATCAGAATGTTATTGTCGGGGAGACGCCGGCGGACCAAGCGGACGAGGACGTCCGTGCTCCACTTAAGCCGACTTTTTCAACACCCTCTGGAAGCCGGCGATCCCAGGAGGGACTTTACCGGCACATCGTGCCGACACCCCATTTTGTCGGCTTTGCGGAGAGGGTTAGTTCCATGTACCCGCCCTGTTTGACCTGTGCATGCGTAATCCACGGCACGGTCAGGGGCTTGCCATTCAGCGTTGCTGACTCGATGTATTGTTTTTCTGGCGCCCCCGGGGCGTCAATTACAAAGACCCTGTTCCAATCGTCAGGGTCCACGTGGATGACCACGTGATCGAACAACGGGGCATTCAGCCAGTAGCGCCTGTCAGGTGGATTGACCGGATACATGCCCATGGATGCAAACACAAACCAGGCGCTGGTTGCGCCGGCATCGTCGTTACCGGGCAGACCGTCCGGACCGTCAGTGAATGAGGCCTGCATAATCCTGTGAACCCTGGCCGATGTCTTTGATGGCATACCTGCCACATCGTACAGCCAAGGGGTATAAAAATCCGGTTCGTTATCAATGGTAAAATGCCCTTGATCAAAAAATGCGTCCAGTTTTGAAATGAATTTATCTACTCCGCCCATGGCCTTGACCAGCCCGCACAGGTCATGGGGCACAAACCAGGTGTACTGCCAGGAATCGGCCTCGGTAAAACCTGCACTGGCAGTGGGATCGAACGGTGTTACCCAGTGACCGTTTTTATCCTTTTGTTGCATCATCCCGTGTTCCGGGTTAAACACGTTGACCCAGTTATGACTGCGTTTTTGCAGGTCCCGGGCCTCTTTTTTGCCCAATGCCGCGCCCAATTGTGCGGCACACCAGTCTGCATAGGCCAGTTCCAGGGTCAGGGATACGGCCTGGTCCTTGTCGCACGCAGCCGGGATATATCCCATTTTAACGTACTCAGGAGGTGTGCCCAGGTCCAGGTATCCGCACATGGTTTTGGACAGGATATTGGGTGTGTCCCTGGTAGCGCCCTTGTACATGCCCTGCCATGCATCCTGAACATCAATATCCTTGATGCCTTTCAAATAGGCCTCGGCCAGGACACAAAATTGTGGATTGCCGGTCATAACCCTGGAGTAACCCGTTGCATTCCACGTGCACTTCGGCAACCAGCCGCCTGTTTTGTACAGGTGCACCAGGGACCAGGCCGAATCCCCTGCCACCTGCGGGTCCAGCAAGGTCAACAAGGGATGCGTGGTGCGAAACGTGTCCCAGATACACCAGTCGTCCGTGTAAAAATCGTGTGTGCCAGCCTGAAACACACGGCCCTTTCCGTCCGCAGCGCTGAAATACCGCCCGCCAGTTTCCGTGTAATCGGACGGCTGCATCATGCTGTGATAAAGTGCCGTGTAAAACCGCGTCTTTGCCCGTTCGTCCCCGGTCACCTCCACGCGGCCCAGCACCCTGTTCCATGCATCTTTTGCTGTATGCCTGATTTCATCGAACGCACGGTTGCCGATCTGTGCATCCAGGTTTTTGCGGGCCTGGTCCACGCTGATCATTGATATGCCCACGCGTACCTCAATGGACTCCCCTGCCCGGACATTAAAATCCGCGTACGCCCCGATTCCCTTGCCCTGGACCCGGGCCTGGTGTGCCTGTACGGCGTGCATCGTCCACGTGCCAAAGCCACTAAACGGTTTGCTGAACCGGGCCACGAAATAGACCTTGTCCATGCCGGTGCCATCGTCCATGGCCTTGGACACACCGTAGGCTACGATTGGATACACCTGGTATGATGCCCAGCCCCGGATCGTGTCAGGGGACTGGACCTGGATATCCGCGTCCAGAGGCTGGCCCTTGCAGTGGTTGGTGTCCACCAGGATATGCGCTTGACCGTCCCTGGTAAACGTGTATCGCTGGATGCCGGCCTGCCTGGTCGCCGTGAGTTCCGCCCGGATGCCGTAGTCCGCCAGGTTTACCTTGTAATAGCCCGGCTCTGCGGTTTCCCGGTCGTGCGAAAACGTGGATGCGTAGTCCGATTCAGTGGTTTTCAGTGCGCCCATGGTTGCAGTGAACAACAGTTGCGCATAGCCGTTGCCACTGCCACCAGGGCCTTCCCGGTGCAGGAAACTGAATCCAACGAGTTTTTTCCTGGAATACTCGTAGGCGTGGATACTGGTGCCATCCTCCAGTGTATCAGGGGATAATTTGACCATGCCGTGTGGCATGCATGGGCCAGGCACCACGTTTCCCTGCCCCCTGGTCCCGATCATGGGATTCACGAAACGTGTAAAATCCTGTGTGGGGCCGGTTGCAACCTCGTTGCTCATATCTTTCGCAGCCACAATGTCGTTTGTTGACTGCCGGGATGCGCAGGCAACAATCAGTATGATGCATGCAAGAAATAATTTTGTTTTCATTATCGCCCCTTTGTCTCCCTTATTGTACACGATCGCCGCCCTGTATGCAGCGGTCAGGTGAAAACGACAAAGTAGATGGGCCGCTTGCGGCATCCGACTCCCGAATTTAGACAGGTAATTTGGTATTAACCAAAGTACCGGCTAAATTTGAGGATAAAGGATGCTGAAAGTGGTGCAGATACGCGGAGTTAAGCCTGTTTGAACGCAGGCGTACTAGCGCGGTACGTCGAGTATCAAACAGGTAAAAACGACAAAGTAGATGGGCCGCTTGCGGCATCCGACTCCCGAATTTAGACAGGTAATTTGGTATTAACCCCTTGCAAAAAAATACAGGTATGTGAAATAATCGGACGTTGCTGGAGGACTGCCATGAACGAAAGGCTTGAAAAAGAGGCTCAAAGATACAAGGAAGCCTTGAAGGATGCACCGCAAAGGCTGAAATTCTACCGGACCCTGTCCAATATCGACGTGGACCCGGTGTACCTGCCTGACTGCAACCAGGAGGAATACCTGGAGAAACTGGGCTTTCCCGGGGAGTACCCGTTTACCCGCGGTGTGTATCCCAGCATGTACAGGGGCAGGCTGTGGACGATGCGCATGTTTGCCGGGTTCGGTACACCACAGGACACGAACCAGCGTTTCAAATTCCTGCTGAAAAACGGGCAAACCGGCCTGAGCACGGCCTTTGACATGCCCACGTTGATGGGTTACGACCCGGACCACCCGCTGTCCGTGGGCGAAGTGGGCCGCGAGGGCGTGTCCGTGGCCAGCATCCAGGACATGGAGGACCTGTTCGACGGCATACCCCTGGACAAGGTGACCACCAGTTTTACGATCAATGCGCCTGCGATCGTGATCCTGGCCATGTACATCGTGGCTGCGGAACGCAAGGGGATTGGGCCCGAACAACTGGGCGGCACCACGCAAAACGACATACTGAAGGAATTCATCGCGCAAAAGGAGTGGATCAGCCCGCCCAGGCCCAGCATGCGGATCATCCGTGACATCCTGGTCTATGCGGCCAAGCACCTGCCCCGGTGGAACACGATCAGCATATCCGGGTATCACATCCGCGAGGCCGGTGCCACCGCGGTCCAGGAACTGGCCTTTACCCTGGCCGACGGTATTGGGTACGTGCAAACAGGTATCGAGGCGGGGCTGGATGTGGATTCGTTTGCCCCGAGGTTGTCGTATTTCTTTGACGTGCATAACGATTTCTTCGAGGAGATCGCAAAATTCCGGGCGGCACGTCGCATCTGGGGACGGGTGATGAAAGAGCGCTTCCATGCAAAAAACCCGCGCTCCATGATGCTGAGGACGCACGCGCAGACCGCTGGTGTCAGCCTGACCGCGCAGCAGCCGTACAATAACGTGGTGAGGACCGCGCTGCAGGCCCTGGCCGCGGTGCTCGGGGGCACGCAGTCCCTGCACACGAACTCGCTGGACGAAACCTACGCCCTGCCCACGGCCGAGGCTGCCAAACTGGCCCTGCGTACCCAGCAGATCATTGCATACGAAAGCGGCGTGACCAATACGATCGACCCTCTGGCCGGCAGTTACTACGTGGAGCACCTAACGGACGAAATGGAGCGCCGGGCCATGGAGTACATCAACAAGATCGACGAGATGGGCGGGATCGTGACCGCGGTGGAAAAGGGCTATCCCCAGCGTGAAATCGCCAGGTCCGCGTACGAATTCCAGCGTGCAGTGGAGAAAAAGGAACGGATCATCGTGGGGATCAATAAATTCGTGGACGAACAGGAGGAGCCCATCCCCACCCTGAAGATCGACCTCGAGGTGGAGAGGGCGCAAAAGGAAAAACTGCGAAAATTCAAGGCCTCACGGGACCAGGCCAAGGTGCAAAAGGCCCTGGATGCGGTCAGGGCGTGTGCAAAGGGCGACGACAACCTGATGTATCCCATACTGGATGCGGTCAGGGTTGGTGCAACGGTAGGTGAGATCTCCGATGTGTTCAGGGAGGTCTTTGGTGTGTATAGGGAAACCCAGATTACCGGTCAAATTTGAGGACAAAGGGCTCGGCTCCCGAATTTAGGCCGGTAATTTGGGTAGAACTCAAACAGTGGTGTAGGAGGTGATAGGATGTTTGATGGAGTAAAGGTTTTTTCCGCGACAAAGTCCAAGGAAAGGGAACAACTGGGCGAGGCCATCACGAACTGGCTGGAGCGCAACAAGGACATCGAGGTGGTGGACAAGGTGGTGACCCAGAGTTCGGACAGCGAGTTTCACTGCCTGACGATTACGATCTTTTACAAGCGTAAAAGATAAATAAATTCAAAGACATATAACCAACGACATTGATGTAAAAAGAGGTTAAACATGAACACCTTGTTACCGGAAAAAGGCATACGTTTCGACCCGTCAAAGGTCGATGTCAGCCTGACCCTGGCGCCGCCCTACGACGTGATCAACGACAGGGAACGCCAGGAACTGGCACAAATGAGTCCGCACAACATCGTGCACGTGATCCTGCCCGAGGGCGAGGCTGATGCAAAGTACCGGCAGGCCGCTATGGAACTGCGGCGCATGCTGGATGCAGGGGCACTGGTCCGGGACAACGAGGAGGCCTTTTACGTCTATGACCAGGAATTCAGCCTGCCCACAGGCGAAAAGGTGACCCGCCGAGGCGTGATCGGCAGACTGCAAATCCAGGACAAGAGCGAGGTCCTGGCGCATGAAAAGACCCTGGACGCGCCAAAAGAGGACCGGTTCAAACTGTTTCGTGCCACCGGGGTGGTGGCCAGCCAGGTGTTTACGTTTTACGCGGACCCGCAGAGGCTGGTGGAAAAGGCGATCGAATCCGCGGAGCCGGATGTGGTGTTTGACGTGACGCTGAAGGACGGGGTCAGGCATCGCCTGTCCAGGGTCACGGATGCAAACGCCTGCCAGGCGATCACACGGGCCTTGCAGGACAAAGAGTTGTTCATTGCGGACGGGCATCACCGGTTCGAGACCCAGCGCAATTACCGGAATTTCAGGCGCGGCATGGAAACGCAGGTGAGCGGTGATGAGCCGTTCAACTTTGCCAGCGTGTACGCGGCCAACGTGTTCCAGGAAGGCCTGGTGATCCTGTCGATAAACCGGCTGTTTTACGGCGTTGCAGGTTTCGACCCGGCAGGGTTCAAGGTGCAGACCGCTGGATTTCTGGATTGGTCCGAGCCGTTCGGACAACTGGACGAGGCACTGGGCGAACTGCAAAAGGCGGGCAAAAACGGCACTGCATTCGTGTTCGTGTTAAAAGAGGACCGGCCCGTGCCCTACCTGGTGAAGGCCAAACAGGATGCGAAGGATGCATTCGTAAACGCGGGCGTGCTGCACCCGGCTGTGGCGTCCCTGGACGTGAGTTTCCTGCATCACAAGGTGGTCAACGATGTCCTGGGGATCGACCCGGCCATGGTGGCCAGGCGCGAACACATCGAGTACGAACACGACCCTTACGAACTCGTGCACATGATGCAGTCGGACCCGAAATTCCAGGTGGGCGTGGTCCTGAATCCCGTTAAGGTCGAACAGATCATGGCCGTGGCAGAGGCCGGGGAAAAGATGCCCCAGAAATCCACGTTTTTCTTCCCCAAACTGTTTTCCGGCATCGTGATCCATCCGTTGGAGCGGGATGTGCCGCCCAGGACCTGATTTCCCGGTAAGCGACCTGGGCCTGCGGCAGCCTGCGACAGGCTACAGGTTCGGGCTGGACCCGTTGATCCTTGCCGCCCACGTGCTGCACGCGCGGGCAAAGGCCCCGGTGCTGGACATCGGGACCGGTAACGGGGTGATCGCGTTGCTGCTGGCGCGCTGCGGGGTTGGACCGATAACGGGCGTGGAGATACAGGACGAACTTTATGGCTACGCAGTAACGAACGTGCGGGAAAACGGGCTGGAAAATCGGGTACGCATGTTAAAGGCCGATTTCAACAACTACAAAGGGATGTTCGAACCCAGGGCGTTTCGTACGATCGTGTGCAACCCGCCGTTTTACCCGAAGGGCTCTGGCAGGACGAATCCATCGGGAACCAAGGCCATTGCACGCCACGAGATCGCACTGAACCTGTCCGTGATAATGCAGGGTATCCGATACCTGCTAACGCACAACGGCATTGCGTTCATGGTGTACCCGGCAATCGGATTGAATCGGTTGACAAGGGCCGCATGCGAGGCAGGGCTGTCCGTGGCCGGGCTCAGGATGGTGTTCCCGATGGGCGCGGCAACGGCCAGCATCGTTGTTGCGGAAATCAGCACGCGTCCAAACCCGGAGACCCGGGTTTACACACCCTGGTACGTGCCTGTGCAAGGCCGCAGGATACCACCGGTCGTGGCAGAAATATTGGAGGAATGCAATGCAGCCAGGCAGGATACAGACCCGGGTAATCCATGAGATCGTGGACACGATCCGACCGGAGGCCCGGGTCATGGACGTACGCGTGTATGCGAGCTGGACCGTGGTGCGCAGTACCGTCACCACAGGCATGGCCAGCACCCTGGCCTGGAACATGGGAAACGGCCCCAAGCCGCCGGTGAGGGAGGCGGGCAGGCTGCTGGGCCGCAGGGTGCAGGAACTGGCGGAGCTGGCGCTCAGTGAGCGGCCCGTGGAGGCGGCCATAGGCATGGCTGCCCTGAACAGCGGGCTCGAACAGGCAGGCATGCGCCTCAGCGAACTGAATGCAGCGGATTTGTTGATGGAACTGGGCAAGGGCCGCACGGTTGCGATCATCGGGGCGTTTCCGTTTGCCAGGGACGTGGAACAACAGGCGGATCGGACCATGGTATTCGACCTCAGGCCCGGCTTTGGCCAGTACGGGCCGGGCGATTACCCGTTGCTGCAACAGGCCGAAGTGGTGGCGGTTACAGGCACCGTGTTCCTGACACATACGCTGGACCAGGTCCTTGCGCACATCAACAGGAGTGCTTATACATTGATGGTAGGGCCCACCACGCCGATGAGCCCTGCGTTGTTCGAACTGGGATTCGACGCCCTGTGCGGCGTCCAGGTGGAATCCTTCGAGCAGGTGAACCTGGCCGTGTCCCAGGGCGCCAGTTTGAAACAGGTGACAGGCCTGCGTTTTGTCACGGGCGTGAAGACCGTTGACCGAGGCCGTGGCCGTTGACCGTGGCCGAGACCGAGTGGGGCCGGCATCCTGCCGGCCTTTTCCGTGACCGTTGACCGAGGCCGAGGCCGAGACCGTGGAGCGCAGGCGTAGATGAGGTGCGTTGATTTGATGGATTTGGCATTGAATCGTAGGGGCGGATCAATATCCGCCCTTGAAAGAGGCAGTAACAGTGTGGCCGGCTGGAAGCCTGCCACCCGAATCCCGTGGCCGTTGTCCGTGGGTGTGACCGTGGCCGTGGAGCGCAGGCGTCTCGCCTGCTTGTAACCCAGGCAGCTGGCCTGGTAATAAATGCGACGAGGTGAGTAATGTTCAAAAAACGGGTTTACGGGCCTGTGCCATCCAGGCGGTTCGGGTTGTCCCTTGGGGTGGACGTGGTGCCGTTCAAGGCGTGTACGTACGACTGCATCTACTGTCAGCTGGGCAGAACCACGGACCTGCGAAACGAGCGGGCCATGTTCTATACGCCGCAGGAGGTCCTGACTGATATAAAGGACGCACTGCAAAAGGGACCCAGGCCTGACGTGATCACCTTTGCAGGCTCAGGCGAGCCCACGTTATACGCAGGACTGGGTGAGGTGGTCACCGGTATAAAGGCGCTTACGGACATACCCCTGGTCCTGCTGACCAACGGTTCGCTGCTGATGGACCCGGATGTGGCGGATGCTGCGGCCCGGTGCGATGTGGTGGCACCTTCCCTGGATGCAGGGGACGCGGACACGTTTCGCAAGGTGAACCGCCCTGACCCGGGTGTTGATTTCGACGCCATGGTGAACGGCCTGGTTGCGTTCAGGAAGCGCTTCAAGGGCCAGTACAGGCTGGAGGTCTTTCTGAACGCGGCCCTGACCGATAATACCGAGGCCCTGCACAGGATTGCGGCACTGATCGAGCATATCCAGCCGGATGCGATCGACATAAACACCGCGGTGCGTCCCGTGCCGGGCGGCATGGAACTGAAGGTCCCGGACCACGTGCTGGTGGAGGCCCAGCAGGTATTCGGCCCACGTTCATCCGTGATCGCATCGTTCAGGCGTGCCGGAGGCCGGGCGTTCGATGACAGCAGGATCACGACCCAGGATGTGCTGGAAAGCCTGTTGCGCAGGCCACAGACCCTGATCGACCTGGCCGAGGCCTTGCAGGCGCATCCCCAGGAGGTGCTGAAACACCTGGCCCTCTTGAAGTCACAGGGCCAAATCCAATCCAGGCAGTCAGGCAAAGATACCTACTGGAGCGCTCACGAGGGCTGAACGAATGAGTACAGAAACACCCAAATTACCTAACTAAATTCGGGTGTCAGGCACTGCAAGCGGCGGCCCACCTGCTTCGTTATTTTCACCTGTGTGCCAGTACGATGGTGTTGATTTGATGGTAAATTCAGGGCGGGTTTAGAACCCGCCCCTACGAATGTTGTGTAAATTCAGTGTGTTACATTACAAAAAGGAATTGTGTGTTATGTAATATCACGACTTTACACACCCTTGAGGACGCCCGCGATCCACACGGCCACGGTCAACGGTCAACGGCCACGGTCACGGCCAACGGTCAACGGACTCGGGCCTCTGGCGTCGGGTGTCGGGACGCAGCCTGCGGCTGCTGCGGGGCGGCCCTGCGGGCCTTCGGGAAGGCTCCCGTGGTAACCGGAAACCCCAGTCAACGGTCAACCAAAGGCGGGCGATACGCCCGCGGTACAAGCAGGCCGGCGGCCTGCGCTCTCCCTAATCCGACTTTATACACCCTCCAGGACGGCGGCGCTCCACCAGGGTTCCCGATGCCGTTGGCCGTGGATTGATGGCTCACTCCTGCTGAACCGCCTCAGGAAAGACAAATTCGAAACAAGCGCCACCCATTTGGGATTTTTTTATACTGACGCGGCCATTGTGTTCCGTTACCACCTGTTCCACCACGGCAAGCCCCAAACCGGTTCCAGTTTTCCTGGTGGTAAAAAACGGCTGAAAGACCTGGTCCATATCCTTTTTCTTTATGCCCGGACCGTTGTCCTCAATTCTGCACACGACTTCCTGATTCACGCAAATGACACTCATCAGTATTTTGCCATCCGTGATACCGGCCTCCTTGATTGCCTCAACAGCATTTTTCAACAGGTTGGTAATCACCTCAGTAAGGCGCTCCTCGTTACCATTGATCCACACCTCATCGTCACAGGAAAATACGATATCCACGTCTTTTGTCGCTTCATTCATCAGGAACAGGTCCAGGACCCTGTTCCCCAGGTTGCACAGGTCCAAGGGGACCATGCGTCCCCTGGCGGGCCTTGCGTAATCCAGAAGGTCTGTAATCCACTGGTTCAATCGATCCACCTCACGCAACACTATGGACACAAGTTTTTGTTCATCCTCGGTTGACTGGAATTTGTTGGACAATATCTGCATAACGCCACTAATAGCAGCCAGGGGATTGCGTATTTCATGGGCCACCACGGCTGCGAGTTTACCGATTGTAACCAGTCGATGCTCGGCCAACATACGGGCCTCCAATTCCTTGATCCTGGTGACATCATCAAACAATACGACATATCCAGGGACCTGATTCAGCCTGGGTTTCAATGGTGATATACGAAAATTGATTATCCTGACGGCATCGCCCGGACCCGGCATTTGAATGTCAAACCTGGTATCAGGTCCCCTCAAATGCTCGTTGATGCCATCCAGCAGTTCTGTCAACCGCCTGGTCCGTGCCTTTTTGAAATCCGTATTCAACATGCGCGCGCCGGAGGGATTTATATATACCACATTCCATTCCCTGTCACAGGTGATCAACCCGCTGTCCAGGCTGGTGAGTATGTGTTCGTGAAGGGCCATCAGGTCCTCCAGGTCCAATCGCAATTCCTCCTTTTGAATGTCAGAACGGCGAATCTGCTCGGACAGATACGATGACAGATACCCGATACTGGTCAGTGCAACGGCATTGATTGTAAGGTTATACATGACAGAGGACTTGGAGGCCGGCATCACAAATAAATACAACCAGGACGGGGCATGAAGGATCCGCAGTTCCATCAATGCCATCAGGGCCAGCAGGATGTAGGACAAAAACACCCCATACACGGCGCCTCTGCGAAACAACAGGATGCCAGCGATAATAACGTTCAGGGAAAAGAAAAATGTAAACGCAGAACTCGTGCCACCGGTCAAGATTACCAGTAAGCCTGAAAACAACATATCCTGCAGGATTTCCACATAGGCAACCCGAACCAGTCCCTGGAGCGTTTTAACGGAATAAACAACGGGAAAATAGAAAAAAGAGGGTATCAATGCAAGAAAACCAGTAAAAATAAGCACACGCCTGATGTTAATCAGGGTGGATAACCTGGAACCATCAAGCAGGAATATCGTACCGCTAATCAGGGCCAGCAATGACAAGACCCTCAACAGAGAGACCCAGAATAATTTCCTGCGCAGGTTTTCGGTTTCCAGGGCACTCAGGAAGACGCGGGTATCACTCATTGGTGTTTAGTGATGCCCGGAGAGGTTGTCCGCCATGTGGAATATGGGCAGGTACATGGCGATGATCACAAACCCGACCACGCCGCCAAGCACCACGATCAGCACTGGTTCTATCACACTACTCATGGCCTCAACCGCAGTGTCCACCTCCACCTCGTAGAAATCGGCCACCTTTTCCAGCATCACGTCCATGGCGCCGGTGGATTCACCTGCGGCAATCATTTGGATCACCATTTCCGGCAAAATATTTGTGGCACCAAGGGATTCGGCAAGCGGTTTGCCCTCTGAAACCTTTAGTTTGGCCAGAAGCAAGGCACGTTCAACCACGGCGTTACCCGCAGATTTTGACACCACGTCCATTGCGTCCAGGATTGGAACGCCGGAAGCGATCAGTGTGGACAAGGTCCTGGACAAGCGTGCCACTGCGATCATCCGTATCAAACGCCCCATTATGGGGACTTTCAACAGTAACCTGTCCGTAGCCAGGCGGAATTTGTCGTTCTTTCTGAAGTTCTTCCACAGGATGTAAAGGATAATCAGGACTACGATTACGATGGGAATAATCACCATTCCCTTTTTGGATAACATGATCACGAATTGTGTTAGTGCAGGCAATTCCCTGCCGCCAATACTTTTAAAAATGCCGGCAAATTTCGGGATAACCAGGGTTATGAGGCCCGTGACGATAACACTGGTGATGCCCAGCACCAGCAGGGGATAAAACATGGCCCGCTTGATGCTTTGTCGTATGGCCATGTTTTTTTCGATGTATGTCGCAAGCCTGTTCAGGATCGTATCCAGGATACCACCAATCTCGCCAGCCGCGATCAGGTTTACAAACAAGGAATCAAACACCTTTGGATAATGCTTCAAGGCATCCGCCAGGGTGGAACCGCCCTCCACGTATCCTTTTACACCCAGGATTACATCCTTGAAATACGGGTTAGGTTCCTGGGTTCCAAGCACATCGAGGGCCTGAACCAGCGGCAGACCGGCATCGATCATTGTTGACAACTGCCTCGTAAAGATCATCATGCTTTGCAGTTTGACACCCTGCCGCAGTTTGGGCATTTTCAACTGGAAGGATGAAACAGCCTTTCGCTTGACCTTATCCGGGCTTATGTCCATGGACCTCAGCCTGGACTCCGCTACGTCAAGAGTAGGTGCCTCTATAACGCCGGTTTTGGCCTCTCCGTCTTTTGTCTTTCCTGACCAGGTATATTTAGGCATCTTTCCTCCGCCTATTTTCTTGCACGATCCAACATGCTCTTAAATTCATCCAGGTCATAGGCCCTGCTCATGGCCTCTTCCTCGGTCACCAGCCCATCGACGACCAGTTTTACCAACGATTGATTCATGGTGCGCATCTCGAATTTCGTTTGCCCCATCTGCATTTGGGAGTACATCTGGTGCAACTTGCCCTCTCGAATCAGGTTCTTGATCGCAGGCGTGGCCACCATGACCTCTGATGCGAGTATGCGCCCCCTGCCGTCAGCTCGTGGCAGCAATTGCTGGCTGAGTATTCCCACGATTACAAATGCCAGTTGCGACCGGACGTTATTTTGTTGGTCCGTGGGGAACAAGTCCAGGATGCGCCCTATCGTCTGGATCGTGCTGTTCGTGTGTAATGTTGAAAAAACAAGGTGTCCAGTTTCCGCAAGTCTCAGGGTGGTAGTCATGGTTTCAAGGTCACGGATCTCACCCACCAGCACCACGTCCGGGTCCTGTCGCATCACGTACCTCAATGCAGAGGCAAAATCAGCCGTATCAGAGCCGATCTCACGCTGGTTGACGATACAATGCTTGTGCCAGTGCAGGTACTCGATCGGGTCCTCTATTGTAATGATATGCGCCCTGCGATGCACATTTATATAGTCGATCATCGACGCCAGGGTGGTCGATTTACCCGCACCGGTAGGCCCGGTCACCAACACCAGGCCGTTAGGGCGTTCGGTAAAATGCGCCACCACCTGGGGCAGCCCCAGTTCCTCAAAACTCATGATCCTGCTTGGTATCTGTCGGATAGCCGCGGCCATGCTCCCGCGTTGCTTAAAAAAATTGGCCCTGAAACGGCTGCGTCCCTGCCACTGAAAGGACATGTCAAGTTCATTGGTTTCTTCGAATTTTTTGCGTTGCAATTCGTTCATCACCGAATAGGACAACCGTTCCACGTCCTTTGGCCGCAGGGCCGGGATTTTGATGGGATACAGCAGTCCGTCTATGCGCAACTGGGGTGGTGAACCCGCAGTGAGATGCAGGTCCGAGGCCCTTTTTTCGACCATGGCTTGCAGTAATTGGTTTATTTCTATGTGATCCAGTAAATTGTTTTTCTGTTGTTCCAGTTCCATCAGTGTTTTAATCCCCCCGTGTAACCCTCAATACCTCCTCGATAGTGGTCAATCCGTCCTTGAGTTTGTCCAGGCCCGAACGTCGCAAGGTTTTCATGCCCATCTTGATTGCCTCGCGCTTTAGTTCTGCCGCGGAATACCCCTGCAGGATCATCTCCTTGACCTCATCGTTGATAGGCATCACCTCGTACAAGGCGACCCTGCCCTTGTACCCGGTATTGTTGCAGGCATTGCAGCCCCGGCCTTTCATGGGGACGACCTCCGCAGCCTCCTCCTCCGTGAAACCCAGGTCAACCAGGACCTTTTTGTCCACCTCCTGTTCTTCCTTGCACTTGGGACAAATTTTACGTACCAGACGCTGGGCCAGGATCAGGTTCAGGGATGCCGTAACCAGGAATGGCTCCAGTCCCATGTTCAGCAATCGGTTGATCGTGGAGGGCGCGTCATTGGTATGCAAAGTTGACAACACCATATGCCCGGTAAGAGCAGCCTTCACGGCAATCTCCGCGGTCTCAAAGTCACGTATCTCGCCCACCATGATGATATCCGGGTCCTGCCTCAGGAAGGACCTCAAGGTGGCCGCAAAATTCAGCCCGATCTCCTCCTTCATCTGCACCTGGTTTACGCCAGGAATCGACATTTCCACGGGGTCTTCCGCGGTCGATATATTGTCCGTTGTCTGGTTCAGTTCGTTGAGCGCGGAATACAGGGTGGTTGACTTGCCGGACCCGGTAGGACCCGTTACCAGTATCATGCCCCATGGCTGGTGGATAGCCTCCCGGAACATGTTCAACTGTTCCTCCTCGAATCCCAGTTTGCCCAGGTCCAGTTGTATCGCGGTCTTGTCCAGGATACGCAAGACCACCTTTTCACCAAAAAGTGTGGGCAGGACCGACACCCTGAAGTCCACCTCCTTTTCTTTGCCCACAGCCAGTTTGATACGTCCGTCCTGAGGCAGACGCCGTTCAGCAATATCAAGGTCGCTCATGATCTTGATACGGCTGGTAATGGCGTCCTTCAACCTGATAGGCGGGCGCATGATTTCGTACAACACGCCGTCGATGCGATAGCGTATGCGAAAATCCTTTTCGTAGGGCTCGATGTGAATATCCGAAGCCCCTTTCTTGATGGCATCAACCAGGAACATATTCACCAGTTTCACCACCGGCGCATCCTCCGAGGCCTTGGCCAGTTCCGCCACGTCCACCCTCGAGTCGTCACGGATTACGTCCACCTCGCTGTCCAGTTCGGACATCATCTTGTCGTAGTCCGTGTTCAACTCGTAGTACCGTTCCAACGCCTTTGCAATGGCACTCTCGGACGCCACTACGGCCTCTACGTCACGCAGGCCTGTCAGAAACTTGATATCATCCAGTGCGTATATATTGCCAGGGTCACTCGTGGCGACAATCAATGATTCACCCTCCCGGGCAACCGGTACCAGTTTATGCTTTTTGGCCACGTCAAACGGGACCAGGTCGATTACGTCGCTCGGAATATCCACTTCGTCAAGATTGATCGAAGGCACGCCGTATTGACGCGACAGGAAACTTACCAGTTTGGTTTCATCCACATATCCC
>WGCQ01000089.1 GCA_015493765.1 Deltaproteobacteria bacterium
AGTCAAAATGCAACGATTGGTCCTTCAGGCAGTCGTCATCAATATCGCAGTTGCATGCAGGGTTGTGTTTCCCACCCTCGCATACACCTGCCTTGCACGTCGTCGTCCCATCCAACGTGCACGGGTCATCGTCATCGCAAACCGTACCGTCATCCACGTTCTGGACAATGCACTCCCCGGTCGCCTTGGCACAACGCATCACCGTGCAGGGGTTACCGGTGTCATCACATTTTTTTGGTGTGCCCTGGCATACGCCCGACTTGCACTGGTCGGACTGGGTGCAAGGATTATCGTCGTTGCACACCTGGCCGTCCTTGGTGTCATCGGGTATGGATTCGCACAAACCGGTACTAATGTTGCAGTGCATACGCTGACACGGGAGAGGCTTTACACCGACACAGTCCTGGTCGCTGTGACATTTTATGTTGGTTACCTCGGTGGACAGATCACCACTGGCATCCGGCTGCTGCACATCGACATCCACACCCGGTAAAATATCGGCTTCCGGTGTATTTTTACCACCGGATGAACATGATATTGCCAATCCCAGGATAACAAAGAGAGACATCTGTTTCAGGGTCATCATGTACCTCCTGTCAATCAACCCAAACATGTAAAAGGCCTTTGAATATCCAACGCATTACATAAAAGCGTTTAAATTTCTGCAATATTAAAAGATTATCACTTGGGATTGTCAAGATAATTTCCGTTTTTTTTCAGGGTTCGGAAACATGATGGGCTTGTACAGTGGGCCAGAGGATGATTCGGAATTCCCGGTTTTCCAGCCGGGGTTTTGCTCGCAATCACCACCGGCCCCCCACGGCCACGGTCACGGCCACGGTCAACGGTCTCGGCCACGGAAAAGGCGGGCGGGACGCCCGCGAAACAAGCAGGCGAGGCCGCCTGCGCTCCACGGCTTCCGTTTTCACCGGGATCACACGGTCTCGGCCACGGTCTCGGTCAACGGCCAACGGCCACGGATTCGGGCCTCTGGTATCGGGCGTCGGGTCGCAGCCTGCGGCTGCTTTCGGGACGGCCCTGCGGGCCTTTCGGGAAACTTCCGTCTTAACCGGGAGCACACTGCCACGGTCTCGGAAAAGGCCGGCTGGAAGCCGGCGATCCCAGGGGGCCGCCTGCGCTCCACGGCTTTCATTTTCACCGGGATCACACGGCCAACGGTCTCGGCCACGGCCAACGGCCTCGGCAACGGTCAACGGCCAACGGTCTCGGTCTCGGCCAACGGTCTCGGCAACGGTCAACGGTCAACGGCTATCGCGAACAATTATCCCTTGCATGGATTGAGGTCTTAATTTTTATGAATAATAACAATGAGTTACATCTGGTCTTTCGATGTGGCACAGGCCTTGTTCGGATAGCACACATTTTTGTCCATGGAGGCATGAATACACAGCACATTGGACAATGCATCATCCTGGCCTGGCATACAAGGAATGGCATTACTTTGGGGGCTCATGGACAGAGGGTCATTCGTTATGTACCTGACCAGGCACCCCCAACACAATTTAACCGGAAACATGAAGGTGTTCGATGAAACCTTGTGACCGGAGGATGTAACCCCTTCCATCTTGACATAGGCATATACCTCGGCTGATGGCGCGCTGCACGCATCGGCATTTATCCTGGCCTTGAACACCTTGCGTAGTTCGTTACCTATGGATTCGGGAATGATTTCTACGGCGGTCATCACATCGGTATCTGGCTCCAATCCACCTGCGGCAGGCACGAAAAACCCATCCACCATCGCCGAATACAGTTTGGTCTGGTCAACATTGGAGTCGTTATAGATACTCCCGGGTATGTCCAGCCTTACATCAGCGCCCGTAATATTGAGGTAGTTATTCTCAACATCCAGGTTTACCTCGGAGGTACCGTTAATGGCCATGGAAGATGGCATATTATTGTAAATATGCGGAAACATGTAATAGTGGTTGGTCACTGCCAGGTCCAGCACGCCGAAAGGCCGTACGAACTGACCGCTGGTGCCGCTTTGGATGGTGCACTGGTTCTGCCTGGTCATGGCCATTGACTCCAGGATCACGATGGACCCCGGGTGCTGGTTGGGACAGCTCACGAACAGTCCGCATACTGCGACAAAAGCAACCATCTTTAATTGCTTCAATTGGATGAGTTTTTTTATCCTTTGCATCACAGGTTCACCTCCCTGTTTACTACCTTGGGAGTAATAAATATCAGCAATTCAGACCGGTCGTCTTTGGAACTCTTGGTCTTGAACAGCCATCCCAGTATCGGAATATCGCCAAAGAACGGCAGTTTATGGTAGGACTTGGACGTATTTTTGGTGTAAATTCCGCCGATTACGGCCGTATCCCCGTCATTGACCAACAATTCGGTCTGGGCCTCCTTTTTCTGAATTGTGGGGTTGCCATTTGCAGCCATGTTACCAAAATCAGGTTCGTTCTTTGAAATGAATATCTTTAGCAGTATATGGCCGTCCCTGGTTACGTGTGGTGTTACCTGCAATTTCAGGTCAGCCGAGAAGAACTGGGTATTTACCCCGGCTGCGCTGACCACGCTGATAGGGATCGACACACCCTGGGAAATAACGGCCTTTTCGTTGTCCAGGGTTGAAATCCTGGGTGCGCTGATAATCTTTACATCACCGTTTTCCTCGGCCGATGACAGGCGCAAGCTGAGGTTGGCCGCCCCACCCAGGCTGCCCAGCGTAATACCCAGGGCGCCACCGGAACCCATACCTGCGGGTGCAGGCAGGTTGACTGCAAAGTGCGGGGAATCGTTGAACAGCCCGCCCAACGGTGCGGATTTATCATCGGCACCACCACCAATACCTATTGTATTCGGGAACACCAGGCCCGTATCGTTGCCATAACCCGGTGCCATAACAAATTTTCCACCCCATTGGATGCCCATGGACCTGGTAAAACTGGTTCTGGCCTCAACAATACGTGCCTCGATTAATACCTGTGGCGTCTGCATGTCCAGTTTGTGGACGAGTGACTCTATGGCCACCAGGTGGTCTTCCGTATCCTTGATGATCAAGGTATTGGTCCGCTTGTCAAAACTTACGGACCCACGCTTGGACAACAGGGACTTGACCTTGCCGGCCAGGTCCTGGGCCCTGGTATAGTTCACCGGGATCAAACGGATCATCACGGGCTTTAATGCCCTTGCACGCTTCCGTTTTTCCATCTCACGCTGATATTCGGCCTGAATCTGTTGGGCCGGTGCCACCCTGTAAATGCCTTGTTCCACCACGTAATCCAGGCCATTGACCTTGAGGATCGTGTCAAGTGCCTGGTCCCACGGCACATTTTCCAGGTGGAAACTGACCCTGCCGCGAACCCCTTTTGTGGTAACGATGTTCACATGACCTTCCTTGGCCAGGAATGTCAACACGTTTACGATATCCGCATCCTTAACGGTCAAGTTAATCCGTTTGCCCCTGAAGCGCTTCCGTTTAGGCACGACAAAGGGCTTCAGGTAGGTCGGACTAATCGTCTGGCCTGTTTGTGCCGTCCTGATGGCATTCGGCACCTTGTACCCGGAGGGGGCCACACCGGTTTGCCCGACCTGGGCCACCATGTTACCTGACTCATCCGGCAACACGTTCCATACAATCAAACCGCTGAGTTCATCCAGGCGGTCCCGCACGGCAATCTTGCCTTCCAACAGCAATTTGACGTTACCCTTGCCATCGCTATAGATCGTCACCTGTTTCACCGGGGTATCGAACGCGCTCACGTCCATCTTCTTTTCCAGGGACGGGTCAATCGACGCCCTGCGGATCGTCATCAACAGGGTCTTGGGCCCCAGCCGTGTCACCGTGTAGTCCGGTACACCCTTGATGGACAAACGGATCATTCCGGCACTCCGCCCCTGTTCAAACGCCACCTTTCGGATCGTGCAAACCAGGCCCTTCCGAACCTTGTAGTTTTGTTCGATGCCCTTTGCCTGGGCCTGCTTGCGCGCCATCATCCGCCTGGTTCGACGCAGTTCCTCCATGGCCCTGGCCTGCTTCCGCTCCAGTGCCCTGCGTTTTTGTTTCTCCGCCTCCAGTTCCTTCTGGAGCCTGGCCACTTCGCCCTTGTTTTGCGCCTGGGCCTGTGACAACTGTTGTTGCAGTTCGGCAATACGGCGCTTGCTTTGCCGGTTTTCCATGGTCAACTGGTTCAACCTCTGTGTCGTGGCATGGACCTTTTCCTTCATGGCCGCCAGTTCACCCTCGGCCTTGACCAGTTTGTCCATCAGGCTCACGACCTTTGCCGCGGCCTGGGCCTCCCTTTGCCGGGCCTGCTGCTCACGTACCGACGCCTGCTTCAGACTGCGCTTCAAGGCCTTCAATTTGGCCTGCTGGGCCTGCAAGGCCTGTTTGCCGGCCTGGTTCGCCCTGAGTCTGCGGATTTCCGCCTCCTTCCGGGATATGGCCTTGCGCAGTTTTTCCACCTCCACGGACTTACGCTGTGCCACCTGCCTCTGAAGTATCTCCAACTGCCTGGTCAGTTCGCGTATCCGCTTCTCGCGCTTGCTGCGCAACATGTTTTCCCTGGCCAGTAACGATTTGTATTTCCTGTTCAATTCCCTGGTCTGTTGCACGTAGGACTTCAGGTCGCGACGCAGTTGCGTGATCTCGCGCTTCTGGGACCTGGTCTTTTTGCCGTGTAACCCGGCATTCCTGATGGCCTGGCGCATGACCTCGATTTCCTGTTCCCTCTCGTGCAGGCGTTTTTTGAGCGCCTCCAGTGCCTGTGTCTGCGAGGATTTGGTGTTTTTCAAATCCTGCAATGCCACGGACAAACGCCTCACCTCCCTGGCCTTTTGGGTGGCCAGCGCATTTAGTTGCGCGATCTTGGCCTCGTATTGCTGCCTGGTCCTGGCAAGTGCAGCCTTCAATTGCTGGATATCCCGGCCCTTTGGCGCCCGCTGCAAAGCCGCCTCCTTTTGCGCCAGGCGCTTTCTGAGCACACTCGCCTCCCTGGACACCTGCTGTAACTGCCGGGTCAGTTGGGTCAAATTGCCTTTTGCCTGCTGAAGGTCCTGGACCCTGGCCTGTAGCCTTTGTACCTCCCTGGCCCTCTGGGCGGCCAGTGCGTTGAGTTGCGCGATCTTGGCCTCGTACTGGCGCCTGGTCCTGGCAAGCGCGGCCTTCAATTTCCGTATATCCTGGCCCTTTGGCGCCCTCTGCAAAGCCGCTTCCTTTTGCGCCAGGCGTTGCTTGAGCACACTCGCCTCCCTGGACACCTGCCGTAACTGCCGGGTCAGTTGGGTCAGTGTGCCCTTTTTCTTTTGTAATCCCTGCACCTGGGCCTGGAGGTTCTGGACCTGCCTGGACAGGCGTGCGTGTTCCGCTTTTGTCCGCTGTAGTTCGGCCCTTGCCTTTGCCAGTTTACCCCTGGTATCAGCCAGTTGCGCCTGCAGTCTGGCCACCTGGCGTTGCGCCTTCACGTAATTCTTCAACGCCGAATTACCCTTTTTAACCAGTGCCGCCAGTTTCGCCTCCTGGGCCTTGCGTTCCCGGGCCTTCCTGCGCAACATGTCTTCTTCCTGGCGTACCTGGGCTGCCAAGGCCTCCAACTGCTGCGATTGTTGCGCCTTTTGTGCGGCCAGTTGCTTCAATTCAGCCAGCAATTTACGGTTCCTGGCAGAACTCTTTTCCGCCTTGATGCTGAGTATCCGTTTTTCCGTGGACTGCTTTTCCAACAGGGCCTGCTGTGATGCCTTCAGGTATTTCAGGCGTTCTTCCTCTTTTTTTGCCGCTTCCTGCAATGCCAGGCGTCTTTCCTGCTCCTGTTTAATCAGGTTTTGTAATTCTTTTAGTTTTTTCGCATTGCCCAGTTGTTCACTCAGGCGTGCCGCCTTTGCCTTTGCCTTTTGCAATTCTTCCCGGATGCCCTGCATCCTGGAGCGTAACGTGTTTACATTCTCATGGCGGTACAAAGCGGACAGTTTGACCAGTATGTCCGTACCCTGGGTCCGGACTGTGTATGGGACGTCCCGGACCAGTGTGATGACAACCCTTGTCTGGGCCTGGCCGGCGGACAGGAATTGCACAACGCCGATTCGGCTGATCACCCCATTATCCACTGTAATCGATCCGGGAAGGCTGTTCGTGCGTATCGAGGACACATCCACGAATATCCTGGGCGGATTTGCCAGTTTGAACACGTTGAAGGTCGGAGTTGACCTGGTGTGTATCACGACTACGGACGCATCCTGCTGCTCCGTAACGGACACCTTTTGCACGCTATTTGTCTCCCCGGCCCATCCAGTCACACCAACCAGCAACGAGGCGGTGATCACCACGGCTCTCACTCGGGCTCGCATCATCGAAACCTCCGGTCCTTAGCTATTTCTATTGTACGACACATTCGTTCCATCCCAAAAAAATTAGTATTCATACATGGACTCGATTAGTTTTGCCATTTCCTTTTTACTTTCCATCAATTTCATCGTAACGGGCGGCTTGCCCGGCTGTTCCACCACGATACCGTCATCCGTGATGGCCGTCACCCTGCCACCGAGGTTACCGATTGGCGTACCCAGTTTGACCACGTAGGTATTCCCCTTTCCGTCCACGACCAGCGCCTTGGGCAGGGCCGTCCCGCTGATTATCGCGGTCAACCGGTAATAGGAAAGGTCGTGATATTCCAGCGGGGTCTTGGGATTTTCCTTTTTCTGTTGCTTGGCCTCTGTCACCACAACGGAAACCTTGGGTGCAAACATGGCCAGGTTCGACTTGAACGGGTCCACAAGCCCCTCGTTTCGTTGAATGTATTTTGTGAAAAAAGGCCTGATTATGTCGAATTTGGCATTTCCCGAACCGGGGAGCGCCTTGTGTTTGGGCTTTTCAATGGTTGCTTGTTTTTGTGCAACAGGCATCCTTACCACCGGCATACTACGACCCGGGCCGCAACCAAGGCTCAAGGCGGTTATACCTGCCAGGACAAATATGAATAAAGCGCGACGTCTCATCATTTTTTACCTGTATACATGAAAACAAAAGCCTTCATCGACACATCCAAAACCGTGCGCTTGGCCGCTTCCTCAAAAAGAATCAGCCGTTTAGCCTGTTGTTCCGAGGGTGTCAATTGCCTTGAGGCCTCCCTTTCCTTTAGCACCCTCAAAAGCCCTATGTCGCCGATACTCTTTTCCACATCCCTCAGGTTTGGCATACTGGCCTTGATCTGGAAGGACTCAATGTTTACCAGTCGCTTGGTCGGTGCGGCCAGCGCATCCAGAAAGGCTATCAACTGGGAGTAACGGCCTTTGACCCTGATTGATATGGGAATTTTTATATAAGACGGGCCCCTGAGGTTCTTTTTTTGTTTTTCGAATTTGACCAGTTCCAGGCCCGCGGTATCGGCATCCGTCTTCAGACTTTCAATGAATTCCGGTACTTCGGCCCGCGTGGGAAGCAAACGTTCGTAACTGGCCTTTTTTTCCTCAAGCGCCTTTCGTTCCTTTTCGATTTGCTGTTTGAATGCCGGGCTGTCAAAGCGTTTCAGTTGGTAGTAACGGGTCATGTTACGACGGTAACGCGCAATCTGGGAATTGGTATCCGTATAGACAGGGTCGATCAGGCCATAGTATGTTCCCCCCCCGACCACTACCATAACCACTACCAGGGCCAGTAATTTTTGAGGTAATGGTAATTCAAGAAATTTATCCATTATTTTACCCCCTCAATACCGGTTGTCCCCATGGCAAGATTGATTGGCACCGTGTACCTGACCTGCCAATTCGCCCTGAATTTAACCGGCATAAACCCCAGATTTAACTTTGTTTTCATGCGTTCCAGTTCCTGGGAGCCCGGATTCAAGGCCACCACGTAGGCCGAGGATTCCATGCGCTTGTATAATTCGGCCACGTCACCATGGTCAATGGCCATGCCCTCCATGGTCACATTGCCTTTTTTATCGATCAGCCTGGTCAGCCAGACACGCCGAGGGTCCCACCTGGTGTCCCAGCCTGCCAATTCCTGCGCCTTCAATTCCTCCAGGTTGGACGGGGTCTCAGGAAGCTTGGTCAGCATGTAGGAAAAGAACCGTAACATGCGGGCCGGTCCTGTTTGGATGTACCTGAGGCGTTCCAGGACCTTCATGCGCGCCTTGATGCCCTTTTTCTTTTTCTGCCACGCGTCCCATTGTTTTTTCAGTTTATCCAGTTTCACGACCTTCTGGTGTACCTCCCTGGCCCTCCTGGTTGCCAGGTCCAGGTCACCCTGGGCCCGCTGGTACCATACAAACATGAAAACCAGTTCCACCACGAGGATTGCAAGGAACACGAACAACTGGCCTTTTGGTGCCCTGGCCTTCCTGCGGACACGCCTTCCTATAAGGTTAATTCTAATCATGCTACTGCCCTGTCCCCGGGTTTACGCAAACCCAAACCAATGGCCACGCCGGCAGCAGGGGCAACCCGCTGCAACAGGTCGATATCGAATTTCTTGGCATCCACCACGATATTTTTGAATGGATTGGTCAGTTCAACCGGCACGCCGAGGCGATTTTCCAGGCGCCTCACCAGGGCCGGAACCTGGGCCGACCCACCGGTCAGGTAAAGCCTGGTTATATCCGCCTTCATGTTCGTTGCCACGAAAAAGTCCAGGGAACGCTTGATTTCGGTAACCATGTCGTCGGCCACGCGTTCGGATATACGACCCACCTCCCTGGCTATGGTGGAGGATGACAGGGAACCTTCCACGCCGGTTTTGAACTGCTCGGCCTCTTCAAAGGTCACGTTCAACTGTTTCTGGATTTCAGTGGTCAGTTTACTGCCACCCATGCCCAGGTCCCTGGTAAATGCCAATGTACTGTTCGATATAACTATCACGTTGGTCAAGGAGGCCCCAACGTTGATCAGTGCGATGGTTTCACCGGGCGGCAACTGGTAATTGGCCTCAAACATGTTATAAACGGCAAAGGTCGCCGTATCCACGGTCACCGGTTTCAACCCGCCCTCCAGGGCAACCGATACATGCTCGTCCACGTACTCTTTTTTTGCCGCAACCAGCAGCACGTCCATCTGGCCGTGTCCGGCCCTCGGGTTGAGTATCTGGATATCCACGTTCACCTCGGACAGGTCAAACGGAATATACTGCTCGGCCTCCCACTGCAAGGATTCCTCCAGTTCGTAGGCCGTCATTTCCGTCATCAGCAGTTTTTTGATGATAACAAAGTTTCCCGACACCCCCAGGGCCGCTTCCTTGCCCTTGAGGCCGTTGGTTTTAACCATTTCCCTGACACGCTCCACCACCGCGGCAAAATTCATGATCCTGCCGTCCACCACGGTTTCAGGCGGAAGAGCCACCATGTCGAAGCTCAACAGCTCCACGCCCCTGGACGTCTCTTTCATGTGGGCCATCTTGACGGACGAGGTCCCGATGTCCAGCCCAACCAGGTTACCTTTCCCAAACAATGCCATTATTCCACCCAAAAAAACTCATTTTTATGATTACATGCCCATGTTTATATGTCAAGAAAATTGCTTTTATAGCCGATAGGTATGCAGTCACTGTACTAATATTCCAGGTTTATTAATTGCGGCCATATCGGTCCTCAAGCCTGACCACATCCGTAAGTTCCGTGGTGGACACCTCGATCAACCTGCAATCCGCATGTTCGGGCGCGATATAACGGTGGACCGTACCTGCTGGCACATGAAATGCCTTGCCAGGCTCCAGTTCCAACCTTTCTATCGGGTCCCGGCCGATCTCCAAAATCAGCGGACCGGCCAGCACATACACGGTTTCATCCTTTTTTCGGTGGTATTGCCGGGACAACAAGGCCCCTGCATGGATGACGATCTCTTTGCCCACGTATTTGTCCGTATGCGCAAAGATGATTTCCCTGCCCCATGGTTTCTCAACAATTTCAATGTGTTGCTGTGGCATGCCTGTTCTTCCTTTTCAATACTACCAGTCCATCTATGCTTTGCATGCGCCTGAAACGCGCCCTGAACCTGATAGCCCTGGCCCTGTTTTTGAACCTGCCCACGAATACCCTCAGCCAGACCGTACCTGCCTGGTCCCTGTATTTTTCCGTCCACAAACTGTATCCCTGTGCCTTCAGGCCATGGATAAACGTCCTGGCCTCGTCCATGTCCTTGAATGCACGTATCTGGAGGGCATAAAAGCCATGCACCGCACGTTGTGGCACAGGGCGCTTTTGTTGAACCCCTGTTTTATCCACCTTTTTGGGAGGTGTAACAGCAGTTTCTTTATTCTTCCGGATATTTGTTTTTTTATTCACCACCGGCATGGGTACGGCCACCACGTTACGCCTGTGCGCCACCTGCGCACCTGCGAAAATAACCCTGGCCCGCTTGGGTATCGCCACGATACTGAACATGGGCTGCCGCGTCCTGTCCAGCCCCCGCTCGGCGAACAGTACGGGCAAGGCCTCGGCCTGCCTTATGGTTTCAATGCTTTTGCTTTCGTGGCTGCTACCGGTCCACATGCCAGCGGCAAAACACGCGGCACCGAATACCAGCAATTTGCCAAAGGAAAACAATGCATTATGAGAACCAGGAGGACTGATTTCCCGGATCTTGTCCAGGTCCCTCACCTCCAGGCGGTCCTGCGTGCTCTCGTCATGGTTCACGGTTCATCACCTCCGGCGCACTGACCCCAACCAGGTTCAATCCTTCCTTTATAATCCGCGCCAACGCAGCGGTCATAACCAGGCGTGCGGCCCGTTTATCCGGGTCCCGGGACAACACCTTGTCCGTGTTCTTGTAACGGGTGTAATAGGAATGAAACGTCTTTACCATGTCCATCAAGGTAAACGCCACCAGGTGCGGCTGCCTGGTCAAAGCGGCCTGCTCCACGGTAAACGGAAACATGGCGGCCTTTTTAATCAGTTGTTGCTCCTCGGGGTGTTGCAGGAACCGCGACAATTCAGGACGAAATTCAATGTCATCGATGGACAACTCGGCCTTCGCAATGATCGAACGCAGCCTGGCATGACCGTACTGGACGTAATAAACCGGGTTTTCGAGGCTGCGGGAACGGGCCAACTGGATATCGAATTCCATCTGGGCGTCCGCCTTGCGTGTCAGGAAGATAAAACGCACCGCATCTTTCCCGACCTCCTCAACCAGTTGCCTCAGGGTGTAATAGTCACCGGAGCGTTTACCCATGGTAACGGGCTTGCCCCCCTGGACCAGGCTGACCATCTGGACCAGGATGATTTCCAGTTTCTCGGGGTCATAGCCCAGGGCCTTCATGGCGGCGTGCATCCTGGGGATATAGCCGTGGTGGTCCGCGCCCCAGATGTTGATCAGCCGGTCGAGGCCCCTGCGGAATTTCTGATCATGATACGCGATGTCCGATGCAAAATAGGTGGGTTGCTTGTTGGAGCGTATAACGACCCGGTCCTGGTCATCCCCGAACGCCGTGGACCTGAACATCACCGCACCGTCCTGCAATTCGTACAACAGGCCCTTGCCCTGCAGCCTGGTCAGCACCTGCTCGACCCGTTTTTCCCGGTACAGGCTGCGCTCGCTGAACCAGTTGTCGAAACGGATATCCAGGTCCTCGAGGTCCTTTTTTATCTCTTCCTGCAGCATACGACTGGCCGTAGTGGCCAGGGGATTGGAATCGGGCTCACCCAGCGTCTCGTATTGCAGTTTGAAACCTATTGCATCCGGTGATTCCATGATCCGTTTTGCGATATCGATCAGGTATTTGCCCTTGTAAGCGTTTTCAGGGAGTTCATCGTCATAACCATGTTGCTGGCGGCCCCTGACATGCACGGACCTGCCCAGTGCCGCGATCTGGTTGCCCCGGTCATTCAGGTAGTACTCCTTGTGCACGGCAAAACCGGCAGCAGCCATGACCCTGGCCAGGGCGTCGCCCAGGATAGCGCCCCTGGCATGACCCACGTGCAACGGACCCGTGGGATTTGCGCTGACGAATTCGATCAGCACACTCATGTCGTCACCCACGTCCGAGGTAATGAACCGCGCCGGGTCATTCAGCAGCCCTTCCAGCATATCGAACCATGCCCCGGGTTTTATGAAGACATTTATGTATCCGGGTCGCGCGACTTCGACCTTTTCCACCTCCGAAGGAAGGTCGCCGATATATCCTGCAATCTGTTCGGCTATGTCCATGGGCGACCTGTGCAGTACTCGTGCCAGTGCGAGGGCACATGGACAGGCGAAGTCGCCCTGTTTCTCGAATCGAGGTTGCTCAACCTGGACAGGGATATGGGCGATACTGAGGCCGTTTTTCACTGCCAGTTGGGCAACAGCGTCTGTAAGCATTGAACGCACTTTTGTCCAAACCTTCATATTCCTATTTTTAATCCAATTACATGTATTTAGCAAGATTTTTGCAAAAAACCCAAATCACCTGTCAAATTTGATGGACTCGTAAAAAGTCCGATTTTGGTCATTTTATCCTCTGTAACTCTTTGATTTTATTAGACATGGATTTGCCTGTTTTGATTTATTACGAGTCCATCAAATTTGAGTACAAAGGTTGCAGAAAGTTGTTCAGATGCAAGAAGTTGAGCCCATTTGAGCGCCGTCGAGCATACATGGGTGAAAATGACGCAGCAGATGGACCGCTTGCGGCGTACGACTGCCGAATTTAGTCAGGTATTTGGGCCTTCCTGTACACTCGACATTGACCTGAGATATGATATAATTCGACTAAACCTGATTGAGAATCAATGTAGAATATGGAGAATACAGGTACACAGTCCAAGGCCACAGAGGTAATCAGGGCAAACAACGGGAAGGTCACCCTGCCCGCTTTTACCGCACAGATGGGTACTGACCGTATGACTGCATTACAGGTACTCAAGTCTTTGATGAGGCAGTACAAATGTAACCTGATCGTCACGGACGAGGGTGTGATCATCTATGATTTCGGTCCGAATTTCCGACCGCACCACCCGGCCCTGGCAATCCTTGTCATGAATATCGTCGTTTTTTTTATCAAAGTGTGGGATGTGATAAAGGCCCGCTCCCTGTTTGCCGCCTGGTATGTCACCTTGCCGAATGAAGACCTGTACGGAATGGACTACTACGACGACAAGCAGGAGAAACAGGACAATGCTGCGAGAAAAGAGCAGGACGAAGATGCCTTTTCATGGGTGGACAGGGAACGAAAAAAGGGCGAGGCCCTTGCCACCCGGGTGATTGCCGGCAAAAACAAGCGCGTTTTTGAGTATCCTATGCCGGACCAGTCGTTCATGCATACATACCCGCCGGCCAGCCGTTTATATGCTGACATTGCGAACATGAAACACTGGATAATACGCAAAAATACACGCAACAGGCGGTTCATGAACTACGTCAATGCCGTGGGCGGAAAGGTAACCGCAATGGAGTGGGCCGTGTTGTTCGATACGGACCTGCGGGAGGCGGAGGATGCAATTACTGCCCTGTATGCGGAATACGAATCCGAAGTCCATGTGAGTACGGAAGGGGAACTGGTGTTCGATTTTTCCGCTGCCCTGGGAAAGGATTTTGGCCTTCCGCCGGCACCGTTGTCCCACAAATTCACGCTGATGCGTGCCACTATCGACCCTGGATTACGGGCAGGGATCTACTTCATGGGCCTGTTCAGGCTGTTAGGTGCACTGGACATGTTCATTGTTCTACCCTTGCTTATGTTACTGTACCCCGCCTCGTATCACGGTTTCGACCTTAGCCATTTGGGCATAATCGGATTTTTCTGGCTTGTAATCGGTTTTCTGAACGAAGATCGCATCTTTGGAAGCCCAGACGACCCAGACGACGTATATGGAACGGAATTTTTGAAATGGGTGATTCTGGCCATCTTTATAGGTTTACCTGTGAAGTACATCGTCGATCTGTTCTGGATGGCCCAGGGGGTGCCCCAGGTGTTGTTTTTGATCTCTTTTATCCTGGCCTTGATGGTATTTTCCATCATGTTTGTGGACATGAAGAGGTTTATGATCTACGAGATTGCCATGTTCGGAGGCATATTTATAAGTGCGCTCCTGGTTTCCTGGAACGTGGTTCCACCAGGACATGGGGCCTTTATCTTTATCACAATGGCAATCATGTTCATCGGGTGGATGATCGAACTGGGGGCTGTATCGCCGATCGCATTTTTCCCCCTCCTTTCCCAGGTGTTTACCATGATCAGAAGGCTCAAAAACCGCAACCTGTGGTTCAGACTGGCACTACACGAGCACCTGATGCACCGCAACACTGGTATTCCACCGGACCCTTCGGACGCTGCCGCATTCCTGGGCAAAGAATGCCCGTTTCCGGTGCCAGTGCCTTCTAACAGGGGGTTTACCCGCACCATCGCCGACTTACAGGGTGAATTACAGGCACCCAATGACCCCAGCAAGCCTGCGTTTTTCGTGTTTCCACGGGTACAGGGCCAGAAAAGGGCGCTTGGATATATTGAAGGGGAGAAAGAGTTACAGGCCCAGGCGTATGCCCCTCCTAAACCTGCATCGCTATGGTTCAGGTACCGGCTGTACATAAGGCGTTTTATCGTTGGACTGGCATTCGTGGTGGGGTTCGGGTGGCATCATTATTCGAAGATACACTATTTGATTGCCGGGTGTAACAGTGGCTATGACCGGGCGTGCTATGCACTGGCACAGGAGTATGAAACGGGTAAAGACGTCAGGCGTGACCTGCACAAGGCATTGAAACTATACGAAAAGTCCTGTACTGCCGGATACGGCAAGGCATGCAACTACGCAGGATGGTGGTTGGAGCATGGAAATCTTGGTTACCGGGACCTGAAAAAGGCCAGGGACCTGTATGAGCAGGCATGCAAAAAAGGCTACAGCATTGGGTGCCTCAATGCAGGAGTCGTGTGGGAAGACGGCCGGGGTGGGCCGAAGAACCTGGGGAAGGCCTTTGAATTATATCTTTTGGACTGTAAACGAAATTATCATGCGAACAAAATAAAGACTATCCTTGAGGAGGATAATAGTTGTTCCAGGTTAAAGCCCTTGTTGAAACAGGACAAAAATCTCAGGGACCGGGCCGCGGTATTGTGTAACAAAGGGAACGCCCTGCTCTGCAATTACCTGGGGGAATTAGCGGAACACGGTCAGGGTGGGCCCAAAGATTTGGAAAAAGCCCTTGTGTTTTATCTAAAATCCTGTGACAAAAACAACGATGACGGTTGCCACCATATGAATGCCTTGTTGAATCATAACAAAAGGGGCAGGGACCTGCTCAGGCCCATATGCAACAAGGGGAATACCACAATTAGCGGCATGGCATGCAATCAACTGGGGTGGAGGCTACGTAATGGCAAAGGGGGACCAAAGGACCCGAAACAGGCCAGGATTTTTTATAAGAAGGCCTGTGATAAAAACTATCATTGGGGATGCACCAATCTGGGGTGGCTAATGGAAATTGGTGAAGGTGGACCAATCGACGTGAAAGGGGCAATCAAGTTGTATACCAAGGCTTGCAAGTTAGGCGATCCGGATGCATGCAAGTCTGCAAAAGGGCTGTCCAGGTAAGATTTCCGGCTCTTCCGGAATTAGCCTGGGTAATGGATCGGGATTTGAGTTTGATATGCGATGCATATCGGCTGATAGGGTCCGACTGTGGTCCTGAATCCCGAATTTAGTTCGGTAATTTGGGTCTTAGTCCGGTAATTGACAAACATCCGCTATTTAATGTAAAAAGACTTAATGACTTGCACCCATGGGAGGTAAACATGGCAGGACCTGGTAAGCACTTTGTTCCACCTGAACAACAGATGACGGAACTCAGTATCAAGGCAATACTTTTAGGCATGTTACTGGCGGTGATCCTGGGCGCTGCGAATGCATACCTGGGACTCAAGGCGGGCATGACCGTTGCGGCAACCTTCCCGGCTGCGGTCATTGCAATGGCAGTGCTGAGACCGCTGCGTGGCACAATCCTGGAGGAAAACCTCGCCAGGACCACTGGTGCCGTTGGCGAGGCATTGGCTGCAGGCGCCATTTTTACACTGCCGGCATTCATTATGACCGGTGTATGGAAACACCTGCATTACCTGGAAGCAACCGCAGTGGTACTGGTTGGTGGGATTTTGGGCGTTTTATTCATCATATTCCTGCGCCGGGCACTGGTGGAGGATACCACGCTGCCCTTCCCCGAATCCAAGGCAACCCGGGAAATCGTGGTTGCAGGCCAGGGCGGCCAGACCGGGGCGGCTTACGTTTTGTGGGCCATGGTCTTTTCGGCGGTCGTGGAACTATTTAATAACGGCAAGGGCCTGAAGTTGATAAAGACCTCGGTGACCTGGATATGGACCATCGGCAAGTCCAAGATCCAGTACCTCAATCCCTCGACCAGCAAGGCATTCAAGCTGGCCGGCACCCACAAGGCTGTGGCACCGGCAAACTACACGGGCCACCTGTACTTTGCCACGCCAAACGTATCGGCGGCACTGGTCGGCGTAGGCTATATAATCGGGCCGAAACTGGCCTCCTTGACCTTTGCCGGCGGGGTGTTGGGATGGTTGTTTCTAATGCCTATTGTACTCTTCCTCAACAAGGACCTGATAGGGCTCCAGCACGTTACCGGTGCAAAATCCTTTATGACCATCGCCGCTTCCGCATACAATGCCCAGGTCAAGCCCATTGCTGTGGGCGCCATGCTGGTAGGTGCGTTTTACACGCTGTACAAGATGCGTAACAGCCTGTTTGAAGGCGTAATCAGGGCTTTCAAACCCGCAGGTACAGGTGCGACCGAGGAAAAGGATTCCCGTGTAAACAAGGACATATCGTACAAACTGGTCGGAATTGGCGTCCTGTTGCTGCTGGTTCCACTGTTCTTGATTTACTGGCATTTTGCAACGAGCATGGCCGCTGGCCTGGTTGCGACCCTGGTGATGGGTGCGCTCGGATTTTTGTTCGCCGCTGTTGCAGGCTACCTGGTTGGCATGATCGGGTCTTCGTCCAACCCCATATCCGGCCTGACATTGTCCACCCTGCTGATCGCCGCCATCCTGATGGTTGCCATGGGTTCAAAGGGTAAATCCGGTATTGCGGCCGTGCTGGGCGTAGCAACCGTGGTATGCGCCGTTGCCGGCGTGGCTGGCGACATGATCCAGGACTGGAAGGTCGGATATATGCTGGGTGGTACGCCCTGGAAGATGCAGGTGGGAGGCCTGTTGGGTGTTACGGCAGCCGGCCTGACCCTGGTATTCGTCATATCCCTGCTGCAAGGCGACATCATCAACGGTACGTTGCCAGCCCCCCAGGCCGGGCTAATGGCCATGATGTCCCAGGGTATCGTAGGCGGCCAGATGGCGTGGTCATTGGTGATCGTTGGCATGCTGTTCGCCGTGGCCCTGATCCTGATGGGCTCACCCAGTCCGATGTTGATCGCAGTGGGCATGTACCTGCCGTTTCAGTCCACATTCGCCATATTCTTCGGCGGGCTGATCAAATGGTTCGTGGAGTCGTACCTGGAAAAACGCAACGCATCCAAGGAACAGAAACAGGTGGCCGAAAACTCAGGACTGCTGTTGGCGTCAGGCATGATCGCCGGTGAGGCGTTGATGGGCGTCACCATTGCAGGTCTGTTTGCCGCAGGCATAAAATTCCCTGTGTTGGGTGATTCGGCCTGGCTTGGATTCTTTTTACTGTTGACATTCGCTTTTGTGCTGAGTTATTTCCCGATCAAGAAGGTCATGGGTGCGAAAAAATAAGGACCACACCGCTGCCAAATCAGGGGACGTGGACATCCTGCAAACCGTACCGGTGGTCCGCGTGGAATCCGAGATCGCCGAAGATGGCAAAGTAACCCTGCTGGTCCCCCGGTATCATTCCCGCCTGGCCAAAAAACTGCTCGGCGCCGTAAGCGGAAAGGACGTTGTCCGGGTGGACCTGGACGAAATCGGCAGCAAGGTATGGCGTTTAATCGACGGACACCGTTCAGTGGCCGAGATTACACACAGCCTTCAGTCCGAAATGGACGTGGAACAGGCCGAGGCCAGGATGCAATTATTCATACGTGCGTTGTCAGCACGCAGATTTGTGGACCTGTTTATCGTCACGCAACAAGAGGAAGCCCCCCCCTCAGAGCCAAACAGGTAAACTTCAACCAAATTTACTGACCGGTCGTTTTCAGGAAGGGGGATCAGACCCCGCATGTGCGCCTCGCGTATCCGAAAACAGCACGGCTGGCATCAGTGGAATAAAACAGGAATCCGGACTTTGGGCTTATTTCACCCGTTTTTTCAAGTAATTAACAAGGATATTGACCGAATCCTGGATATGCCTGCCCAGCCAACTACCCAGGGCGGTAAATCCACCCCTGGCCCCGGAATTGGCATCTATGGTGAAATCCGCAATGGTCTTGCCGCCTTTTGTGATGGTCACGTCCGTCAGCATGTATGAGGCGCCCGCCCCAAATCCTACCATGAACCTGGCAGCATTCGAACCTGCATCAAAGGTCTTTACATCCAGGTTTACCACGGCAGCACCCGGCATGGTTGCAGCCGTTTTCGGGGTATAAAGCAATGCCTTTAAACCTTCCTTACGCAAATTTGCCACGGCCTGCTGCGCAAAGGTATCATGCAGTTGTTTACGCCCCGCAGCCACGCTGGGTGGGTCATCCGAAAAATCCCCTTGAAATTTCGTTTTGGACGCATCAACCGGCTTAATCAGGATGGGATCGGACCGGGTAATTGCCCCCGGATTCAATTGCAACCTGGCCTTTGTTACCTCTGCACCAGCACAACCAGCCACGGCCAGGGCAACTGCCGACAGAATGACCACCATCAGGGTTTTGATCGATTTCTCAAGCATCGCTTCTCCTCATACGTACAGGTTATAAGTTACCCTATTGTATCAGCATGCCCGGTTTTTGTAAATATGAAATGCCGGACGGACCTGAACCTGGAAATTTCCGGCAGTCTCAGATTAAATCCGGCTTGTTGGGATAGGCATTCATGGACGGGCGGATGGATTGCCTGGTACCGGAAAGCACTACTGCAACCCGGTTAACGAATTGACGCATATCGTCCATAGTGCCCACGGTAACACGGATCCAGCCATCCATGCCAGGCATGGATGAGCGGTCACGTACGAAGCAATTCAGGTCATGGAGCCCCCGGACGAAATCGTGCGGATTGTCCACGTGAAACAGGATGTAATTGGCATGTGTCGTCCTGGCGTCTATGCCCATTTTTAAGAGCTGGTCCACCGTCCATTCCCTGGCTGCCCTGACCCGTTTTACATATGTACTCATGTATTCGACATCCTCCAGGGCACCAACGGCTGCTGCCTGGTTCAGGCTCGCCACACTTTTAGGGTTATGCAATTTCGACAGTGTTGCCACGACCTCGGGGTGGGCCAGCACGTAACCAACGCGTAACCCGGCCATGCCAAAGGCCTTGGAAAATGTCCTGGTGACGATGATATTTGGGTAGGTGTCCACCAGGTGCGCACAGGTGGTGCCTGAGAATTCGAAATAGGCCTCGTCCAGCAGGAAGATTACATTTTCGAAACGCCTGGCCATGCGTTTGACCAGTTCGCCATGGTAAACAATGCCCGTTGGATTTGACGGACTCGGCAGGTAAAGCATGGATACGCCATCATTTAATGCGGCCCGTAAAGCATTCCAGTCCACCTGAAACGGGTCCTGGTACATGATTTCCCGGATCTGCAACCCCGCGCCCCTTGAAAACACCACAAAATGGCTGTACGTCGGCACAGGTACGCCCACCACTGAGCCCGGGTCCATAAAGGTCCGAACAATGAGTTCCAAGGCGGAATCGCTGCCGTTGGTTACGAGGATGTGATCCGCGCCAAGCCCCGTGTACCGGGAAATTGCCATGCGCAGGCGTTTAACGGCAATATCCGGATACAGGTTCAGGTGATTTTTCGACAGGTGGTTGCGTATTGCCTGGACCACGTTGGGTGAAGGTGGCCGGGTGGACTCGTTCCAGTCCAGTTTCAGCGGCACGGGATACGTTTTGCGCAAAGAGGCATCCCTCGTGTTGGCCGGGTCGTACGGGGACAGGGTCTGAACCGCTTTGTTGGGCTTTGGAATTGGTGTCAATGTGTGTTTGCTGTCCTTGCTCAAGGTAGCACCTCCTGTCGCAACATACTGCAAAAAGCATACCACAATTATTTTATTACTCAAGAAAATAATTCATTGAGTAAAAACAAAGTATTACACTTTTTTGGGAACTTTTAGCGTACCACAAACCTGCGCCTTGTGGATAATGTTTTATCCGGTTAGTGGATAAATACTACTCCGTGTGTTGCTGAGCCCGGTGTGATGTCCATACGTATAAAAACAGCGCTGCAAAAAAGACCGGAATCCCTATCCATTGGGACGTGGAGAGGCCCCAAAAACCACCTCGAGGGTCACCGCGGATGAATTCTATGGTAAACCTGGTTACTGAGTACAGCATCAGGAACACGTAAAAAACCTGGCTGTCGAACTTGCGTCTTGGCCGCAAATAAAAGTACAGGAAGGCAAATATCAGGAAATTGCTGATGCTGTGCAGCGGTTCCGTTGGATAAACCGGCAGGCTGTGGGCCGCTGATGCGGACAGGATGTGTAATTCCCTCACCTGGTGCTCCCACGCAGGGCTGCCACGGGGAAACACCAGGCAATACCAGTGGTGGACCTTGCAGGGGAGACCGAAACAGCATCCTGCCAGCAGGCAGCCGATTCGGCCGAATCCAAGGCCGAGGGCTATCCCCCATCCCGCTGTATCCATGATCTTGAACAGGGGCAGTTTGAAACGCCGGATGTACCACAAGCCCGCAAGCACTGCCAGAAATACGCCTCCGTAAAATGTAAGCCCGCCGTACCAGAACTTGAAGGCCCTCAGGCAGTCGCGGCCCGGATGGCATACCCCGGTGGATTTATCGCATAATTCGCCTTTGTCCGCAGCCTTGCACTGGTCGTTGCTTATGCACAGGCGTCCGCCTGGCAGGTGCTCACCCTGCACCAGCAACGGGTTGGTGCACAGGTGGACGTAGTCCATAAAATAACCGTCTGCAACCACGCTGAACAACCTGGCACCTACGATTCCTGCGATGAACAACACGATGACCAGGTCAACGCCCCTGTTCCTGGGTATGCCTTCCCGATCAAATTCCCTGAACGCCATAAACGATACAATCAGGTATCCTATTGTTAACATCAGGAAATAGGATGGCAGTTCCAACGGTCCCAAATGAATCACAGGATGCATACACGACCTCCACGCATCATTATCCCTGGTAAGGATAAACTGGTCAAGAACGGAGGCTTAGCCTGAAATTAGTCGGGTAATTTTGGGAAAATGAGCCAACTTCGATGTCTTCGGATACTTGACAGGTAAGGGCTTGAGATGGTAGCAAAAAAGAAAATACCCCAAGAATCAACGGTAAGTTTGGGTTTTTCGGCTCTAATCCTGCAAAAATTCCAAATTTTTACCCCAACCGGGTCGTTTAACATCCGTATTCCGTGGCCGAGTCCGCGGCCGTTGGCCGTGTACACAAGGTTATGCGTGGTCACATATGAAAATCTTGCGTTTTCGTTTTTGTGATATTGAAACCGTGCGGGTTTACACCCGCCACTACGAATCATGCACGGTATTCTTGCTGGCGACACCGACCCCGAGCCATTGCAACAAACCTTTGCCTGTTTCAAATCTTGCATCCCTGCCTGCCGGACCTAAACCCTGATATGCAACGCATATCACATCTTTATTGAGGCCCGGGAGGGCCGAGCGAGTCACGCAGCCACAGCGCAACAAACGGCCTCGAAGCCGGCGAGGAATCAGGGAGGCAGGGACACATTCGGACCCAGTAGCCGATATGCATCGCATATCAACAAAAATCTTGCAATTCAAAAACGCTATAAGTGCATGTAAATACGCCACTATGGCCACCAAATGTTTACCCTAATCCCCTGTACATGCGTTTTGTCAGAATGGACGATTTTGTGCCCTGATTTTGTAATGCTTTGATAAATAACGTACTCTAAAAATAACCTGTATCGAAGATTCCTCGAAAATGCATCAAACTTGACAGTGGAAGTGTTCTTTGAAACAATAGCAGAGGGAATATATAAGGTGAGAACATGATAAAGATATTGATTACGGAGCGAGGCAAAAAAAAGAGGACTATCACTGTTAACAAAACTGTGGCGACGATTGGACGCATACCGAAAAATGACATCACACTGCCCAAACCCAACATATCCAAAAGACATGCAACGTTGAAACTTGAGGGTGAACAGCTGATCATAGATGACAATGGCAGCACGAATGGAACCTATGTAAATGGCAAAAGGATCAGTGCCCCCCAGCCCATAGGACCGGAGGACCGTATATTTATCGGGGATTTTGTGCTGAAAGCCACGGCGGAGGAAGCAGGCGCAAAACCGACGAAACAGGCTGAAGAGGCAAAACCTGCGCCGCCTGAACAACAAAAGAAACCAGAATACAAGGCAACCCTGACCCAAAAGGCTGTTGATGTGGCAGAGGTGGAAAAGGCCGCTGTTTCGGGCAAGGAGGAACTCCCCCCTCCACCGGACGAAGAGGAATTGGAAATAGTCCTGGAGGACGAGGACATTGTGGAAGAGGTGGAGGAGATCGAAGCGGAGGTCCTGGAAGAGCCGGAGCAGGTGAAACCACAAAAAGAGGGCAAAACCGAAAAGACAAAGCCAATGGCAAAGTCCAAGAAGAAAACAGCGGAACAGGCCAAGGATAAGGATAAAGAAAACCAGGCCGTACTGGCCAGGGATGCGGATGTGAATGCCGGGCTGACCGACAAGGTGGCCACCATTCCATCGGAGGCAAAACTTGATGCCGCGGGTAAGGACCTGGAGGCCTACAGGTTGGTGTTGTCAGAGGTTGCCCAGAGGGCCAGTAAGGCGGTCTTTAAGGATATGCCGGTGGGCGACAAAGAAATATCGGATGAAGAATGGTCCTACTATTCTGACCGGTTGATGCAAATAGTGGAAAGCATGAGGCGATCCAATGAAATTCCATCGAGCATAGACCCCTACGTATTGTCCCAGGACATACTCTCGGAGTACACAGGACTGGGGCCGCTTGAGGAACCACTGGCGGATGAAGCCGTAAGGGCCATACACGTGACCGGTTGTACCAGTATATTTGTGCTACGCGGTTTTCAATGGGAACGGATATCCAAGGTGTTCAGTTCCACTGCCGCCCTGACCAGGGTCATGGCGAAACTCGTAAAACAGGCAAACATAAAGGACGTTTCCGCCAGGCACTACCTGAGGGGACGGATGGATAACGGTACCCTGTTACAATTGCTGCTGCCGCCGTTGAGTGGCAAACATACGATCATCCTGGAAAAAGGCAAGGCATCCAGGCTGACGTTGCAGGACCTGTTGCAGGCAAAATCCCTGGACCAGAAGGCTGTTGATTTGATAAAAGACGCGATAGACCACGACCAGAACATCATAATATGCGGCCCGAAACATTCCGGCAAGACGGTTTTGTTGAATGCACTGCTGTCACTTATGCCGTTGGAGGCCAACCTGGTGTTACTGCAAGGCAGGAGTGAACTCAGGGCACCCCATGTCAATACGATACTGGTCAACAAGGACAACCTGGACCAGGAACCGACACACGCAGCATTCATCCTGGACAGCATCAGCCCGGACTGGGTGGTGTTTGAGGACCTCGACCTGAACGATGTCAAGGTAATGCTGGAGCTGATCGTATCGGGGCGTCATTCCATAATCGCAACCCTGTCGTCGTCGGATTGCCAGGCCTGCCTGGACAGGCTCGTTATGGAATTAAATATCCTGTACCCTGCATTGACGCATACGGACCGCTTAAGGATGATATACTCCACGATTGACCTTATTATCAGCATGGAAAGGCAACCCGGCATTGGCTCCAGGGTGACCAGGGTAACCCGCCTGAAAATGGACAAGGATTCACCCGGTAAAGAGGTGTTGTTTGGGGATAAATAATGGCGGATGGTCGTTTTAAAATCCTGGTTGAAGACCGGTTTGGCACGGTAACGGACGAATATGAATTCGATGCGGGAAAATTCATTCTGGGACGCAGCAGTAATTGCGATATAGTGCTTCCCGGGGATAATGTATCCAGGCGGCATGCCAGGCTGTTTACCAAGGATGATGCCCTTTTTATCGAGGACCTGAATAGCGCAAACGGAACCTTTGTAAACGGCAAGAAGATCACAAAACCCGTTATGTTACTGGATGGTACCGTATTTCGAGTGGGTGATTTTCATATCCATGTTCATGGCGGAGTACAAAGTCTTGAACCTGATACGGTTTTTTTGCGATTGATAGGGTTGAATCGCTCGGTAAAGGACGAAATATTTGAGGTTAAAGAGAAAACTTCTCTGGTTGGCAGGGGCAATGATTGCCAAATCGTTATTGTGGACCCGTCGATTTCCAGGGTCCATGCCAGGTTTTTGGTAATGAATCCCAGTACGGTCCTGGTGAAGGACATGGGCAGCGCCAACGGGGTGTACGTAAATGGTCGCATGGTCAACACGTGGGAATTACGCAGTGGTGATGACCTGAGGATCGGTGACCTGGAATTCAAAGTTGAAATCCCTGGTGCGGATACCACCAAGACCAAGAGTGGTTGGATAATTCCGGGCAAGATCCAGACCCCATCTGCCAGATCCAGGATGCTATTGGCAGTTAGCGGGATATTGGCCATAATACTGGTTCTCCTGGTCTTTTATGTGGTGAGAACACTGAGCAAACAGTCGTCATCCGGACAGGTGCAGCCGCGAATCGTAAAACACGGGCAGATAGCGCACAATAAGCAGCCCTCCGTAAAAGTCGTCCCTGCACACAAAATCCGGGATGTGGATATTTCAGCGCTTTTAGCGCAGGCCAAGGAGTTCCTGAAACACGGCGACCTGGATGCAGCGGAAAGCCTTCTTGCCAAGGCGGACAAATTATCCCCTGGTGACCCTAAAGTCATAACATTGAAAAACCAGGTTGAACTCGAAAAGGAAAACAGGAAATTATTGATCGCTGCCCAGAAATCCATGAGCCAGAAAAAGGTCATGGATGCCGCAGGGTTGTTATTACGCATCCCGGAAACATCGATCTTTCATAAAAGCGCTGGTATTATGCTGGAGGATGCCAAGGACAACCTGGCGTTATTGCAGAATCGCGTATGCAGGACCAGTCGCAGCAAGCGTGGAGTCAGGTGCAGGCAGATACATGCATTGATCAGCCGTATCGACTCTAAAATAGCACACTGAAGTCAGGTGAGCGCGAAGGAAAGGTCTGTTGTGGGGGTTACCTCAGGATTGCGCCGCCACGGTTAATTTTCCCTGGTTTTGCCTGCAACCTGAATCCTGATTTCGGCCTTGGCCATGGACAATTGCAGGCGCTGGTAGTCCTTGGTGTTGGGTTCGGCATCCTTGAGGGCCTGCCGGACGCTTTCCAGTTTTTGCCTGGCCCGCGCCACGTCGATTTCGTCCCTTGTCTCGCAGGTCTCAACCAGGCAATTTACCGTGTCCGCCAGCACCTCCACGTAACCCCCTGAAATCGCAGCAATCGTTTCATGCCCCTGTGCGTCCGATACCCGCATGACACCAACGCGCAGCGCCGCCATCAACGCCTCGTGACCGGGCAGGATTTGCATCTCGCCCACCTTGCCCGGCAGCGTGACCGACGCGACCTTGACGCCTTCGAACTTTGCACCGTAAGGGGTTACAACATTCAGTATCACCACTTACTCCCCTAAGATCTTCTTGCCCTTTTCAATGGCCTCTTCGATCGTCCCGACCATGTGGAATGCCTGCTCGGGCAGGTGGTCGTGTTTACCTTCCAATATCTCCTCGAAGCCGCGAATCGTGTCCTCCATTTTTACGTATTTACCCGGTGTTCCGGTAAACTGCTCGGCCACAAAGAACGGCTGGGACAAAAACCTCTGGATACGACGTGCACGGCCCACCGTGATCTTCTGTTCCTCGGTCAATTCCTCCATGCCCAGGATGGCTATCACGTCCTGCAGGTCCTTGTATTCCTGCAACACCTCCTGCACACGCCTGGCCACGTGGTAATGGCGCTCGCCCACCACCGCCGGGTCCAGGATCCGGCTGGTCGAGTCCAGCGGGTCAACGGCCGGGTAAATCCCCAATTCCGCGATCTGCCTGGACAGCACCGTGGTTGCATCGAGGTGGCTGAACGTGGTGGCCGGTGCAGGGTCGGTCAGGTCGTCGGCAGGCACGTAAACCGCCTGCACACTGGTGATCGACCCCTTGGTCGTGGACGTGATCCTCTCCTCCAACTCGCCCAGGTCATACGCGAGGGTCGGCTGGTAACCCACGGCGGACGGAATACGGCCCAGCAACGCGGACACCTCGCTGCCCGCCTGGGTAAAACGGAAGATGTTGTCGATAAACAACAGCACGTCCTGACCTTCCTCGTCCCGGAAGTACTCGGCCGCGGTCAAGGCGGTCAACCCCACCCTGGCCCTTGCACCGGGCGGCTCGTTCATCTGGCCGTAAACAAGGGCCGTCTTATTGATTACGCCGCTTTCCTTCATTTCACGCCACAGGTCGTTACCCTCCCTGGTACGTTCGCCCACGCCGCCGAACACGCTGACACCGCCGTGGTGCATGGCGATATTGTGGATCAGTTCCATGATGATCACGGTCTTGCCCACGCCCGCACCGCCGAACAGGCCTACCTTGCCGCCTTTGGAATAAGGTTCCAGCAAATCGATCACCTTGATCCCCGTTTCGAACATCTCCACGGATACGTTCTGGTCCAGCAAGGTGGGGGCCGGCCTGTGGATCGGGTAGTGGTGCTTTGCCTCGATCGGTCCCATTTCATCCACGGGCTTGCCGATCACGTTCAGTATCCTGCCCAGGGTCTCGGCCCCGACCGGGATCTCGATGGGATTACCCGTATCCTTCACGTCCATGCCCCTGACGAGCCCGTCCGTGCTGTCCATTGCAATGCACCTGACGATAGAGTTCCCGATGTGCTGTGCCACTTCCAGCACCAGGTTGTCAGGTTCATCGCTGATCGACGGGTTTGACACCGTCAGGGCATTCAGTATCTCGGGCAGGTCCTCTGACGGGAATTTTACGTCCACCACCGGGCCGATAACCTGCACTATCTTTCCTTTCTCTGCCATGCCATGTACTCCTTGTTATTTCAGGGCCTCCGCGCCCGCGACAATCTCCATCAATTCCGTTGTAATGGCGGCCTGCCTGGTCCTGTTGTATTGCATGGTTAGCCGCGTGATCATATCCTCGGCATTGGTCGTTGCCGCATCCATTGCCGTCATCCTGGCCCCCATTTCGGCAGCCAGGGACTCGAGCACTGCGAAATACAGCCTCACATTCACGTACAACGGCAGGATCGCCTCCAACACCTGTGCCATTGACGGCTCATACAAAAATTCCCGCGTGTCCTCCACGGGCCTCAACTCGACACCCATTTCCTCGGGCAGGATCGGCAGCAGGCGTTCCACCACGATGTCCTGTTTCGCCGCATTCTTGAATTCGTTATAAATAATGTATGCCGCATCCAGCCCGTTATCGATGTAGCGGCTCACGATTTCGGCCCCGATCTCGGAGGCACGCTCCATGGTCGGCTCCGTCAGTACGTCCATGTATTCCCGGTTTATCCGGTAGTTGTGAAAACGCAGGTATTCCCGGCCCTTTTTGCCGATCACGGCCAGGTCAATCTGCTCGTGGCCGCCTTCGTTGTCCTTTATATAGCGCTCGGCTCGTTTGCTGATATTGGCATTGAAGGCACCGCACAACCCGCGGTCCGATGTCACCACGATCACCATGGCATGCTTCTGCGGCCTGACAGCCAGCAGCGGGTGGGCATCCCTGTTCACACGCATCCCCAGGTCCGCTATCACCTGCCTGACTCCGTTTGCATACGGCTTGGCACGCTCCATGTTCGCCTGGGCACGCCGCAGTTTCGCAGCCGCCACCATCTTCATGGCCTTGGTGATCTGGTGCGTCTTGGTCACCGCAACGATGCGCTTTTTCAACTCCTTCAGAGTGGCCATCAGCCGGCCTCCTGTGTGAAGGTCGCCTTGAATTCCCGTATCCCCTGGGCCATCTTCTCGCGCACAACGTCGGACAACTGGCCGCTGTCCCTGATTTCATCCAGTACATCCTGGTGCTTTGCCTCGAAATAGGCCAGCAATTCCTTTTCAAAGCGTCCCAGCACGTCTGTTGGCAGGTCCATCAAAAAGCCTTCCTTCGCGGTCCCGGCAAAGATGATCAACACCTGTTTTTCCATGGACAAGGGCTTGTACTGTGGCTGTTTCAGGATTTCCACCAGTCGCCGCCCCTTTTCCAACTGGGCCAGGGTCGCCTTGTCCAGTTCGCCCGCAAACTGGGCGAATGCCTCCAGTTCCCTGTACTGCGCCAGGTCCAAACGCAGGCTGCCGGCCACCTTTTTCATGGCCTTGCGCTGGGCCGCGCCACCCACACGGGACACGGACAGGCCCACGTTGATGGCCGGCCGTATGCCCTTGTAAAACATGTCGGTTTCCAGGTAAATCTGGCCGTCGGTGATGGAAATCACGTTCGTAGGGATGTATGCGGACACGTCGCCCGCCTGGGTCTCGATGATCGGGATCGCTGTCAGGCTGCCGCCGCCCAGTTCGTCATTCATCTTTGCCGCACGTTCCAGCAGTCGCGAATGCAGGTAGAACACGTCCCCGGGATATGCCTCGCGGCCAGGCGGACGCCGCAACAGCAACGACAACTGGCGGTATGCATTGGCGTGCTTGCTGAGGTCGTCATAAAAGATCACGCTGTGCTGGCCGTTGTCCCTGAACCATTCGCCCATGGTACAGCCTGCATAGGGTGCAATATACTGCATGGGGGCCATCTCGGATGCGGTGGCCGCTATCACAGTGGTGTACTCCATGGCACCGAACGATTTCAGGCGTTCCACCACCTGGGCCACGGTGGACTGCTTCTGACCGATGGCCACGTATATGCAGTACACCGGCGTATCCGTTTCGTGCGTGTACTTCTGGTTGATGATCGTATCAATCGCGATGGCTGTCTTGCCGGTCTGGCGGTCACCGATCACCAGTTCTCGCTGGCCGCGGCCGATCGGCGTCATGGCATCGATCGCCTTGATCCCTGTCTGCAGGGGCTCGCGCACGGGCTGCCGCGCCACAATCCCCGGGGCCTTTATCTCGATGCGGCGGTATTCCTGGGCCTCCACCGGGCCAAGCCCGTCCAACGGCTCGCCCAGGGCGTTCAGCACGCGCCCGACCACCGCCTTGCCCACCGGCACCTGTGCGATCTTGCCGGTCCGCTTGCACGTATCGCCCTCACGAATTTTCGTTGCCTCGCCAAACAACGCAACACCCACGTTGTCCTCTTCCAGGTTCAGCACGATCCCCTTCACGCCATGCGGAAATTCCAGCAACTCGCCGGCCATGGCCTGGCTGAGCCCATAAACCCTGGCGATCCCGTCGCCGCTGTACATGACCACGCCCGTATCCGACAGTTCCAGTTTGCGACCGAACTGCTCTATCTGGTTGCGCAGTACCTTGGTTACTTCACTGACCTTGATGTCCATGTATCAGCCTCCCACCAGCCGTGTTTTCAATGCCTCGATGTATCCCTGTATCGTCATGTCGAACACCCGATCCCCTGTTACCACCTTTAGCCCGCCCAGCACCTTCGGGTCTACCACCTTTTCCACTATCACCCGTTTTGCCCCGAGTTTCTTTTTGATTGCGTCGCTAAGTTTCGTTACCAGGAACATGGACAAGGGTTTTGCCGTGATCACACGTACCCTCACCCAGCCGTTCGCCTGATCCAGGGCCTCGGTAAAGCCCACGGATATGGCGCCGATCAAGTCCAACCTGTTGTTGTGCAACAATAATTTTAACAGGTTCATGGTCAATGTATTAAAACGCGCTGCCTTGGCAACCTTTGCAATCAAATCCATGCGTTGTTCCATGGGCAGGGCGGGATTTTTCAGGGTCGATTTCAATTCCCGGACCTGGGTAAACAACCGGTCGGCATCCTGAAGGTCCTTTTGAATGACCTGGGCCACGCCCTTGGCCTGTGCAGCCTGCAGCAAGGCATCCGCGTAACGCCTTGCCAGGATATTTACGAATACCTGGGTCACAGGGCCTCCATTTCCTTGATGAATCGATCAATCAGTTTAGCGGTCGGTGCAATTCCACCTTGTTTTTTCAGTGCATCGACAATTGCATCCACGGCCAGGTTCACCACGTTGCCGCGGACCCTTTCCGACATCTCGGCCTGTGCCAGTGCGACCCTGGCCTCGGCCTGTCGTTTCAAGCGTTCGGCCGCAGCCACAGCCTCGTGCATGGCCGCCTGCTTTTCCTGTTCACCCTTGGCCCGGTAACTGGCCAGCAGTTCGTCGATTTCTGCCTGGATGTTGGCCATGTGGGCCTTGTATTCGTCCAGTTTCGCCTCGGCCTGCCGCAATGCGCCTTCCGCCTCGTCCAGTGCCGCCTTGACCTGCTCGGAGCGGTCCTTGAAATAGCGCTTGATCGTAGGGGCCAGCAGCCACCACATGAGCCCCACGCCCACGATGAAATCGATGATGTAATTGCCGTGGATCGACCAGATGAACTTGTTTGCCTCGCCGGATTCCCCGGCAAACGCCAGTGCGGGCATCAGCAACAGCAACAGGACCAGGCCCCTCATCGCTCCACCTCCATGATCTTTGCCTGCATCACGCCGGCCAGTTCCCTGGCGATTTGTTCCTCCTGGGCCTTCAACTGGGCCTCTTGTGCCTTCAGCACCTCCATGTCCTTTTGCACCTTGGCCTGCAATTGCTGTTGTTCCCGTTGCAGGATTTCGTCCCGTGCGCGCATGCCCTCCTCGCGCAGCCGTGCACGTTCGGCCTGGCCCTTTGCCCTGGCCTTTTTCAGGTTCTCCATGTACTCCTGTTTCATTTCCTCGGCCTTGACCTCGATCTCCCTGGCGTCCTTTTTGCGGCCTTCGGTCAGGTCCTCTTGAACCTTTTTGGCCTTCAGGTAGGGCTTGAACACCAGGGGCGTCAGGATGCCCCATAACAGCAGGAACGTGATTAGCTGCACAAAAAACGAACCATCAAGGTCGATCAATGCGGCCCTTGCGATTTCTATTTCCACGGTTCAGCCAGCCTCCACCAATATCAACCATGACAACACGGAAAGGTGTTGCGCATATCCCTACCATTGAACCACTTTTTTGTCAAGATTCAAAGATCAAGATCAGTGGCCGTTGACCGTGACCGTGGCCGTTGACCGTGACCGTTGACCGTGTGGGGCCGGCATCCTGCCGGCCTTTTCCGTGGCCGTGGCCGTTGACCGTGGCGGTGACGGAAGTCATGGAGCGCAGGCGTCAGCCGGCATCTTAAATTATCTTTGTATTTCAAACTATTACAAGACAGACAAATTTCCGAATTCGTCACTAAATCCATCAAATCAACACCCTCGGCCTCGCCCGCCTTTCCGCGGCCGTGACAACGAATCGCCAAGCGACGTTTGGCTCCAAATTTAGTCAGGTAATTTGGGGATCAATCCGGACCTTGACAAAAACGGGTATAACAAGTAAAAATCATTCAGCCTTGGAGAGATGGCCGAGTGGTTGAAGGCGCCTGATTCGAAATCAGGTGTGGGTGCAAGCCCACCGGGGGTTCGAATCCCTCTCTCTCCGCCACGCAAATATGGTTCTTCCGGATCCCGCCCCGGTGGAGGCTAACACCGGAGACCAGGATGGATTTGTAATAAATCAAAACCGGTAATTTTATGTCTAATAAAATCAAAGAGTTACAGAGGCCAAAAAGCCAAAATCGGCCTTTTTACGAGTCAATCAAATTAGTAATTCCGGATGCGTTTTATGTGCTTGCACTTGTGGATCGGGCCATTGTTTATGCGGATGCCAGTTTTTTGAGTACCCTCTTCACCAGGTCATAAAAACGCTGTGTGGAATCGATTTCCACGTATTCTTCCGGTGTATGGGCGTTACGGATGTTCGGACCGAAACTGACCATGTCCATGCCCGGGAAATGGTCACCCAGTATTCCGGTTTCAAGACCGGCATGGATCACAGTGACTTCAGGGTCATGCCCGTACATCTCGTTGAAGGCCTCGCGTGTCACCTTCAGGGTCTTGGCATTCATATTGGGCCTCCAGCCCGGATACGAACCCTGGAATTCCACGATTGCACCGGCCAGTTCACCCGTGGCTGCGATCCTGTTCAGCACGTACTTGATTTCGGAATCCACACTGGAACGGGAACTGCACACCACGTCAATGCGGTTGTCCGGTATCTCCACTGATGCCACGTTGGACGATGTCTGGACGATTCCGGGCAGTTCCAGGCTCATGGCCAGCACGCCGTGTGGCAACGCCATAATCGTGTTGACCAGTCGCATGCTGAGGTCTGATGTCCAGGCGTTCCCAGGCTTCGACGCGGTGGTAACCTCCACGCTCAAACCAGGGTCAGATGTCTTGAATTCATCCTTTAACACCGCGGCAAAATCATTGATCGCCTTTTTGAACCCATCGGCCTTTGCCCTGGGTATCAACACCGTTGCCCAGGCATCCCTGGGGATCGCGTTGCGCTTGTCACCGCCCTCGAATGTGGACAGGGTGGTCCATGCATCCCTGGTATGTCGCAACAGCCTGGCCAATACCTTCAAGGCATTCGCCCGATTGTCATTGATGTTCAAGCCGGAGTGCCCGCCTTTCAGGCCGCCCACCTTTAATTGTAATGCCACGCTGTCCTGGGTTGTTGCCTGGGTTTCCAGTTTGAAAGAGGTCACGGAATCCGCACCGCCTGCACATCCCACAAACAGGATGCCTTCATCCTCGGAATCCAGGTTCAACAGCAGCCTGCCCTTCAACATTTCAGGCTTCAGGTTGCCCGCACCAGTCAGTCCCCGCTCTTCATCGATCGTAAACAGCAATTCCAATGGTCCGTGCTCCACCGATGGGTCATCAGCCACGGCCAGCGCAGTGGCAACGCCTATACCGTTATCAGCCCCCAGGGTTGTACCTCGGGTCTTGATGATATTCCCATCCACCACCGCAGGAATGGGGTCCTTTTCGAAATCGTGTTCAAAATCAGGGTGTTTTTCGCACACCATGTCCATGTGGCCTTGAAGTACCACTGTAGGGGCCGACTCAAGGCCCGGACTCGCAGGCACCTGGATCACCACATTTCCCACCTCGTCGGTCTTGTATGCAAACCCCTTTTGTTTTGCGAAATTGACCACGTAATCCCGTATTCCGGCCTCGTTGCCGGAACACCTCGGGACAGTCAGAATCCCTGCAAACTGTTTGAACAATGCCTTTGGCTCAAGGTCTTTTATCTCTGCCATTTCATGCCTCCTGTAAAACAGACCGACTGACTATAGCACCAAAAAGGTGGGGTATCAAACAGGGACCCAAATTACCTGTCAAATTTGAGGACAAAGTACGCCGAAAGTGGTCCAGGTACAAGGCCCAATTTGAGGCAGGCGTACTTAGCGGTACGTTGAGCATCAAATTGGTGCAAACGACGAAGCAGATGGGCCGCTTGCGGCGTACGACTACCGAATTTAGTCAGGTAATTTGGGAGGGGCATCCCAAATTGACAAGCACCGCCTTATCATGTAGCATAAAGGGGCACATGGACGATGAGGATATCAGTGAAACAAAAGATTTTTATAATTCTGACGATGGTTGGCATAGTATGGCTC
>WGCQ01000090.1 GCA_015493765.1 Deltaproteobacteria bacterium
TTGGCAGGTCCAGGTGGCCCAACTGTAAGATCACCCTGTGCCTGGGGCCTTGCGGCGTCCTTTCGGACACCACCAATCTATGTACGAAAAACTCTTTTCCGTCTTTTTTGTTGCGTTTCTTGATTTCCTTTACAAACATCGTACTCCTATCAGCAAAAGTCTCAAAGCGGTTGGATAGTAGCATGGCCGTCAAAGGTTGTCAAGTGACAATTTTTGGCATGGGGGACTACATCGTGTTTCCAAACCTCACACTCTTATTTTTCAATGGGTTACAGAACCAGACCCCCAAAAACACCCGATTTTAGGCCGTTTTCCAGGGAAGATGGGATAAAAAAATTTTGGTTCTACATATGGTTAGCCGATTACATTGTTATGAGTCACCGGGAATGAAGGATCTATCAGGCGCTTCGCTGCAACCCCACATACATCAAAAACATCAAATACTACGACTAAGCCCCATATCCATTACAATTTTTGTACTCTTTTGAAAATTTGTAGTCCCCCGACGAAAATTGCAACTCATTGTGAAAACATCGCTTTTGTAGTTTCACGAGGGAAGATGGGTTATGATTATGACAACCAGAAAGACTACGTAGTACAAAAACGCTTTACGCACCTTCTTGGGGGTACGTGACGGCAAAATAAAAAAGAATCCGATGAACGGTATTGCCATAAGAATCCCCGTCAGAATAGCCCCAATAATCGAACGCCTTGGTGGTCTATCGAGGTTTATGCTGGATACCATGTAAACCTGGCCTTCTGTCCAGGCAAGGTAGGCAAAATATGCTATCCAGCCAAGGATGGCTGCTGGAAATATTTCATCCATAAATACCCCGCTTATCCTAACGATCCAGTCAATCTTTTTTCCAGTTGTTTCGCCAGGTCCAAGCTGTTTTCGATTTCTTTTTTCATGTGCTCAAAGGTAGATTCTATATGTCCACTCAGCATGGCCTCCTCTGCTTGATGATAGGTTTCCCTGAGGGGGGCTATAGTCGTCGCTATCTTTTCCATGACTTCAGTCTTCATGCCCTGGAGCGCGGATTTAACCTCTTTTGTAGCAACCTTGCTTGCGGCAAAACGGGCCATCTCCTCCACCCCTTTTTCTGCTGCCTGCACGGCCTTGACCACGGTCTGTGCCCCTGATATAACCTCGGCCGCCCTCTCGGCGACGTGTATGCCCTGTTGTACCTCCTTTGTCCGCTCGGAAGGTGCCCTTATTTCGCTCCTGACAACATCCCGCACATCATCCTTGCGCTGTTCTATGTTTTCCCGTATGTGCGCGGATTCCAGCTTCCAGTCTGCCTCCATCTTTTTGCTTTCCTGTTCCAGCCCTTGCAGGTGCTCCTGGATTCCGGATACCTCGGTCTGCAGCCTGGAAACACGCTCCCGGTCCTCCCCGGATAAGTCCTTGACCTCTGATGAAATCTGCTCCAGCCTATGGTGATCGTGCTGGACTGCATCCAGGTTTTCCTTCATCTGTCCATGGATCTGTTCCAGGTTCTCCATGTGCACACGATCATCATTTTCCGACAGATCGATGGATTCGTTTTTGTCGCGGCGTTGATCCGCTTCCTGTGCGTTGAAATCTTCCCTGGATCGATACATTTTACTATCCAGGTCTTTTATGCCTTCATCCAACTTGTCCAAGGAGCTTTCTGCCCTGCCGATTGCCTGCTGGGCTCCTCTTGTCAGTTCTTGAAAATTCTCATGGTATACCTGGGCTTCCCAGGCGTCGTCTTCGCTAAACCGGCCTTCTGTTTTGGCCTGACCTGATTGTTGTTGCAGTTTTTCATCCTTATTTTCTAATGATGCTATATTCTCTTTTGCATCGAGCATATGGTCCTGTTCCTGCCGGAAATCCCTTTTGAGATCATTGATTTCTGACTGCAATTCAGGATTCCACTGCCCGGCCCCCTTCATTTGGGATACCCTTTCATCGAGGGCCTGGACCCGTTTTTCCATCTGTTCGGCATTTTCCCGGGTATCGTCGGCCCTGTCCTGTATATCCATTACCTCCTGGTTCATTTCCGAGTAGCGATCAGACAAATCTTTAATTTCAGTTATCTCTTTCCCGTTTTTACCCTCACCTTCCTGGGATTCATGGAAACCGGTATTTTCCCCACCCTCCAATCCTTCCACCATGGGTTCTTGACCCTCGAACCCGTTCTTGCCCCCTTCGCCATCAGGGCTGCCCTGTCCCGGCTCTCCTGGCTCACTGGAGTGGGCTTCCTGTTTTACGAGTTCGCTATCAGTCTCCTCTGATTCAAGGCTAAAAAAATCTTCATCTTCAAATGATTCCATCTGTCCCTCCTATTTATCCAGCAACTCCAATATCCTTTTAAACCACGGATCTGCTTTGCCGGCGTATATCTTCTCCTTGAACCCGTCCAACGCCTTTTGTCTGTCCATCGTGGCTTCCATCCGGTGGAAACGTTTCAATAAATCCGCACGTCCTTTCATGACCTTGTTTGCGTCGACTTCTTTAATATCTTCCTCCTCGACCAGGGGCACACTAATCATCACGGCCCTGTCCGTACTCTCACAGAATACGACACATTCCCCTTTCCTGGCCCTCAGCAAGGCCAGGTGGCGTTCCTGATCAGGTTCCAGGTTCATGGCTCCGGCCATTATTTCCCTGTCATCCCGGGCCACCATCCTGTGCACGATCTTTGTTCCCGTGTTCTTGATTACCTCCTGGGCCAGTTTCGATGGTATCTGGTCTGCAATAACGAAGGACTCCCCGTAAGACCTGACCTCGGCCAGCATGTTGGTGAAAAATTCCACGGCCTTGGCCTTTGGGCTGGCAACCTCCGAGGACTCGGACACCGGTCCCGTCCTGGTAAGCAGCCTGTGGGCCTCTTCCACCACGGTTATATGCGTCGGCCTGTTCGTTTTTTCCGGTCTTTTTACGAACTCCAGGTACTCGTAAATTTGAATCAGGACCAGGCCTATCAGGAATGCCTTCTGTTCGTCATCGCCTATTTTATGCAACTCCAGGACAGATGGCATACCCATTAGCAATTCTATGGGAGGAAACATCCTTTCCACGTTGAATATGAGTCCCTTGCTGCCACTTCCCAGGCTCCTGATCCTTGCCTTGAGAGCCGCGATGATATCACCGGATATCCTCTCTGTGTATCCAGCGTCACCAACCACGGCCTCCACCGCGTCTTCCAGCAATTTCAGGCTTGGGAATCTTTTCTTTGGTTTGACTTTAAACTCTCCGGTTTGAAGATCCCAGCCCAGGTCGGTGTACACCCTGCTCAGCGCCAAGTCCAATATGTAAGGCATGGGTGCCACGAGTGAAAAACTGGCCTGGAAAACGGACCTCAGGTAGTCTATGTGCGTATTGATCGGCACCCCGGGCATTATCTCGAACGGATTGATTTCAAAGGGAAATCCTTCACCCATCCCCCCTGCGTTCATCATGAGCAATTGGTCTTTCAGGTCAGGATGGGACAGCAGGTTTTGATATTCGGATTTTGCCGGCTCGATCACCAGGAAGGGGATCTGCGATTCCCAGGCGGAGGTCAGCAGGTGCTTGGTGGTATTGGTTTTTCCGGAGCCGGTTATCCCTGTTATGAAGACGTGCCTGGGGATCTCGGTCAATGGTAACTTGAAATCCGCGTCCACGGGCCGGCCGTGGAACAGGATCTTGCCCAGGTTCATACCCGGCTGTGTAGTTGCTTCCCTGATGAGGTTGTACCCGAATCTGGAATGGGGGACCACCGAGAAACCCGGGACCTCCATTGTGGGCAGGTGGAAGTAGCCCACGGCCTGGTCCGCACCTATCATGGTCAGGCCTTTTGACGGATCACCGCGGACTTGTTCCCTGGGAACGGCCCTGACCTTGGTTGGGATCGAATCCTTCCCGGACATGACGGAGGTCAGTATACCGGCCCCTTGTTCTGCGACTTCGTGCTTGTTGGAAGAAAAGGTTACAGAGGCAAGCCACAACCCGGTTGATAACCCGTTTTCCAGGAGGGACCTCAGGCTTTCAATTGGTGTGCGCACAGTTCGCCTGTCGAAGACAACATCTGCAACCCCACGTGGCCCATAAGAGCGCCCCGCCCGATAGGCATCTGGACGGACAACGAATTGACCCGCCTGACAAGGTCGAGTTCTGCATTTGCCTTAGCCAGGTATTTTGCCAGGATGACATCCTTTTTTACGGGAATCATCACAACCTTGTATTGCCACTCCTCACCCTTGAATGTATCCATGAATTTGTCCAGGGGCAAAACATTGCTTTGTTCTATGTTCAGCGATGGATAGCCCACGATGGAAAACAGGTGGTTTTTCTCCTCGGTTGGGGGTGAATCCATGGTAGTTATTTCCGCACCCAGCAGGGTGCCCTTGGCCATGTTCAGCAGGTCATCCGTTGAATACCCACTGGTTTGAAATCCCAACCGTATTCCCGATTTGTCCCCCCTCACCCACCACGTAACACCATCCTGCAGCAGGTATAAAGACGAATGCATGGCCCTGAACCGTTCCACCCACAGGCGAGGCTTGTCCTTGATCTCTGCTATCCCAATATCGACAATGGACCATATGCGCTGGCCTGCACCATCGTGAATAGGCTCGAAAGCAGGTGATTCATCGACAATTGCCCATATCCCTGCAAGCTCCAGGTCCCTTGAAAGTACCCTGAGATTTTTCAGGCAGGGGTTGAGGACATCGCTCTCGAATTGTGTGATATTTCCGGGCATTGTCCGTATTTGTAATGCGTTTTTGACTTCTTCACGGTTATACATGTTTACCTCTTTACTTTTTCAATTTCCTCTGCCCATACTATACCATTGATTTTTTTACCCGTGATCTTGACC
>WGCQ01000091.1 GCA_015493765.1 Deltaproteobacteria bacterium
GACGTTTGACAGGGCGACCGCGGTGGTCAGATAGCGCGCGCGGGGTTTAACCCCACAGACCTTTGGTGGTGGAACAGGTCTGTCCCAGGACCTGGATTTGGCTCGGCGTGCCGGCGGGGGAGGGCCCATGCGTTAGCCCGCCCTGCGTCCTCGGCCGCTGACCGGCAATCGCCCCGTTTATTCCGGTTTCAGTATCACACCCGCCCCGGAACGGCCGTTCATCTTGACAACCAGTGGATGTTCAAACCGGATATGGCGTGTGAACTTGCCTGTTTCCACCGGCTGCTGCGCCAACAGCCAGGACCAACTGACAAAACCTTCACCATGTTGTTCGTTCACCGTAAAATACCCGACTTTGAAGGAAACAAGGTTCTGGAAAAAATGCGAACCCTGGGATGGCACGACCCTGAAGTCCTCGAAACCTGTTTCCACGATCACCCTGGCCCCACTGACCTGCTCCCACAACACCGGGATCCCCAGCCATGGGTCAGCCGAGCCTATCCGCCCCATACCTATCAACAGGTAAGGCCTGTTTTCGGCCATGAGTTTACTGTTGAATCCGGCCAGTTCCTGCCCCACAGCCCTGGTATGGGAACGCTTGAATGATTCAGGGTCCACCATGACCACATCGTAGATATCATCTATTACGCCATGGCCGAGGATCTGTGGGCTCTGGACAATGCAATGGCTGGGCTCGATATTGTCCAGGTCAAGTTCGTCCATTTCCTCGTGCATTACCACCGGCCTGACCTGCAGGATGGCAAAATCCTTGGGTTCATCCGGCCCAACGGACAGATTGGCAGCAAACTCCACTTCCACCTGGGAACTCATACCCCACTTGCCCATGGCGATAACATGCTGAAGGATTTCCCCCAGTGGAAACCATTTTGCCTGTAATATGGGGTCAAACGTGATTACACGGATACCTCGACGCGATACACCCGGGTACAGCGCATCGTTTTCGGGCACATAGGTGGATCCGACCAGGTTCAAAGTGCCGTCCTCTTCCGCAACTTCTATTCCGAATGACTTAACGGTATCGTCATTAGATGGGTCCCATATGACATCCTGGGTGCCCATTGTTATGGCCAAAAAACGCTTCTGGGAATAGTCCAGTATCTCCTGGATATCGCCGGAATGCATGGGATGGGTCGGGTAGCGCGGGCAGAACCGCACCACGTGTCCGCCTTCTACCACCAGTTCCCCCAGGCCCAATGCCACAGATGCAATGCCATCGGTTGCTTCCATGGGCGGCCTGGGATAGAAATTATAGGAGCGGGCCACACCCGCCATGTCCGGATAAAAACGATCACCATGCCTGGCCCCCACGACCTTCTGGATGATCACGGCCATCTTTTCCTCCTCCAGGCGATAGTGGGTTGCCTGCAGGTACAACTTGGCACCAGAAGAAAAGGTGGATGCATATACCAGTTTGATGGCCTGTACCAGGGAATCCAACCGATGCCCCAGGTCTGACTGGTCGTTCGGGAGCATGTACGTACTGTAAACGCCTGTAAAAGGCATGTACCTGGAATCCTCCAGCAGACTGGAGGAACGCACTGCCAATGGTGTGTTCACCAGTCTCAGGAATTTTTCGAGCGACTGTTTTATGGCCTCTGGGAAACCGGCTTCCAGGAAACGTTGTTTTATTTCCTCGTCATCCTCGGATTGAACCGCAAAGTTTCGCAGGTCGTTTTCCTCAAGGAACTGGTCAAATACATCCGTACCCAGCACAAGTGTAGGTGGTACAGTAATGTTTATTCCCGGAAATTTTTCCCGCAGATTAAAATGGTTGACCAGCATGTTTGTAAAGGCCAGCCCCCGGGCCTTGCCGCCTAAGGAACCTCCACCAAGCCGTGCAAAACTTTCCTCTGGGTCAAAGAACTCGGAATTGAAATCGGAAATACGACCGCGTTCCTTTAACTTCCTGTTTTCCTTGAATATTTCAAGAAGGTACAAACGCAGGGATTCCACATCCTGGTATTCGGAAACCCTGCGTGGACGCAATTTGTGTGCCAGCCAGAACTCTGTCCTGGCCTTCAGCCAATTGGAAAAATGATTGTTTTCCGCATGATATCGGATTGAGTCAATGGGAACAATTTTAATTTGTTCCTCCATCGAACGCAGGTTTTCGGCCCTGCCGACCTCGGTACCATCGGGAAGCCGAAAAATAAACGGGCCGAAACTGAAATTGTAATGCATGAATTGTTGCACCTCGTGCAGCAGCAGGGGCGAAGTCTTCAGTATGAATGCGGCTCCGAGGTCGTGCGCAGCCTGGGCATGGTCCGGCGAATCCGATTGCAGCAAAACGGGCACGTCAAAATACGCCTTCTTTACTGCGCGAGCAAAGCGAATCCCAGCCTTAGGGTCCAGGTTGCCCTTCCTGGGGAATTCCACGTCCACCACGATACCCAGCAGGTATTCCTCGTATTTTTTGTAGTAATGCCATGCCTCTTCGTAACTGCTGCACAATAATATTTTCGGCCTGGCCCGCAAACGCAGCAATTTATCCGGCACATTGATCCCTTCCGATATCAGGGTCTGCGAATGACGAAAGATCTCGGTGTATATCATGGGCAGGTAGGCGGAATAAAAACTGACGTTGTCCTCGACCACGATGATCACCTGCAGGCCGATTTCCTTGGTATCATGGGCCACGTTGCGCTTATCCTCAATGTATTTGGTGATAGCAATAAAAATCCTGAAATCACCCTGCCACACAAAGGCCTTCTCGATGTCAGACGTGTCATGACGCTCCATGAGGGTATTCAATTCCCTGTTGTTGTAAGTCAGCAACACGACCGGCATGTCGGGCAGGTGTTTGTGCACCCTGCGTGCAAACCTGAGTACGTCCATGTCACCAAGGTTTAGCGACGTGATAACGAGGTCGAAACGCCTGGGTTCATCCACCAGCATCTTAAGCGCACGTTTACCGTTCGATACCCTGGTGATCACGGGCACCCTGCTGAGGTTAAGGTCATGGTATTCGGACAATACCTTCTCGTACAACTGGCCGTCTTCCTCCAGGATAAAGGAATCGTACAGACTGGATACCAGCAAAACCTCGTGCACCCGAAACAGGTTCAATTCCTGGAATATATGGAATCGTCTGAGGTTTTTGTCGATGTAACTCGCGGGTTCGGTTTCGTGCATTCAGCCTCCTTAGGCGCAAAAAATCCCGATGGATACTTTAGCACAAAACAGGAATATGGAGGAAGAAATATTTTGACAGACACGGCCATACGGATCAAATCGCTGCCGTCGATTTGATGGTTCTTTCGGATCCCACCCGGGTACTTGTAATTGTCTGCTTTGAACCAGGATTTATGTTTGATGTCAGGCGGCCTCCTGGGATAGCCGGCTTCCAGCCGGCCTTTTCCGTGGCCGATGCCCGAGTCCGTGGCCGTTGACCGTGGCCGTGGCCGTGTCCGAGTGGGGCAGGTATCTTGCCGGCCTTTCCGTGTCCGTGGCAGTGTGCCCCCGGTTACTACGGAAGCCTTCCCGAAAGGCCCGCAGGTCTGTCCCGCAGCAGCCGAAGGCTGCGACCCGACGCCCGATACCAGAGGCCCGAGTCCGTGGCCGTTGGCCGTGGAGCGCAGGCGGCCTCGCCTGCTTGTAACCCAGGCCGCTGGCCTGGCTGGGGTAAAAATTTGGAATTTTTGCAGGATTAGAGCCGGAAAACCCCATCTTACCGTTGATTCTTGGGGTAATTTGATTTTTCGCAC
>WGCQ01000092.1 GCA_015493765.1 Deltaproteobacteria bacterium
CGGTGAAAACGAAAGCCGTGGAGCGCAGGCGGCCTCGCCTGCTTGTTTCGCGGGCGTCTCGCCCGCCTTTCCGTGGTCCGTTGACCGTGGCCGTGGCCGAGGGTTTCGTTATTGGGTCGGAACTCGGTGGTGATTGCGGGAAAAGGTGCGATTGGAACACCAAAATTGCCGAATCATCCTCAGGCCCACCGTCACGGTCACTGTCACGGACACTGAATCCGTGGCCGAGGCCGTTGTCCGAGACCGTTGACCGTGTGATCCCGGTGAAAACGAAAGCCGTGGAGCGCAGGCGGCCTCGCCTGCTTGTTTCGCGGGCGTCCCGCCCGCCTTTCCGTGGTCCGTTGACCGTGGCCGTGGGGTTCGTTACGTGGTCGGAGCTCTGTGGTGATTGCGGGAAAAGGTGCGATTTGGTTCAGCACCCAGGCTAATTCCTAAAGAACCAGTAACAAGTGGCAATCCGGGTGAATACAAAAATCCCTACCTGCCTGAAAAATGGCTCTGTTTTCGAATCGATGTGTTGGGCATGGCCTGCTGCTGGGCCGACAGGAAATCCGAATCCGCATTGACCTTGTAATCGGAACCAAGCCGCATAAACACCTTGCCCTCACCGGGGATAACCAGGTTCAAAAACACGGGCGACTTTCCCCGGTGCGCACGGATCAAGTCCCGCAACCTGTTCACCTCGGCGATTGCCTGGTCCGTAACGGTCATGTCGATTACCACTGCCGGTGGTTGCGCAGGTTTCGCCTGTTCCAAAAACTCCAGCCTGTCCACCAGGATCGACGTCACTCCGGTCTCGCCCTCCCCTTCCACACGGATCCTACCACGTACCACCACTGGCGCATGCAGGTCCTTGCCCAGTGTTGCCTCCCACTGGTCGAATCGCTTGCTGAACAACTTGCAGTTGACCCTGGCCGTGGTGTCCTCGAGGTCGAAAAACACCATCTTGCCGTCACCACGCTTCAAGGGCTTGATTTTGTGGGCCACCACGATCCCAGCAACGCTGACATCCGAATTATCGGGCAGGCTTAACGCCTTGTCGATCTGGGTGCCGGTGACATCCAACGCCTTGTCCGCCCACTGCTGCATTGGGTGCGCAGTAATGAAAAATCCCACGGCCTCGTGTTCGTAAAGCGCTTTCATCCTGGAGTCCCATTCCTCGTTGTGCTCCAGCAACGACGACTCCGTGACCTGGGCCTGCGTACCTGCAAACAGGTCCGCGGTTGCCCCGGCCTTTGATGCGCTCTTGCGGGCCTGGGCCTGTTCCACCAGTTTGGCCATGGAATCGGCCAGGGCCTTGCGCGGGTAACCAAAGGCATCGAATGCCCCGCTCTTGACCAGCACCTCCAGGGCCTTCTTGTTGACCTTTTTCAGGTTTACCCGGCTCAAGAAATCCAAGGGACTCTCGTAAGGCCCGTCCTTGCGGCCCTCGATAATCGTGGATACCACTGCATGGCCAATGCTCTTTATTGCGGACAACCCGAAACGGATCGCTGGCCCGTCATCCGTATCCTCAACCGTAAAATCCGCACCGGACCGGTTCACATCGGGCGGCAGCACGGGGATACCGTGTTCCTTGGCCGCACTGAGGTACCTTGCCACCTCGGCCTGGTCGTCCTGCTTTTCCGTGAGCAAGGCCGCATAGAACTCCACCGGGTAGTACGTCTTCAAGTACGCGGTCCAGTAGGCCAACAGCGCATAGGCGGCACTGTGGCTCTTGTTAAAACCGTACTTTCCGAATTCCTTCAAATCGGCATAGATCCTGACCGCCTTTTCCTTGGCGATCCCGTTTTTTTCACACCCTTCGATGAAATCCTTTTCCATTTCCGCCAGCAGGGATTCCTTTTTCTTACCCATGGCCTTGCGCAGCGTGTCCGCCTGTCCCATGGAAAAGCCTGCCAGGTGCACGGCAGTCATCATGACCTGCTCCTGGTAAACGATCACGCCGTACGTCTCTTCCAGCAGGTCTTTCAACCGCGGGTCCGGGTATTCGATGCTTTCGCGGCCGTGCTTGCGGTTGATGTAGGCATCCACCATGCCGGACTGCAAGGGGCCGGGCCGGTACAACGCAACCGCAGCGATCAGGTCCTCCATACGATTCGGCTTCATGCGCTGGATCAGTTGGGTAAAACCCGTACTTTCCACCTGGAACACGCCGGACGTATCGCCCTTGCTAAGCAGCCTGTACACCTTCTGGTCGTCCTGCGCCACCCTGGTAATGTCAAAATCCGGGTTGTGCCGGGCCTTGATCATGGCGGCGGCCCTGTCCATGTAGGTCAACGTGGACAGGCCCAGCAAATCGAACTTGATCAGCCCCATGTAATCGATGTCCTGCTTGTCCAGTTGCAGCACCACCTCGCCGTCCGTACCGCGGTACAAGGGCGCATAATCCGTGATCGGCCTGTCCGATATGATCACGCCTGCCGCATGCATACCGGTCTGACGGTTCAAGTGCTTGATGTGATTGGCATATTCATACACGTACTTCAATCTGGGGTCGTCATCGACCAGTTTCTTCACGTCCTTTGACTTTTCCGCCAGTTCCACCAGGTCCGGGTCCTTCACGTCCATGGGCACCAGGTTCGTCATCCTGTTGGACACGCTGAAATCCACGTTCATCACCCTGGCCACGTCCTTGATCGCGGCCTTGGGTTTCAACGTGCCCAGGGCCAGGATCTGGGACACGCACTCCTGCCCGTATTTTTCCACCACGTGGTCCCTGACCAGGCTGCGCCTGTCCTTGCAAAAATCGATGTCAAAATCGGGCGGCGATATGCGCTCCGGGTTCAAAAAGCGCTCGAACATCAGTTTGTAGCGGATCGGGTCGATTTCCGTGATCCTGATCGCATAGGCCACCAGGGACCCCGCACCAGAGCCACGACCCGGTCCCACAGGTACGTCATGCGTCTTGGACCAGTTGATGATCTCCCACACGATCAAGTAGTACGTGGAAAAATTCATCCGCGTGATCACGTCCAGTTCGCGCTCCAGGCGTTTCATGTACACGGACTCGTCCGGCTTTTCACCCATCTGGCGGCTGTGTTTTAGCCTGGCCTGCAGCCCCTCTTTTGCCAGTTTCGTCAGGTATGCCTCGGGCGTCATGCCATCCGGCGGCTCGAATATGGGGAAATGGATATTTTCCAGGATCTGGTCCGAACCGATGTCGTACTGCGTGACCTGCTGTGCCACACGAACCGTGTTGTCCACGGCCTGGGGCATGTCCTTGAAAAACGCCCTGATCTCATCCTCGCTTTGCAGGTAAAAATCCCTCAGCGGGAATCGTTCCAGGGCTTCCGGGTCCATGTGCAGTTTATGCTCTATCGCCACCAACAGGGCGTGGTACTTGGCCTCCTGTGGGTACAGGTAGTGGCAATTGGACGTGGCAATCAACGGGATGTCCATGGCCAGCCCCATCTGCGCAAGCAAGCCGTTCACCCTCACCTGTTCCGCAAGCGTCGATGACACGACCTCCAGGTAAAAATCCGACCCGAATATCTCCTTGTACTGGGCTGCAGCGACCTGTGCGGCATCGTCCTTGCCGGCGAGCAGCAGGTTCGGGACCTCCCCGGCAAGCCCGCCTGACAGTGCCACCAACCCCTCGCTGTACTGCGCCAGGTCACCCCGTTCCAGGCTGGGGTTGCCGTCCTTTTCACAAAGACCGTCAATAAATTCCTTGCTGACCAGTTTCACCAGGTTGTGATAGCCCTGCAGGTCCTTGGCCAGCAACACAAGTTCGTATTTTTTGCGTCCACCGCAATCATCACCCTCGCCTGCGATGAACACCTCCGCGCCCAGGATAGGCTTTATGTCCTTTTTGCGCGCCGCTTTCATGAACTGGACCATGCCGAACATGTTGTTCCGGTCGGTCAGTGCCACGCTGTCCATGCCCAACTGCTGCACCCTTGTAATCAAATCCGGGATCTTTATCGTGGAATTGAGGATGCTCATGTGCGAATGGCAGTGCAAGTGAACGAATCCCATGTCTCCCTCAATCGAAAAAGATTACTGTTACGGCCTCCCCGCCTTCCTCGTCCATGCCGGACCTGAAGTGGATCGGGTACGAGGAGGTCTTCAGGTGCGCACGCACCGCATTTCGCAGGGCCGAGGTACCGATACCGTGCACCACTGCCAAAACCTTCTCCTCCTGCAAAAACGCCCGGTCCAACCGCTTTTCCAGTTCCGACAGGGCATCGTCCACGCGCATGCCCACCAGTTTCAACGTGTTGGACGCGGTCATGTCCACGGGCTTATCGCGCTCAATCACCGGTGGCTGCGCACCTTTCTGCCTGTCATGCACAGCCCTGTCCGCCCTGCCCTGCCCTGCGGACTTGTCCACCGGGGCCAAATCGTCCTGCCTGAACCACATCCTCATGCCGGACACGGCCACCATGGCCCGATTCCTGCGCTCGTCCACCTCCAACAGCGTCCCCTCCTTGTCCAGCCTGACCACCTTCACCTGGGCACCTGGGTTCAGGTCCTTCATATTCAGCAATGCATGCTTGGGCGCCTGTTTCTTCGGCTTTTCCGCCTCAATTTTCTGCTCCAGGTCCTGCTTGACCTCGTCCAAACGCTTGCGCCGCCGCCTCACCGTGCCATCGCCCTTTACATCCTTTTCAATCATCCTGATCTCCTCTTTGATCCGCCTGACCTCTTCCAGTGCCTCTTGCCTGGCCTGCGCCACCAGCACGTCGGCCCGCTGTCTGACCCGTTGTAAGGCCATGGTATAACGATTCTTCAAATCCGTCAACTCCTGTTGCAGCCGCTCCACCTCCGCTTTCTCCGTGCGCAGGGCATCCCGCAGCGCCGTGGCCTCGGACAGGGCCTTGTCCAGTTCCACCTCGCGCCTGGACAGCATAGACTCGGCCAGTTTCACCGTCTCTTCGGGAAAACCAACGGCCTTTGCGATCTCGAACGGGTTGCTTTCGCCGCTACTACCCGGCTCCAACCGGTACGTGGGCCTGAGGCCCGCATCCACCCCCATGCGCGCATTCATGAACAGTGGGTCCTGCTCGCCCAGTTGCTTCAGCAGGTCGTAATGCGTGGCCACCATCGTGTCCACACCCAGGCCGGCCAGGGTCTTCACCACCGCCGCTGCCAGGACCTGGCCCTTGCGTGGCTCCGTGCCCGTTCCCAGTTCGTCCAGCAGGGCCAGCACCCGTGTATTTTTCGCCTGCGCGGCCTCGAATATCCCTGCAATCCGCTTTAACTGGCCCGTAAACGTGGACACCTCCTGGTCAATGGCCGCAAAATCCCCTATCAGCGTGTACACCCCGTCGTACAACGGGACCGTGGAGCCCTCGCTGGCCGGCACCAAAAAACCCGTGTACGCCATCAGGCACGTCAGGGCCACGCTTTGCAGGGACACGGATTTGCCGCCCGCATTCGGCCCCGATATCACCATGACCCGTTTGTCCCCAGGCAAGGCGATGTCATTCGCCACCACCGGGGATGTTTCGATTTCCTGCGCCTGTAGGTCCAAAACATGCAGCACCAGCAAAGGGTTGCGCACCTGCCGAAGGTCCATGGGCTCATCCCTGCCCACCACAGGCCTTTGTGCCTGCATCACCCTTGCCAGCCGGGCCTTTGCAAACAGCACGTCCAGCACGGGCAGCACACCGATCCCCTGCCGCACATCGTCCAGGCGGCCCAGCAACGCCCTGGTGCGCCCACGCAACACCCGCAGTTCCTCCAGCCGCGCCTCCTCCTGGGCCACGACCAGCCGGTTGTTCAGCCTGACCACGTCCTCCGGTTCAATGAACGCGGTCTTGCCGCTGTTGCTGATGCCATGGATGATGCCTGGCACCTCCGGGCTGTGCGACACCCTCACGGGCAGGACATAGCGCCCCTCGCGCAGGGTCACGAACTCGTCCTGCAGCGTGGACTGCACGGTCACCCGCTTCAGCATGGCGTCCAGGCGTGACTGTATCGCGTCCCGGACCTTGCGAATCCTCTGGCGCAGCCTGCCCAGTTCAGGGCTTGCATCATCCCGTATCTCGCCCTTCTCGTCGAACGTCGCCTCGATGAACGTGGTCAGGTCGTCCAGATCCGGCAATTCGCCCAGGCGGTTGTACAGCGTGGGTGCCCTCAACCTGCCCGCATTCAGGATCGCCCTGGCATCCACGGCCATGCGCATGACCCTGGCGACGGTTTGCAGTTCCCCGGCCGACAAAACCCCGTTCTTTTGGGCGCGCTTCAGCATGGGCTCGCAGTCCTCGTAATCCAGCAGGTTCAGGCTGTAGCCCTCGGCCAGCAACTGCACGGCCTCGTCCACCATCTCCAGTTCCCGTTGGATCGCAGCCGCGTCATGCATGGGCCGGGCCGCCAGTATCGCCGCCTTGCCAGCCTGCGTATGCGTCATTTCCGAGGCCCTTGCGATGATCGTCAACAGCCCGGAGTCGCGAAACGTCCTGTCATCCATGTTTGTGATTAGTGCAGGGGCTTGTAATGTTTCCACAGGGTATCGAACACCTGGTCCAGGGCCTTGCCCAGTTTCTCGGGGTCATTGGTCTTTTCCGGCTCGTTGTCAAACACGCTGTAAGGCACCTTGTGCCCACGCACTTCGATCACCCCTGATTTTTCCGGGCAAATTTGTTCGAAGTCATTGATTTTATAGTAGAATTCCATTTTTTCATCCGGCAGGGAATGGAACAGGATCGAGTCCGCCTGCTCGGGTTTGAAGCGCCTGCGGTTCTTGCGCACGCTTTCCTGGTAACTCACGTTTATATAAACGATGCCCGCGGTGGACAGGATCGCGTCGCTGAGCGTGTTGAACGCATCCCTGTATGCCCGCTCGCCGCCCCTGGAAAACTCGATGATCGCGGTGTTATTATCCAGGTAGTGTTCGTCATAACGCAGTTTCTTTTCGAATTCCAGGTTGATCCGCTCCAAAAACAGCGTCCACATGAAGTCGTCCTTGAAGTACAGTTTATCATCCGTGAACAACCTGGGTTTCCCGTATTTTTCATAGATCGAATCGATCTCGAACGTCTCCCAAACGAACGGAAAATCGTCGATTTCCTCGAACGGACCGATGTGAAAACGTTCGAGCCGCTGGCCCACGTCCGTCTTCTTCAGGTAATCGATCACCTCGCTCTTGCCTGCTGCAGGCCTGCCAATCAGGATAACGGTCTGGATCTTGTCTGCCATCTATACCTCCAATTTCGATTTACCAGGGGGCTTTTGCCCCATTCGACAGGAAACGATTCTAACACAGAAATTGGGAATTGTAACGATAATCCGGAAGATTTCGGGACGGATTCAAAGCCTTGTTTTTTTATTCGCGGACTCGGACAATTTATTGCTGGATTCGGACTGCTTCTTCAACAGGTACCTGACTGCCGTGATTGCCACGGGACCACTTTTTCTGTAGTGATAGCGGTTGGCGCTGAGTACGGAAAAGGCAATATCACGGTTGCCGGTTCGCACGAAACATACCATCCATGAATTTTTCAGTCCCGCACCGGTCAATGTCCCGGTTTTGCAGCCAACTACCATACCTTTTCTTTGTACCCAACTGAGATACTTGGCCGCAGTCCCACGGGCCGTGGTTTCCCGCATCATCTTTTGTAATTCGGCAGCCACCTTGGCGCTGATGACCCGGTAACCGCGCCTCCGATGCGATTTTTCGTATTTTTGTGGATTATTTGTGGCATGCCCGGGCCGCACATCCCAATGGGGATAAACCATGTTACCACCATTGGCCACAATGGCAGCCAGTACGGCCGCGTGGATCGGCGAAATGTGGCTGAATATGAAGCCTGCGGCCATCCTGGCACGTTCCAGGCGACCGCGGGGTTTATGGGTACGACTAACGGCCAGGCCGGGCAGGCCCAAACGCATATTGAACCCGAACAGTTTTGCGGTTTTGTAAATCATGGTATTGCTAAGAAATCGTACGGCCAGTTTGGCAAGTATCGCGTTCGTAGAATGCGCAAAGGCCTGCTGCAGGTTGCGGCAATGCCGATCCAGCCTGGAATGTCGCAATATGTACCAGTTGATCGATGCCCTGCCACCGTGATAACACACCCTTGTCCACGGAAAGACCTTGTCGGTTGATAACAGGGCCGAGGTGGATACGATCTTGAATACCGATGCAGCAGGAAACCGGGCGGAAAATGCCGGTCTGAACCTGGATTTGCGATAGCGGTCGTATTGGGCCATGGCCAGTATGCGGCCGGTTTGGGCGTCCAATGCAACAAAGGCGCCATAAGTGGGATTGGCGCGCCTGAACCTGAGTCCCATGCTGAGGGACCAGGCACGGTCCACGTTCTTTTGTGGCGACGGCAGGATTATCAGGCCACGATGTGCTATTCGATGCCTGTGGCGATAGTGCCTGTGATGCCTGCGATAGTGCCTGTGCCTGTGATGTCTGGCAAACGCCGGCATGGATGTAAACAGGCATAACAGGATGGCTATAAGCCGGGTCCTGCCCACGTCATTCCCCGTTTACGTCGCTGCTGGCATTAATGACGTCACTGTTGGTCCCGCTGCCGGTGTCATTACCGGTATCGATGACGTCGCCGTTGGTCCCGCTGCCGGTGTCATTACCGGTATCGATGACGTCGCCGTTGGTCCCGCTGCCGGCATCAATGGCATCGATGTAGGCGTCAGCATTTTCGCTGCTGTCCTCGCTGCTGGCCCCGCTTACCATCACCTTGAGAGCCGTGGATGGGTCAAAATCCCCGCCATCACCCAGCGTGGCATACAGGAATGTATAGCCGCCGTCAATCGAATAACGATACGCCACCAGGTACGTACCAGGCTTGGAAATGGTGAGCGTTCCCTTGAATTCGAATTTCTTCCCGCAATCCTGGCAGGCCTCGTTGTATTGCGTTGGGAACCACTGCCATGTCCCGTTCTGGTCAGGGCGCGTACCTTCCGGCCCGTACCCCACCTCCGCCAGCACGGCCTGGTGATCGTTGGGCAGGTCAGGTCCCCATACCCGTCCATAGATCACGTCCGTGGGTTGTCCTGCCACGACCTCAATCGGCCCGGCAGGACCCTGGATATTTCCTATCAACATGGCATCCGTAAGCCCGGTATAACGGAATCCGGCCGTAAGTACAGCCGTCACCACCCCGTCGCTGACTGAGACATCCAGGTCGCCCACCTTGGCCGCTACGGGCGTGGTCGCTGTCAGGTGGCTGCTGTCAACCATTGTAAACGGCACGTCCATTTTGCCCAGGTACAGTTTTTTGGCGATGTCAAACCCGGCACCTTCGATGGTAATCGTTGTTCCACCTGTAACCAGGCCGTTATCCGGTGTTACGGACTTAACGGCCAGCAGGCACTGCGGGTCATCCGCGTCTTTTTTACCATCACAGTCGTTATCCACATCATCGGAACATGTTGGGCTGCCAGCAGGACCCTCCACGGCATTCGGGTCCGGCGTATGCACACACTTGTCGTTATCCTCATCACAACTGTCAATAGTGCACGGTATGTTGTCCGAACAGTCCCTCGCAGGACCGGCAGTGCATTTGCCCGCCTTGCATACGTCCTTGTCCGTACAGAATAGCCCGTCCTCACAAGGCGTATCGTCATCCTTGTTTACAATGGCGCACGTACCGTTACTCAAACACTTTGCCATCTTGCACTGGTCAATTGTTACGTCGGCAAACAGTTTGGAGCAGTCATCGTCCGTGGCACATTGGGCAACATCACTGTTCGGACCACCGGGAGTTCCCCAGTTCAGCGTCTGCAACGGGTCATTGTCCCAGCCCCTGTGCGCATACGCCGTGTGCCAACTGGACAATTTGGTCCCGTCCGCTAAATCCTTGTTTCGTTCCATGGTCTTGACCATTTCACCCTGGGCCGTACCGAACCGGCCACCGAACGTCCCGTCAAAGAAGGCGGAGTCTATGATTTTGCCCTTGGAGTTTTTCAACTGGTAGGTCACGGTGATATTGTTCCTCAGGTACATGGTGTTATTTCCGACCACAGCCGGGGTTACGTCGATTGCAGAGTGGTCCTTATCAAACTCCGAAATCACGGCATAATCATGCGGTAAAATCACGTGCCGGTTGATCGTGTGGCGTGTGTCCGCAAACACGAAATCCTTGTCACCGTTGGAGGCATGTGTGATCGTCAGACCATCCAGCAGCAGCGGGATCGATGCCTTGTTGTACAGTTCGATCCACTCGTCGTTGCCGTCTGCGCTGGAGCCTGCCCATGCCAGTTCTGAAAAGAACAGGTCACCGGGCTTGGGATAGTCGTACACCACGACCTTTGGTGCCTTGTCAGGGTCGTATTTGCCCAGCACGTCCGTGCCAGCACCGCCGTATGCGAAACTGGCACCCGAGTCCATGGAAACCCGGACAGCAAGGTTGAACACGCCTGCAGGCGCATCACCCAGGTTCGATACCAGGTCGAATCCACCGTTGCTGTCAACCGTGACCTTGGCATTCGTCCATACCCAGGAACCGTCCGTCCAGGGCTTTGTCCCCTGTGCGCCGTAACCGAACTGAACCACCATATTATCGGGCACATCACCACGCGTGTCGATCGTGAGCGTCCCCTTCAGTTCCGGGAACGGGCTGCCCTTGGCAATCGGTGCCGATGTATCAGGTGCCGTTATATCCACGTGCACGTTCGGGAGGTCGGCCAGTTTTACGTATGTAAACGCACTCTCAACGGAGACCGTTGTCCACCCGTCACCGAATTCCAGGTCCACGGGGCCAGGGTCATGCGGTGGTGCGGTAAACTGGAATGTCTGGTCGTCCAGGACCTTGAAGTCAACCGACTGGCCGCCGAACGTGACCTGCGTGACGATTGACAGCCCTGTACCGGACACGGTTACCAGGGTGCCGCCGTCCTCCGGCCCTGAAACCGGGTCCAGGCCTACGAACGACAGGCTGCATCCCGGGTCATCGTCATCCACCAGTTTGTCACAGTCGTTGTCCTTACCATCGGAGCAGCTCGGGTCACCCATGGGACCCTCGGTCATGCCTGGTTTAGGTGTGTGCACACATTTATCCAGGTCCGGGTCGCAGTAATCATCGGAACACGCATTGTTGTCATCACAATCCGGTGGGGTGCCGGCAACACAGCCCTTTTGGGGATCGCACGACTCTACGCCGTCGCAAAACTTGCCGTCGTCGCAATTCCTGGGCTTGCCTGAACACACACCCTTGTTACACTTATCGTTTTCCGTGCACGCATTCCCGTCATCACAATCCGCTGTATTCCAGGTGTGCACGCATCCCAGTTTCGGGTCGCATGTGTCATCGGTGCATACGTCACCGTCGTCGCAATCAATGGTCTTGGTGGCCACACACTTGCCATCCTTGCATGCCGCAGCCTTGGCACACACGGAATCGGTATTGCAGGCTTCGCCCTCGTGTACCGGTGCCATGGCACATTTACCCGTTTTGGGATCGCAGGTATTGGCCATGCAAAAGGTATCCTTGGAATTATCGCACTTCACCACCGTGGCCGGGTCCACCTCGCACACATGGGGATACTTATCCACGTTACACTTCAAAGTTCCGTTACACAGGTTTCCATCCTCGAACTGGGCACAGTCCTTGTCCGACCTGCACTGGCACACATTTTTGCCTGCCACGCACTGTCCGCCCTTACATTGGTCACCGTCGGTGCACAGGTCGTTATCGTCACACTTCGTGCCGTCGGGAAGGTTAACGGTTTCACACTTTCCATGGACACATTTTGACGTCTTGCACTGGGTTTCAGCCCCCAGGTTGTTATCACAATCCTTGTCAGTAGTGCATTCCGTCTTGGATGTGTCCGCCGGTGGTACATCGATATTTCCCGGGTTTTCAGAGTCATACGTATCCCGGACGACTTCACCGGTCCCTGAATCCAGAACTTCACCCACGGATGCATCAGGTACGTCCACTGTCACATCCTGTTTCCCGTTGCCATTACCACCGCTGCTTTTGCACCCGGAGGCCCCTAATGCCAACAGGAGTAAGATCAAAAAAGTCCAGAATGTTTTTTTCATACTATGCCTCCCAAATACACCTTCTATTATAAAGAAATTCCGTCACAGTGCAAATTACCGGTTCACTCTGACATCCGCGTTCTATCCCCCACCGCCTGTTTCATCCTGCTGACAAAAGAAAGGTTGAGCAGGCCAATTATGACTCGTATCAGCAGAATCGTCAGGATTGAGGCCGTTGAATAGGCGTCTATCGCCGCAATGGCACTAATGCCAGCCGGTGCATATGGCTTGAATACGTAACGCATCACGACCTGGACCGTACCGATGCCCGAAAAGGATATGGGTATGATGCCCACAAGTGTCAGCAAGGGCTCCATCAGGATTAGATAGCCGAAGGGTACATGAAAGCCGAAACAAAACAGGAAAATCGCCTGCATCAGGATGTATTCGAAGACCAGGAGAACCCGCAGCCCGGTCAGGATCAGCAGGTTTACCATGGTTGCCTCCTTGAAGGCGGCCAACAGGTCGTGCCCCATCAAGCGGGCCAGCCACCCGGGCATGTGACTGGTGTGATTCGTGACAACTTTCAGGAATACCGGGCCTGCGGCACCGATTGCCAGCCCGAGCCACACCAGGGGAACAAAGCGTCCCGTAACCACCTCAGGCCGTACCAGCATACCCACCAGGCCCAGCAACGCCAGTACGGCCAGGTCTATCAAACTGATCAAGGCCAGGCCGCCGATGTTCTTTGAAAACGTGGTCCCGCTGCGCTGTTTGAAATAATAGGCCATACCCAGCAGGGCAAGGTTGTAATTCAATATATTCAGCAGGTAGGATGCGCCCTTGGTGCGAAACGTGGTAATGAAATCCAGCCCCCGGTACAAGCGCCCCAGTTGAAAATACAGGGCTGATGCGTCAGTTACCCACGTGATACCGCTGAATACCACTGCGGCCAGCACAAAAACGCCGGTCCTGGACGAGTGCAACGAACGCAAAAAGTCGTGAAAGTTCGTCGTGTAAAACAGGTAAACCAGTAATCCCGTGGTAACACCCAGGATGATGACGCTGTGCAGGCGTTTGCGTCCCATGTTTCCTTTTTATCATTAGGCGGAGTATATGTCGATCCCCGAAATTGATCCGGTAATTTGGGATTAGTCGTAATAAAACGAATTAAAGCGGCCAAAGGTGACTGCCCCAAACAGATTTAGTATCAGGGCGATGACGAATAATACCTTGAAGCCTCGCTTCATGGGCCTGCCTGATAGTGCCAAGGCCACGATTAGGTATGGCGTGAAATCCAGGCTGAATCGAAAGCCAAACTGGGCCCAACCGGTATTCTGGTACAGGACATGTGGAATAAAGATGATCAAACTTGCGATTAGCAGGTGGCGATAGACCAGCTTGGGACTGTCCTGGCCTGAATTTGCATGGAATTTAGGCCACAGCAGTAAAACGAAGGCCGGACACAGGAAAATAAATGACAGGCCGTTGCGAGTGATATGAATGAAGGGCTTAACACCGTCGATCACCGGCAGGTGCGTAAGGGCTGCAGCCAGGTTACGGTTCAAAAACCACATGGAAAACAGCCCGTGTTCACGTATGGACGGCCTGGCACCGGCCTGAAGGAACCGATGTCCGAATTCAAGCGGATTTTCGAACCTGGCATAGTTGTACCACATGAGCACAAACGCGGTCACCAGCAGGGGCAGGAAAAACAAAAATAGCCGCTTGCCCAGGACCTCCTTGTCAGGTATTGCATAGTGGTCGCCATCACGAAACATCTCCAACAGGAAAAACACAACCCCAAAGGCAATCGGCGTCCTGGTTGCTGTTGCGAGCGCCAGAAACAGGCCTGCCCAGAAAGGCGAATTTGCACCCACGGCAAACCTGACATACAGTATATTCAGTGTGATGCCCATGACGAGCGCCGTGTACCAGACCTCACCCCTGACCGACGAGAAGTAGTTGACCGTGCCAAACCCAAACAGCAGGGCCAACATGATATTTTCCTTGCGGGTCCTGTTCATAAGGCCCGACTGGGCCAGGAATTGCAGCAACAAAAACAGCAAGGCCACATTCAGGCCAGCGTTGAGTGCGGTAAATATTACATCGTTAAAGTTGTAACCCATGAGCGCCACAAAAGGCAGGAACACTACTGCTGGAAACGGCGGAAATGATACGTAGTACTTGGTTTTGTCGCATCTGAGGTTATGGTGCGGACCGCAGTCGTTTGCCAGGTCCTTGTATGGATTGATGACCATGTGCTGGTGCTGGAGAGTGATAAAATTAAAACGCTTGTCACCGTGGCTATCGTTGTATGGGAATACGCCCTTTACCGTGCGGCCGTTTTTGAGTTTCAGTACCCTGTAACTGGCCCAGTCGTTCCATCCGCCACTCTTCATGACCCGGCGGATAGCAGCCTTCAGACCAGGAGGGCTGTTGTGTCCCAGTGCCGCGTACCCCCTGGGTGTATCCGTATCCAGGCGTCCGTGCAGCCACGATTCGGCCAGGTCCACAAAATGGAACTGGGGTGTTGGCTCCTTGACCCTGTTGAAGGCGGTCAACAGGAATAAGGCGCTTGCGGCCAAAAATAGTACTACTGCTGCCTTGGCATCTTCCACGCTGGTTTTATATCACAGCAGTCCTTGCGGGGCAAGCCTGAGCAACGTATGAGGCATCTTCGATACAGGTTATTTTTAAAGTACGTTGTTTATCAATGCATTACAAAATCAAGGATCAAAATCATCGATTCTGACAAAACGCGTGTACAGGGGATTAGGTCAAACATTTTGCACTCATAGCGCTTTTTGAATTGCAAGATTTTTTATTGATATGCGATGCATATCAAACACAAATCCCGATTCATTACCCAGGCTAATTCCGGAATAACCTGCTTTTTCAAGAGATTATAGAATAACTCCAAAGGTCGGTTTTGGAGCCCGACCCTCGAATCATGCAATCGTGGAATTGATTATCACTGGAACAGGATTATTTTTTCTTTGTCTTCTTGCAGGCCTTACTGGCCTTGCGAGCCAGTGCGCTGACCCAGTCCGTATCCTTGGCAGCCGCGATATATGCCCTGGTCCATTGTTTGGGGGTTTCAAAACCGTATTTCTTGTATATTTTCAACAATCCGGCCATATCACCATGTTTTTGTGCGCAATAGACCTCCAGGTAGCACTTTTCAATGTTTGCCTTGCTTGCCACATCTGAGGATGCAGCAGGCGCGTTTGCAGCCTTTCCGGGTGCATTTGTCTTTTTTGCGCCATTGTTAACAGCAATTTTTTTGTTTCCGGTGGTTTTTCCGGCCTTCTTTTCCGGGGCCTTTTCGTGTTTTTTTGACGTGGTTTTCGTACTGGACTCGATTTTCTTGTGTTTTCCGCACCCGAGGACAAACAAAACACTTCCGATCATTACCAGTAAAGCCTTACTTGTTTTCATCGCTGCCTCCATCTTCGGCTTCCAACTCGATTAGTATACCCCCTGTGTCCTTAGGATGGAAGAAAACAACATCTTTTCCTTCTGCACCTGCCCGTCTGGAGCCAGGTATTGCCCGAATTCCGACCTTTTCAAATCCCCGGATGTCCCGGTCGATATTTCCTGTCTTCAGGCAGATGTGGTGCAGGCCGGGCCCCTTTTTTTGCAGGAATTTCTCCACCTCGGAACCCGGCCTCTCAGGACTGATAAATTCCAGTGTGACACTGCCCAGGCGCAATTTGATCACCCGAATACCCCTGTCATCCAGTATCTTCGGAGGATCAGGTTCGCACCCCAGTGCCAGGGCAATCCGGTCCGCAATCCCGGGGTCACGGACAACGATGCCCACATGGTCGAGTTGTTTATCAGTAGCCACCCAGGCCACCCATACCGCCCATGCCACCCATGGCGTCCATACCGGCACCTGCACCAGGCATAGGCTCTTCCTTCTTGGGTTTCTCAACTATGGTTGCCTGCGTGGTAATCAACAGCCCCGATACGGATGCGGCCTTTTGCAGGGCTGTCCTGACAACCTTGGCAGGGTCTATGATCCCATGTTCAACCAGGTCTTCATAGGTATCGGTCAAAGCATTGTATCCAAAATTGACGGACTTGTTTTCCATGACCTTCTGGATTACGAGCATGCCTTCCTTGCCCGCATTCTCCGCGATCATACGCAAGGGCTCCTGTACGGCCCGCTGGATGATTTCCATGCCCGCCTTCTCCTCGAAGTCCTTGGTTTCCTTCATTATCTTATCCAGCACCGTGGACATGCGCAGCAACGCAACACCACCACCGGGTACAATGCCTTCCTCGACCGCAGCCTTGGTCGCATGCATTGCATCCTCAACGCGTGCCTTCTTTTCCTTCATCTCACTTTCCGTGTTGGCGCCCACCTTGATCAGTGCCACGCCGCCGGACAGTTTGGCCAGCCGTTCCTGGAGTTTTTCACGGTCGTAGTCACTGCTGGTTTCCTGGATCTGAGCCTTGATCTGGTTGATCCTGGCCTTGATGTCATCCTGATTGCCACGTCCCTCGATGATCGTGGTGTCGTCCTTTGTCACAACGATCTTCTTGGCACGACCCAATTGCTGGATCTGGGTATTTTCGAGTTTCATACCCATGTCCTCGGAAATTACACTGCCGCCGGTCAGGATTGCGATATCCTCCAGCATTGCCTTGCGGCGGTCACCAAATGCCGGCGCCTTTACCGCGACCACGTTCATAGTGCCCCTGAGTTTGTTCACCACCAGGGTCGCCAGAGCCTCGCCCTCGATGTCTTCCGCAACAATCAGCAACCCTTTCTGTGCTCTTGCTACTTGCTCCAGCACAGGCAAAATATCCTTGATATTGGATATCTTTTTGTCGTGTACCAGGATGTAGGCATCCTCCAGTACGGCCTCCATGCGGTCGGCGTCAGTGACCATGTACGGGGACAAGTAACCACGGTCAAACTGCATACCTTCCACCACTTCCAGCGTGGTTTCAATGCCCTTGGCCTCTTCCACGGTAATCACACCGTCCTTGCCCACCTTTTCCATGGCCTTGGCAATGATGTTACCGATCTCCTCATCGTTGTTTGCCGAGACCGTTCCAACCTGGGCGATCTGATGAAAATCGGACACACCTTTTGCCATTTTCTGCAATTCATCGGTCATGGCATCCACAGCCTTGTCTATGCCACGTTTGAGTGACATGGGGTTGTGGCCTGCTGCAACCAGTTTGGTGCCCTGTTTCAGGATCGCCTGTGCCAGCACGGTGGCCGTTGTGGTACCATCGCCTGCCTCATCCGAGGTCTTGCTGGCCACTTCCTTGACCATTTGTGCCCCGAGGTTTTCGAATTTGTCCTTCAGGTCGATTTCCTTGGCCACCGTAACACCATCCTTGGTGATATTGGGTGCGCCCCAGGATTTTTCCAGTAACACGTTCCTTCCACGCGGTCCCAGTGTTACCTTGACTGCATCAGCCAGTTTATTCACACCGGCCAGCAGTTTGTTTTGAACGTCTTCCCCGAAGAGGATTTCCTTTGCAGCCATCTTGATTCCTCCTTAAATTGGTCAATATACACTCAATTACAGTGCTGATGCACAAATTCAGTCGAAAAATCTATAATCACGATTTTTTTTTTCGCAAGGGGAATCCGGTTACTTTTTGCCCATACGCCGCAACAAAGTGCGTAATACGGTCCTCATCCCCCCGGCCTTCTTGTCCTGGTTGCGGGCGGCTACCATCTGTGCCGCATCCAGCAGGGCATTCATGTATTCGGTGGCGTTTTTCCAACGATAACGCGGGTCCTTTGTAAGCCCTTTTTCAATCACCAGTTCGATTTCATAGGGCACGTCAGGCCTGATGTCGCCAATCGGGTGGGTCGGTATGGGATTATCTGATAACAGGTACTCGGTATAGCCCTCGAGGTCCTTACGTTTGGTACGTATGACCTTGACACCGGTAAGCATTTCGTACAAGGTGGCCGACATCTGGTAGATATCCGACTGTATGCTGCTGGAGCCGTCACGTACCTGCTCCGGTGCCAAATACACCGGTGTCCCCACGATCAATGGCTTGCCATCCTGCATATTCGGACCGCACTGGCTGATTGGGGCAGCGGAGCCAAGGTCCAGGATCTTCAGGTGTGTCCTGTATTTCGACGTGTTTTCCAGGGCCAGGTTAGCGGGCTTGATGTCCCTGTGCAAAATCCCCCGGCTGTGCATCTCTTCCACGCCTTCACACAGTTCCACGGCCAGTTCCATGGCCTCATAATAGGGCAGCCGCCTGCGGTCCCGGATTACCGCATCCAGGCTGGGGCCTTCCACGTACTCCATGACCAGAAACGGCAACCCGTCATTCGTAATACCTGTCGTGATGGCCCTTGGAAAACAGGGCGACCTCATCATTCCCAGGTAATAGGCCTCGCGTTTGAGTTTTGCAGGTGCATCCTTGTCATTGCGCAGGTGGATTTCATGCAGGACCTTGATCGCAACCTTACGCTGTGGCACGCTCTCCTGGACCGCAATATACACCTTTGTAAATGAGCCCATTGCAAAGCGCTTGATGACACGAAAGTCATCTCCTACTATGCCTTCAAGTACTCTGCCACCCTGGTCTGCCGTCTTCACAACATTTTATATTAGCACGGTCCATATCTGTTTGCAAGATTTAACCATTTCCCCCAAATTACCTGACTAAATTCGGGAGTCGGGCGCTGCAAGCGGACCATCTACTTTGTCGTCTGCACCTGTTTGATGCTCGACGTACATCAAGTACGCCTGCGCTCACTCTATCAGCCGTCAGGCTGAATGATTTCAAGTGCCGTAGGCACGCAGAAAACAGGCTTAACTCCGCGTATCTGAACCACTTTCAGCCCCCTTTATCCTCAAATTTGACAGGTAATTTGGGATTTCCCGAGGAATCTTCGATGTGAGGTTATTTTTAGAACACGTTATTCATCAAATCGTTACAAAACCATGGTTCAAAATCATCAATTCTGACAAAATACGTGTAC
>WGCQ01000093.1 GCA_015493765.1 Deltaproteobacteria bacterium
GCATTGCCTACGGTTCGGCCAGGGAAGCGAAACAGATCGTGGAAATCCTGGCAAACCTGAACCTGGTGGATGCCACGGAATCAGAAAAATGCCTGGAACTGGTTGACCGGGTTTGCGCCATGTGTTGGAAATTGACGCGGTGACGGGTGACCGTTGGCCGTGACTGTTGGCCGTGACCGTTGGCCGAGGCCGAGTGGGGCCGGCATCCTGCCGGCCTTTTCCGTGACCGTAGCCGTGGTTTCCGGTTACTACGGGAGTCTTCCCGAAAGGCCCGCAGGGCCGTCCCGCAGTAGCCGCAGGCTGCCTCCCGAATCCCGAAACCCGAAGCCAGAATTCAGTGACCGTTGGCCGAGACCGTTGACCGTGGCCGTGTGGAGCGCAGGCGGCCTCGCCTGCTTGTTTCGCGGGCGTCCCGCCTGCCTTTCCGTGGCCGTTGGCCGAGGCCAATTGCCTGCTCCCTGATTTCACAGGTAATTTGGGCTAATGTGAATATATTGCCTCGATGTTCATGCCGCCGGGATAACCATAACTTACGTAATGGTCCCAGCCGTAAACAACGATACCCATAGGTTTATCGGACTGGATCAGGTGCGAGCCTTCCTGCATTTTTTGACGGGCTGCCACAAAGGTTGAACCGCCCACACTTTGAAAACTCGATACGGGCACCCCATCCAGGGTCACTGTTGCTCCTTGGGTGGTTACGATGTCCATGTAATTGTCCGCATACTTTGTGGGAACCAGGAACACGTAGTTTTTGCGGTACTGCTCAACGGGTACGGCCAGGATAAATGCAGGGTCTCCGATACCGGCATCATCCGAGCAGTCACTGTCGCTGTGGCAGGATTTTCCACCGAGACCACCGCAATGTTTGCCGAACAGGCCGTCTTCACACCTTTCATGCCCTGCGCCTGGTGCATCCTCACCTTCCAGGAATGTGGCAGCCATAATCGGTTTGTCCGCGGTCAGTACCACGCTCTGGCTGATTTCGAAATCAAAGTGTTGCCCCTTGTTCAACACCGGGATTGATATGACGGGCGGTTCTACCTGGATCGTGGTCTGATCCGCCACGGCCATTACCCGTATCAGGTCAGGTGCCTTGCCTCGAGGCCATGTCTTTGAAATCACGTATTTTTTACCCACCGCAGTCAATGGAAATAACTGCTGCTCCAAATGGTCACATGCCCCGATTATGGGGCAACTACTGCTGGAACCACAGCTTGGACTGCTGGGTTCAAATTTGCAATGTCCGGATTCGCAGGTCTCAAGCGGTACGTTTTCGCATACATTGCCTGAATACACGACCACCGCATGGTCGGAACGGATGATCGTACCGGTCAGGTCGCTGAAGTCTTCTTTCGTGTCCAGGTTCAACACGTCATATTGTTTCAATGTAAATGTGTATTCCTGGCCGGCACTCAATGCGCTCACACCGTTGCCAGGCTTGATGTCCGCTGTTGGTGTTACCTTTACCGTGGTGGTGCCCTTGGCAATACCCACTATGGTTATGTACTCGGAAAGTCCGCCTGGCCTTTGCGGGTATCCTATAACCATGTAATCCCTGCCCGACGCATTCGTTGGCATCAACATACTGGCATCGTTCGAATAGACATGGACATTTTCCAGCGGGTTGAATTGGTAGGCCACCACAGGCAGGTTGCTTACGATATGCCATGACCTTGGTGCCAGCATGCTGCCCTGCACATTGTACGGTGGCAGACTGATAATCGTGGCCTTCTGGGGTGGTGCCTTTACCTCTTTGACCTTCTGACCCGCCTTGAATACCTGGATCGTGGCAGTCAAGGACTTGCTGGTATTACCCACGACTACTGCAAATGGCGTGTCCTGGGCACTGGGTTCGTCAGGGCTGCCCGGGTATTGCTCCAGGTCCACGGGCCAGTATTCGCATCCCAGGTTTGTGGTAAACTTGGCATTGGCCTTGCACAGGTCGATACACTGGCCCAGGTGGCATATACGTCCTGTTGCCTCGCTGTTGCAATCGTCGATCTGGGTAAACCCGCTGCCCTCTGCGTTACACTGCATCACCTTTTCCCCGTCACATTTCCTGGCACCCGGTACACAGTTCATACATTTTCCATCCACGCATTTCATTTTAAAGCACGGGGTTTCATTCCAGCCGGACGCATCCTTTTTGCACTCCAACGCGATATTATTTTTGCAGGCCCTCTCACCAGGAATACATGTAACGCAGGCGCCATCCTTGCACTCTTTCCCCTGTGCCAAACAGTCAATTTCCTGGTACGCAGTCCCATCCGCGTTGCATGCCCTGACCTTTCCGGTCTTGGTGCACGTCCTGCTGTTAGGTTTGCACACCTTGCCCACACAGGCGTTGTCAACGCAATAACCCTGGGGGCAATCGCCATCCTTCAGGCACTGAACGCACTTGTGCATAATCGGTTCGCACTTGTGCTTTTGCGGCGGACACTGTTTGTCCGATTGGCACCCAATAACAGGCCCCTGGTCTGTGACGGTATCACCTGACTGACCCGTCGTGTCAGGCGGCCCAAATAGTTGTATCTCGTAAGGTGAATAGATGTCCTTGCCGTGGTGTTTGGTGTTGGAGCCGCAGGAAACCGTAACCGCGGCAATCGCAACGAAAACAAGAACTATTTTATATCTCATCAGTGACCTCGAGCATTATCATCATATAATATATGAAATCAAATATAAGGTCCATATCTTTGCATGTTCCCAAATTACCTGACTAAATTCGGGAGTCGGCATTTCCGTGACCGTGGCCGTTGACCGTGACCGTGGCCGTTGACCGAGACCGTGGCCGTTGACCGAGACCGTGGCCGAGGCCGTTGACCGTGGCCGGAGTTTTCGGTTACCACGAGTGCTTTCCCGAAAGGCCCGCAGGGCCGTCCCGCAGCAGCCGCAGGCTGCGTCCCGAATCCCGATGCCAGAGGCCCGTGGCCGTTGACCGAGTCCGTGGCCGAGGCCGTTGACC
>WGCQ01000094.1 GCA_015493765.1 Deltaproteobacteria bacterium
CATGCAGGACCCAGGGGCGGCCGGTGAGCATCAGCCTTCCAACCCAGGTACAGTGGCAATTCATCAAAGCCAATCCTGTTTTAACATACAAACAACCATGGTCACTTTCACACAGGCCGTCCTTGTTACAGAACATCCCCTCCTCGCACCCGCATTTGGTATCGCAGTGCACACCGTCACAATCCGGCACAGGCTGCCGGTGCAGGGCCTTTGCAGGCAATGCAACAATAAGGCTCACAAACAGGACCCAGTAAAATTTGGATCTTTTTACCATGTCTTCACCTCCACCTTATCCAGATACACATCCGAGGTATCAGGCATGCAAAATACGAGTCCTTTGGCACCTTCGGGCAGATTCGTACACGTAACATCCAGGCGCAACACATCGTCACTATTCTGCTTCCACGTGACATTATTGTTACAATATGGGATTTTGATTATATCTTCCGGTCCATTGGCCGGCAGGATATAAAAATTCTGGTTAACCCTAACATTCCCGGGGTAATCCACAGGCTTAAGTGTCCTGGTGCCTATGGTTGCGGAAAAGGAAAAATTGCTGGATGACTCCAGGCCCATGTCCAGGTAAAGGGGACAATCCGTGGCATTACCTTTGTTTCCGGATGGTGTGTTCAAGTGCATCACCCTGCCTGCCAGGCCCATGTCCTTCCTGGACACTACGGTCAAAGAATCGGCCAGGGGATGATTTTCCACATCCACGATTCGGCCAAGCATCTCTTCATCCATACCGAACCCCATGGGGATGCCCTCGTTCCAGGTGGTTATGGTCACAGGGACTTCGCATGTCAAATTCGATGGGGGTGGGAAAATACTGCCTATACGGGCAATAAACTCAATCGTGATGGGTTTGTCCGAGGATGTCACTGTAAACGTATGGGTCCATGCCTCGTCGCTGTCATGTTTAATAGCCTTGTCGTAGATGATGGAAAACGGGCCTGTGGTTACCAATATCTCCATGTTCAAGGGAACCTTGGGTCGGGATACACCGGGTACGTGCACCCTTACCCTGTACCGTCCGGGACCCAGCCCCTCCATTTTCACGGGTACGGACGGCACCACCAATACCCCTGCCTTTGCCACACCTTCCTTTACCCGGACGGGCGGTACATAGGTCCCCTGGCACACGTCTCCCGTGCCGTCACCATCCAGGTCGTCCTGGTCAGGGTTGAACATATCGGGACAGTTGTCGCAGACTGTACCTATCCCGTCGTGGTCCGGATCCAACGGTGGAGATTCATCCGGATCAAACGCACAAAGGTCCTGGTCCCACCTGTACTGATCACCGTCCCTGTCCACGCCCATGTTCATGGGGAGGGTCGGGTCACCCAGGCCCTCTAACAGGTACAAATGATCGGAGCCGCATGTCCATTGTGTAACATCAAAGCCATTACCATGCAAAAGATTTCCCCTTTTTCCACACTTCGTAGACAACCCGTTGGCCATTGCAAAGAGGTGGGCATCACCCAGCCTGGCAGGGGCATTCGAAATAAAGAAAACACCATTGGGCTCAAGGATAATGCTGGGATTTACAAGGTAATGCATAAACTCGTCATATATACCAGCAGCCACATACGTTAAGGTATGGCCAACCACTCCTACCGGGGTATAGGGGTACAGCAGCATTGCCTCGCCTATGATATACTCATCATTCAACCAGTCACTCAGGGATTCCTGGAATTCCGCCACCCTGCACGCAGTTGGTACGTAGAAAACAGGCTTTACAGGTGGATTGCCCCACATGGATGGATTTAATACATCGCCCATGGAAATCAACTGGGCAACAGTGCTTAGATTACTATGCCCGGCAAACATGCCCAGGGCTATACCTTTTTTGTATTCAGCCATGACATCCGGCAACACGTGACTGCGGGTATCGTGGTCCCAGTAAAACTGCCTGCCCACAGGCCATACGTGATATGGCAGGTCCTGCCTGGCATCCTCCATGGATTTCCAGCTGAAGCCCCTCCTCACCATTATGTACCTGGACGCGGATTCCAGGGTATCTGCGGGTTTGCCTGCCCCTAACACGGCGCTGATATAATCCGTTTCCTTGGAAAGCAAACGGGTCAGCATGGTGCCAGCATGCAGCGATATCCTCCATACAGGCAGGTCCAGGGAAAGGCCGTGATTCATTGGGTCTGCCAGTGAAATCTCCTGGTCTTTCCATGACCCGGAGTCGGTAACATCCAGGTTCATGCCGTACACGTTGTCCGATACATAGGAAAAATGCCTGAATCTAAGCGCACTGAACAACCCCCATACCACCACGCCGTAATCGGAGAGGTCCACGACATGACAATTGTTGTTTGAATCGCATTTCACCGCAATCGAGGAGACCCGCTTGATCTTGTGGTCAAAGACATCCAGGTCCAGGACCTTGTGGAAGTCCGGGGTCCGCTGCCACCTGGACTTGGGCCAGTACGCGAAAATGTCATATTGTGGATTTAGTGTCGAAAAAACGTGCTTGGACTGTCGCGGCGGCGGACCCGAGGAAAAATCATACTTCATGCCGTACCACACCGTTACATCATATCTGCCGGTAATAATTTGACCTGTGGAGGGGTCCTTAACACCGATCTGGTTCCTGGGGATATCCTCAACCGGGTCCACGCAGTTACCCGATGGATCATGAGCGGCCCGCATAAGGGCAAGTGCGGCCTCGCCCCTGGAGTTCAGCAGCCGTATGGTAAAAGGGTACCACCCACTGGGCAGGCTATCGGGTATACATACCTGTACGGCACCTGGCTTTGATGTATCTGATGCATGACGAATAAGTGTATTATTCCAGTCTGTACAGGTTGTCCAGCCTTGAGAGTGCCTCATTTCCCGCAGATCCATCCATTCATCCGGCCCTCTGCTGTCATCCGAGACCCACGGATCAGACCGGTATAAACGTGGTCATTTCCTTGGGTAAACCCCGGCACACTAAACGCAAACTCCACCACGTCATCACCGGTTAAATAGTAACACGGCCTGGTGGAGTCATGGTAAATATACCCGCTGATCCGGGCCGCTATGAACCGCCCCTCGTTGCTGCCCAGGAATCCGGTATGGGGAGGCTGGCCTGGGGCGAAATTGTTTTCCGGACCCACGATCAGTGCGTAATAGACCCCCTCCTCCTGGTACGCACGTTTGATCAATTTGCGCATCGCACTCACAGGCACGTAATGTTCCTCGCAGATATCGTAGCTCTCCTGGGGCGTGAATACGGGATTACCGGCCAGTCCCGTGACAATCGCCTCGGTACAGATGTCCGTGAGGTTCCTGATGTCCAGGCTGAAATCGGCATCCGGCCGGCCTGCAAAGAATTTGTCCCTGATGAACGCCTTTACATCATGGAGCCAGTCCGCTGTATCCTGGTCCGGATTCGATGCAGGTTTTTTACCGGCCTGGTCCACGGTCAAAACCAGCACATCCCTGTGCTCCCCGGATGGTAGCGGACCGGGAGACCAGAAAGGCCCGCCCTTGTTCAGGATATCTGCCCACGGGATCACCCAATCCCGACCTGGCGGAACGGATGCCTGGGACTGGGAATGATTGTAATCTATCCTGAGTTCCACAAAATCAGCTGCTTCCACGGTGTTGGTATCGTAGTCCAATACCACAGGATAAAATGTTACCTGCACATACTTCATGCTCCTGTGCTGCATTACACCTGATACCCCGAAATGCTTTCGGGGAAATCGGCCTGTATCGGGACCCTCGGGTGTTGGGGGCCATGGGTCCTGGTATACCGCACGACAAACCGATTCGGCATCAATATCAGGTTGTCGATCAGCCACTTCCACCCTGTGATCCGTCACATCCACCCTGTCGACATCAAAAGGCAACAGCACCGTCACTGTCTTGAACGGCAACATGGGCTCTCCCAGGTCGCTGAGTTCGTTGAGAGTAGGGACATCCACCTTGTTGCATCGGCGACAGCCGGCATATTCACACTCAGGTATGCTGTCCACTTGTACCACAGTGTTCATCCTGATATCGATGACAATATGGTCTGCATCCTCCTCCTTTATCTGGAAACTCACCGCGTTATCAGGGTCGCAGGCATCCCCGATCCTGTCTTTGTCACTGTCCTCCTGCAAAGGATTGTAAACACCCGGACAGTTGTCCTTGTTTCCACATATACCGTCACCGTCCTGGTCGTTACTGGCATCCATTGGGCACTTATCCTGTGAATCCGGTATCCCGTCCTTGTCCCAATCGTCGTCAGGGGTCAGGCACTCGGATACACAATGATGCTCCTGGCACTTCCACGACCACTCCTTACAGGCATACACCTCGAATCCCTTATCCTCGCAATCCGTGGGGGAATCGCAGAAATCAAAACCCGCTGGACCGCTGCACTCCCACTTGCAGTCACCCAGCAATTCAGGGCATGTCTTTTCACACATCCACTCGCCCGGACACGCCTGGTGGTCCAGGTCCTGGCAATCGCTGACTGTGTTGCATTTTCCCGGGGGCGGGTTACACGGCTGGGGCTGGCCGATCATGGGCAGGATGAGAATTGCCGCAGGCACTATCCACCTACGCCACCCGGACCGGGAAATCCTTCGTTCGTTCGTTCGAACATGATTCCCTCCTTCTTTGATCGTTCTATGACCATTGTCATATTTTGTTTTGTCTTTGTCAAGGATTTTTTTCGCCCAAATTACCTGTCAAATTTGAGGACAAGGTACTGAAAGTGGTTCAGGTACGCGGAGTTAAGCCCATTTGAGCGCAGGAGTATGGGTGCAAACGCAAACACAACGTAGATTGGCCGCTTGCGACGTACGACTGCCAAATTTAGTCAGGTAATTTGGGGGGGGCCACGCCTTGCAAAATCCCCTGCAAACCCATAGAATTATGCTGTGAGCAAGTTGATACCCAAGAATCCGCACGACGAGTTCTTCAAGGCTGTGTTCGGCAAGCCTGAGAACACGGCGGAATTCCTGCGCAAGAAGTGACCGCAGTACTAAACCTCAATTCCCTGAAACCGGTAAAGGATAGCCTGGTGGGCAAGGAACTGAAATCGTACTACTCGGATCTGTTGTTCACGATCGAATCGCAAAAAGGCCTGGGATACGTGTACATCCTGTTCGAGCACAAGAGTTACAAGGACCGCCTGCTACCCCTGCAACTGTTGCGGTACCCAAATTGCCGGACAAATTTGAGCACAAAGGGTGCTGAAAGTGGTTCAGATGCAAGGAGTCAAGCCTGTTTGGGCGGAGGCATAGCAGAGCTATGTTGAGCACCAAACAGGTGAAGACGACGCAGCAGACGCGCCGCTTGCAGTGCCCGACTGCCGAATTTAGTCCGACAATTTGGGGTTATATGGTGAGGTTGTACGACCGACATTTGCGCACACACAAGGGCACAAAACACCTGCCGTTTGTGGTGCCCGTCGTGTTTTATCACGGACATCAGCAGGCCGAACACACAACATTGAAGGACCTGTTTTTGGGCGAGGACATCCTGTTGCGCTATGTGCCTGACTTTGAGTACGATTTCGTCAATATCACCCGGGAAGACGACGCAAAATTGCGGGGTCAGGGGGAAATACATGCAGCCCTGTTGCTGATGAAGCACATCTCTGACCCGGATTTTCCTGCACGTGTGCCAGAAATCGTGGCATTGTTGTCCAGAATATACGGTGCCCGGACCGGTATCGAGGCCATGGGCTTGTATTTTGAGTACATCATGGCCGGGGCCGTGAACGCGGACCCGGATGAATTGTTGAAAACATTAAACGAACAAGGAGGTAAACTTATGCCTTCATTAGCAAAGAAACTGTACGACGAAGGCCTGGAAGACGGCCGTCAGGAAGGCCGTCAGGAAGGCCGTCAGGAAGGTAAGATCGAGGCCATGAAAGATGCTGTTATGGACCTGATTGAAGTAAAATTCGGTGTCCTTGAGTCTGGGCTTGCCACTAAGATCCAGGCCGCAAACGACCTGGATACCTTGCAAAGACTGCGTGATGTCATAAAAAAATCCGATTCCATGGAATCCCTGCTCAAGGAACTAAGCGCATGAATGGTGCCTGCCGGGCCAGCCCTTTGCTGTAAACTCCACGGTCACTCCCCTTGCCTGCGGCGCCAAAGCAGGGTCAAAAGACTTAGGAAGATCAACCAGGTACCGGATGCGGACCCTGGACCGGTGCTGCAACCGCCACCGGATGATTTCGTTTGGGTGTCAGGGCCGGTTGCATCAACAGCGTGCCTGTCCCGGGTCGTATCCTGGTGACCTGTGATGTCTTTGGACGTATCCTTTGCAATCTTCCGGTCCTTTTGCACATCCTTGCCCGGCTTGCCCGAATCCAGGCCCGGGTCCGCGGCCTCGATTGCATCCCGGTCAAAGTGCACATCCTCGGCCACATGCACATCCTCCGCCGTGTCAGGCACGGGTTCTGCAACATGCACGTCCTCGGCAGTGTCGGGGACGGGTTCAGGTACGGGATGCACGCATTTGCCTTTGTTACAAACCAGCCCCTCGGCACAACTCCCGCAGGACCCGCCACAACCATCTGATCCACATTCCTTTTTGCCGCAATACGGCACACACTGTGAATGACACCACAACGGATGACCGCCAACATAGTCAGAGGGTGCGTAACCAACCCCATTCATTGAGTCCAAATTTGCCAGGCAACTGTATTTATGTTCGTACGAATCCCATCCACATACCGTGGGCATGTGATGAATGGTGTCTGCTCCGCCGTGGTTCTTACAGAATATTACATGTGGTTTACCGTTCTCACAGGTCACCAGGTTGTTTCCCTGGCAGCAGCCCACATCCGGTATAAAGGCACAGTCCCGCTGGCAGAAATTGCCCACGCACACAGCCCCGTCAGGGCATGTGCCGCAACTGCCCCCGCACCCGTCCGGGCCGCATACCTTGCCGTGACAATCCGGCACAGGCTGTCGGTGCTGGGCCTTTGCAGGCAATGCAACAATAAGGCTCACAAACAGGACCCAGTAAAATTTGGATCTTTTTACCATGTCTTCACCTCCACCTTATCCAGATACACATCCGAGGCATCAGGCATGCAAAAGACGAGTCCTTTGGCACCTTCGGGCAGATTCGTACACGTAACATCCATGCTTAGTACATCATCACTATTTTTCATCCACTCTACTTTTTCGTTCGTTCGTTCGTTCGAACATGATTTCCTCCTTGCTTGAACGTTCTATATTATTCTCATATTTTGTTTTGTCTTTTTGTCTTTGTCAAGAATTTTTTTGCCGTGGCGGTGGCCGTTGGCCGTGGCCGTTGACCGAGACCGCTGACCGTGGCCGAGGTTTCCGGTTACAACGGGAGCCTTCCCGCAAGGCCCGCAGGGCCGCCCCGCAGCAGCCGCAGGCTGCGTCCCGATGCCCGATGCCAGAGGCCCGAAGCCAGAATTCAGTGGCCGAGTCCGTGGCCGTTGGCCGTGACCGTTGACCGAGGCCGTGACCGTGTCCGTGGCAGTGTGCTCCCGGTTACTACGGGAGCCTTCCCGAAAGGCCCGCAGGGCCGTCCCGCGCAGCCTCAGGC
>WGCQ01000095.1 GCA_015493765.1 Deltaproteobacteria bacterium
CGTAGGCATCGGCCAGTGACTGGACGGCGGCATTCAAGTAACCACGATCCGAGCCCACGAGGTCCACGATCGTGGCCACCGCATCATCTGCAAGATTAAGGTTTAGCCGCCTGGCCGCAGCCCGGACCACGTCAATAGCCTGACGCCTTGCAAGGTTCCTGATGGACAAAACGAACCCATGTTGCGCGGCCCGTTCAAGCATTTTTTTTGCCCCCCTGGCCTGATCCAGGCCCAAAACCACTGCGTTTGCATCATTTACCAGTCCGGCCAGCACATCCACCTGTGATGCGCAACAGTCACCCGGAAAATGCTGGATCACGAACAAATTGGCCTCGGAAAACAGGCCGACCTCCATGGAGGCCTGTCGGATGGTACGGCTGACCTCCTCCACCTGGCGGGTCAGGGCCTGCCTGGAGGCATCAGTGCGCAGCGCAAACCTGTGGGCCTTGACCTTTGCCGCTGAAAGGCCCAGAAATTCCTTCAACACACCTTCCACCTCGTTCAGCAGACCGGTATCAACAGGGACGATCACAACAAACGGACGTATTTTACCCTTGGCCAAACGGTCTTTCAGTGGCTGTACTTCTGCGGACAACGTGGTCATGATTTCTTTTGCGACCTGCCCAGTGCAAGTATATATTTCAAGGTAATCAACGGTGGAATTCCATAATCCTGTTCCACCTTTTTGGCAATGTCATCCACGGATTTTCCCGCCTGGATCCCGTCAATGATATCAGGCATGGCATGCTCCAGGATACCGGCATACTGGGCGGCCTCCTCCTCGGTAAACAAACTCTGACGGTATAACATGTGATAATTCAACAGGTTCAGGCCGCCGAACATAATCAGCAGTATTCCCATGGGAAACACTATCGGGCCAATAAACAATGTAAAATACGGGGGGTCATGGACAAAATCGAATATCATCGAGGCAATACCCAGTGTGGTCCATAATATGCCCAGGTACAGATACTTCTTCAAAACTGCCCACCGGCTCAGTGTTCCTGCTATATGTTTGCATATTCGGTCGTTTTTGTCCAATTGAAACCCAAATTGCCTGACTAAATTCGGCAGTGAAACTTCGCCTGACGGCTCGTTATCACGGCCTGCGGCTTAGGGAGTACGCCGCAAGCGGCCCATCTATGTTGTGTTTGCACCCTTGTATGCTCGTTAGTACGAGGCTGTTGAAAAAGTCGTTATATTACACAACACACAATTTGTTTTGTGTCATAACACACTGAATTTACACAATATTCATAGGGAAGGGCCTGAGACCCGCCCTGAATTTGCCATCAAATCAACTCCCTCAATACGCCTGTACTCCTCTTTAGCCGAAGGCTAATGATTTCAAGTCCCGAAGGGACGCAGAAAAATGGGCTTAACTCCGCGTATCTGAACCCATTTCGGCGTACTTTGTCCTCAAACCTGACAGGCCATTTGGTTGAAACCGGTGCACTTTACATGGTTTTAGGATGGTGACTAATTTCTGGTTTTATCCCTCTTTTCTGGTGGCCATATCGTGGCAATGACACCATACCTGTCCAGATGATTCACGTCAATGGATTTACATGCCATATGCCTTATGCTGGAAAAGGTTATAGTCCTGCCAGGTGTTTCTTATGGATATCCACCGGAACCGTTCAATATTTACATTTATGCTTACCGCAATGGTACTGGGTTTCGTTTTTTGGACACACGACACCACGGCGCAGCCCCTGGGTACCTTTGGTTTCGGGGGCAGGTCAGCAGGCATGGCAGGTGCGGGCGTTGAGTTGATCAATGATTTTGACGCGGTTTACCTGTCACCATCCACCATGGTGTATGGAAAGTCGTCCGTAGGCGTGGGATTCATGTGGGGTGTCAATGCGATGCGCTTCCGGTTATCGCCAAGGCCCTCCGGATATGATGTACCAGGCCCTCAACCGGAACAAGCCAGGACCCAGTCCGGTTCATTTAAGTATCCGGCGGGGCTCATGGTGGGTGGAAGCACCGGCTTCGGCCTGGATTGGCTGCGTCTCGGCGTGCTGGCTTACATCCCCCTGGGAGGTTTTGGCAAGGAGTACACCTACTACGCAGACGAAAGGGAACGTTTTTTTTCCAACACCCTGCACTACCAACTGCTCGAGGACCAGCTTTCCGGCATGTGGATCATCGTTGGCATGGCCTTCAAGGTCCTGCCATACCTGTCCCTGGGTGGCGGCATGGCGTTCATACCCAGTACATCCGCAGACTCCCTGCTGTACATGCCCAACGCGGCTGACGACAGCACCAGGGAAATCAACCTGCGCTCCAAAACGAAACTGGCCACCGCAGCCATTGCATCGATTACTGTCTCGTTGCTGCATCAAAGGCTCAGGTTGGGGGGCTATTTTCGCGACCAATTATGCATGCGTATCCAGGGCGCCACATCAGGATGGATGGCGGGCACCAACAAACTGTATCCCATCAACCAGCCCGTGGATTTCGTCACATCCTATTCACCCAGGCAGGTAGGTGTATCAGCGGCCATGCGCTTGAAAAGGGTAAGGGCATCCCTGGACATATCCTGGCAACAATGGTCCCGATATTTGGATAACCACGATAAACGTGCGGGGTTTCACGACACTGTTAATGCCAGTCTCGGCGCAGAGGTCCCCCTGGGCAAGGCCTGGGTGGTCAGGACAGGCGTGGGTTACAGGCAGTCCCCGGTTCCGGAACAAACGGGCCGAACCAATTTCGTGGACAACGATATGCTGGCCATAGCAGTGGGGGGCCAGTACTCGTTCAACTGGTTGAAACAGACCCTTCAGATCCAGATTTTTTTCCAGTTCCAGGGGGCGCTGAGGCGGTCGAATACCAAAAAGGTGCCCAAACAAGGCGCCCCTGCATGCGGACCGGGTGTCACGGACCTGTGCGATGAATCCCCGTCCACACCCGGACTTCAAACGGGCAACCCCGGCTTTCCCGGTTATTCGTCCGGTGGATGGCTGATAGTCAGCGGTATCGAAGTGATCGCGAGGTTTTGAGATGCGCTACACGGTATGTGTTTTATTAATTCTGGCGCTTTTCGGATGCGGCCCCGGTACCCCACCGAAAGGCAATTTTCCATCCCTTCGGCCCGACGCCCTTGTTGATGCCTCCGGGGACGTGGCGGATAGCGGCCCTGATACCACGGTCAAAGGCACGATGCATCCCGATGGGACGTGGCTGTTCTGGAACGAGACCCCCAGTTGCATCAACGCCCTGAATACCAGGATCGAAGGCATTTCCTGGGGCCTGAGCCTGGCCTGGCCCGTAATGTTGCCTGACAAGCGCATCAGTTGGGTGATCCATGGGTGCCGCTTTTCGCAGGCGCCCTTGTTCGGTGTAAAAACCGTGATCCCTGACCATTTTGCCGAGTCATCACCGGACCGCATCTTTGATATGACTGCAACGCCTGCGCCAAAAGGCAACGCCTGTGCCCAGGGCACGGTACTAAAACAGGATGCACCATCCGTGCAGTTATGGGGGGTCAAGATGGCGGACCCGATGCATGACCCTTTGCCCACCAGTGCGGATGACCCGCGCGTGTGGGACATGGATGGCGATGGCCACCCGGGGGGTACGATCTGGGCCGAAGGACCCAACGGCAAAAAGATTTGTGAATTGTGGATCGTGCACAGGACCGTGTCACAATGGACCGTAACGGTAAAAAACGCCATTTTACTGGAAGGCGGGGGCACCAACGCCAGCGAACAAAATTTTGTCTATGCATCCGGTGGCATCTGTGCGTCCAAGTCCAAGGTGGATTTCATGGATAACTTGAACCGCGCCGTGTTCCTGCGCATAGACGGCAAGGACGGCGCGCCAAACCTCGACCGGAACCATGACGGCAAGGTCACCTGCGATGAATTACGGGCAGCGGACCTGGGCAAATGGATTAAGCCATCATCGCCGGATGATAACAAGTGCAATAAAAAATAATATAAGATGGACTCGTAACAAATCAAGACCAGCAAGGCTACATCTAATAAAATCAAAGGGTTATAGAGGAAAAAATGACTAAAATTGGTAAGAATGACGAAGCAGACGGGCCGCTTGCAGCACCTTGCCTAAGGCCGCAGGCCGTGACAACGAGCCGTCAGGCGAAGTTTCACTCCCGAATTTGGTCAGGTAATTTGGGACGGACTGGGCATAGAGGCGATTCAGTGGTAAAGTACAATACGACAGATAAGGCTATTAATTAGCCGAAAGATAAAAAATTCAGGAGGCCAATATGATCAAAAAACTGAAAGAAGGTATTTACAATGTGGGGGCCGTGGACTTCGAGCGTACCCTGTTTGACGAAATCGTGCCACTGCCACAGGGAACCAGTTACAACGCATACCTGGTCATGGGAAAGGACAAAACCGCGCTGATCGATACGGTCGAACCGGACATGGCGGGGGAACTCTTCAAGAACCTGGACGAACTGGGCGTTGATCGGATCGACTACGTGGTGTCCAACCATGCGGAGCAGGACCATTCGGGCTCGATTCCCCTGGTGCTGGAGCGGTTTCCAGGGGCCAGGGTCGTAACCAACAAAAAATGCATGGCGTTCGAGCAGGATTTGCTGCACATGCCAGAGGAAGTGTTCACGGTGATCGACGAAGGCGATGAAATCGACCTGGGCGGCAGGACCCTGACTTTCGTGATGACCAAGTGGGTGCACTGGCCCGAAACCATGACCACGATCCTGAAAGAGGACCGCGTTGCTTTTACCTGCGACTTTTTCGGGTCGCACGTGGCCACATCGCATGTGTTCGCCGAGCAGTGCGACCGGACCTTTATCGAGGCCAAGCGCTATTATGCGGAAATCATGATGCCGTTTCGCGCCACGATCGTCAAAAACATAGAAAAGGTCGAGCAATTCGCACCTGCGATCATTGCACCCAGCCACGGTCCTGCGTTCAGCGAGCCGTCTGCCATAATCAACGCATACAAGGAATGGGTGGGGCCTGGCACCAAAAACGAGGCATTGGTGCTGTACACGTCCATGCACGGCAGTACCAGGAAGATGGTGGATGCGCTGGTGAATGACCTTGCCCAAAGGGGCGTGGGCGTACGCAGCAGGGACATGGTGACCTCTGATTTCGGGGAAGTGGCCATCGACCTGGTGGACCTGACCACGTTGATCATCGCCACGCCGACCATGCTTGCCGGCCCGCATCCCAAGGCGGTTTACGCGGCATACCTGGCAAATGCCCTGAGGCCGAAACTGCAACTGGTGGGTGTGATTGGTTCGTTCGGGTGGGGCGGCAAGACCGTGGACATACTGAAGGCCAACATGGGCAATATCAGGACAGAATTTCTGGACCCCGTACTGGTCAAGGGACTGCCCAGGGACGAGGATTACCAGCGACTTGAGGCACTGGCCGACAGGGTCAGGGCAAAACACGTGGAACTGGGGGTGTTAAAATGAAGATCGGTGATAATGCACCAGGTTTCTGCCTGGAGGATTTCCAGGGAAACGAACACTGTTTGCAGGATTTTGCGGGCAAATGGGTCGTGCTGTATTTTTATCCGAAGGACAACACGTCCGGCTGCACCAAGGAGGCCAAAGGTTTTACTGAAATGAAACCCGAGTTCGACAAACTGGGGGCGGCTATAATAGGTATCAGCAAGGACTCGCCCGCCAGCCACGAACGGTTCATAAACAAGCACGGACTGGAAATATTGTTGCTCAGTGACCCGGAGCACAAGGTCATGGAGGCCTACGGCGCCTGGGGCAAGAAAAAGAACTACGGCAGGGAGTACTTTGGCACCATACGCAGCACCTTTTTGATCGACCCCGAGGGTAAGGTCGCGTATGCATGGCCCAAGGTCAGGGTGAACGGACACGTCGAAGCAGTACTGAAGCAGTTGAAGGCACAGTTACCCGCATGACGCGATAAAACAGTGTCACTGGCACTGGATTTTGGTTTTGGCATCGGGTGTGCGGCATGCGGCCGCTTCGGGTCTGTAGGTCAGTCCGGATTCACTGGCAGAGGTTACAGGAATCCGTGGTGGCCCGTGGAACCCGGCCGATGCGCAGGGAGCGGGCTAACGCATGGGCCCTCCCCCGCCGGCACGCCGAGCCAAATCCAGGTCCGGGGACAGACCTGTTCCACCACCAAAGGTCTGTGGGGTTAAACCCCGCGCGCGCTGTTTGACCACCGCGGTCGCCCTGTCAA
>WGCQ01000096.1 GCA_015493765.1 Deltaproteobacteria bacterium
AATTTCATGGGTCACCCCCTTTGGGCAGCCGTTAATCCGGCCAGGCCCGGTTAAAGTTAAAAGAACTTTAAGGTCCACAACAGACCTTATTTCATTTGGATATCTTATCAGGATATCCGTCAGGGGGTGACCCTCTTCTATGTTTACTCGAGGCCGCCTGCGCTCCACGGCCACGGCCACGGCCACGGTCACGGCCAACGGCCACATCCCGTATTTAGTCAGGTAATTTGGGGCATCATTAATTATATTGACCATACAATCATGCTGCCCTATACTGTTGCGTATGCGTTGGCTGGTCTTAATCGGCATTATTGGTATATTTACGGCGGGTTGCAAAACCCCTCCTCCGCCATCTTTCCTGCCGCCTGAACCGTCAAAGCCATCCGCGCGACCACCATGCACAGGGGTAAAAAATTACATCGACAGTCTGCAACGTATTGTGGATGCAAGGGAAAAGGACCTGCCTGCACGCAATACCATGATCCCAAAGGTCCCTGACGATTACACCGTGCTCATACGAAGCGCCTTGAAAGTGGACGGGTTTCACATGCACTTTACCCGGGGTATCAATGTGGACCCGGCATACACCACGTTAATCCGGGTAATCAGCACATTGCCTGACCAGGCCGTGAACCTGCGGCCTTACCCCATCACCAGGCTGGTGCACCTGTATCGGTCATTCCTTGCAAAACGTACTGCACTGGTCAGTGAAAAGGCCCTGAATCCGGGTCCCGCATTCCAGTATGCCTGGTCCGTTGTGGTGGATGGGGCTGCACTGGACCCAAAGGCGGCAAAGGCGGCGTTTTGCGGGGAAAAGAGCGCTTCGGTACATGACATCACGGCCTTTATCGACCGTATTCACAAGCGCATGCACCGTCTGGACCGTATCAGGGTGGCCATGGAGGCCGTGGGGATCCAGGCGTATTTCCGCCTGGTCATGGATTTTAAACTGTTGATCATCGCGCATCCGTTCAAGGCGATAAAACGATACCTGCGTACCCCGAAACACTTTGCCTGGCGGTTGATCAAAAAGTGGAAGGCCACCAGGGACAAACTGGACCAGGCGATCATAAAATTGATCCCGTCCCACCCGTATTACAAGGAAACCATTGCAGGACTGAAACTGTACAGGGAGATCAAAAAACACGGCGGTTTCGTGCATGTGCCTCGGGTTACGCTGAAGGAGGGGATGCACGGCAAGGCCGTGATTGCACTGAAAAAACGGCTTGCCCAGGAGGGTTACGAGGTCGGCCAGATTACGCCCGTATTCGACGACACACTGAAGGCAGCGGTCAAGCACTACCAAAGGACGCACCAGTACAAGCCCACCGGCGTCGTGGATTACAGGGTTAACCGCTCCATGAACGTGTCGATCGAGCGCAGGATCAGGGCGATCAAACTGTCGCTGCAACGGTGGAGGGAATCGGACCTGGACGCCAGCCAGCCCATGTACGTGCGCGTGAACATACCGGAATTCAGCATGGAACTGTGGGACCACGGCAAGATGGCCTTGAAACGGAAGGTGATCGTGGGTAACAACAATTGGACCACGGACCCGATAGGCATGGTGGAGGGCAGGATCAACCGGACGAAGATCTTTTCCGCCAAGATTAAGCGGATCGTGCTCAATCCGCGCTGGCATGTGCCTGATCGCATCCAGAAAGAGGAAATCTATACCAAGGACGTATTCGACGAACCGGATTACTTCGTGCAGCACAAGTTCAAGGTCCGCGTTATGCCGGATGGGACCGAGCAGATCTACCAGCAATCCGGGGATGAAAACGCACTGGGCCGGGTAAAATTCGTGTTTCCGAATCCGTATTCCATCTTCATGCACGATACGGATGAAAAGGAGTTGTTTAACAAGCAGATCAGGGCCTATTCACACGGCTGTATCCGCCTGTACAAGCCCTTGCCAGTGGCCTTTTACGTGTTGAACCACATAAACGGTATGACAAAAAAGGAGTTCGATGCTGACCTGGCCAAGGACGACTATACGATCGTTAAGCTGAAGCAGCCGGTGCCCATATACATCGATTACAACACCGTTGGCGTGGACCCAACGGGCAAGATGGAATTTTTCATAGACGTCTATCAATATGACAGGGATTTCTATAATGGCAAAATCCCATACTCGAAAAAAGAACTCGAACTCCTCCTCAAAAAGATCAAAAAGATCGACTGAACCGGAGGCGTTGGATGCAATAGGCCGACTGCTGGACCTGCGGGAACTGACCGTGATCGTGGATGAGCAGGGCAACGTGACGTTTTCCGACCTGCCAGCGGACATCCGGGAGGTGGCAAGGTCGATTTCGGGGGTAGCAATGAACGATATTCTGACCATGGGTGCCGGTCAATTGCGTGATGCGGTGCGAAACAGGGAACTGAGCCCGGTGGAGGTGACAACGGCGTTTTTGGAGAGGGTCGAGGCCGTGGAACCGCAGGTCCACGCATTTTTGCACGTGGACCCTGAGTTGGCCTTTGATCAGGCGCGAAAAACTGAAGCCGATGTGATGGCAGGCCGCGGAGGTGTGCTGGCCGGCGTGCCCGTGGCAGTAAAGGATATCTTTGATACCCGGGACATGCCTACCACTGCCGGCTCCAGGGTGCTCGAGGGCTTCAGGCCGCCGTTCGACGCCACGGTGGTCGCGCGGCTGCGCAAGGCGGGCGCGATCGTTTTGGGCAAGACGAACATGGACGAGTTCGCCATGGGTTCGACAGGTGAACACTCGGCGTACGGCCCTACGCGCAACCCGTGGGATACGACCATGTCACCGGGCGGTTCCAGCAGCGGGAGTGCAGCGGCCCTGGCGGCACTGCAGGCACCGCTGGCACTGGGCACGGATACGGGCGGTTCGATACGCCAGCCCGCTGCCCTGTGCGGCGTGGTGGGCATGAAACCCACGTACGGCAGGGTGTCGAGGTACGGATTGATTGCGTTTGCATCCAGCCTGGACCAGGCAGGTCCAATGGCCAGGCGGGTGGAGGACGCCGCGTTGTTGCTGCAGGTGATCGCGGGCAGGGACCCGTTGGATTCCACGTCCCTGGACGTGCCGGTGCCGGATTACGCGTCACAGGTGAATGCCGGCGTTTCAGGGCTTCGGGTGGGCCTGGTCAGGGATTTCGTGGAACAGGACGGCGTGGAGCCCGACATACGCAAACGGGTGCTCGAGACCGCGGACGTGCTGAAGGAAAAGGGCGCCCTGGTGCGGGACGTGAGGCTGCCGCATGCAGGGTATTGCATCGCCGCGTACTACATCATTGCCACGGCCGAGGCGTCGTCGAACCTGGCCCGCTACGACGGGGTGCGCTACGGCCTGCGCAGGGAGGTCCCCCAGGGCGGCCTGGATGCCATGTACCGTGCCACACGCAGCGAGGGCTTTGGCGGCGAGGTCAAACGCAGGGTGATCCTGGGCACGTTCGTGTTGTCCGAGGGATACAGCGAGGCCTACTACCAGCGGGCCACGCGGGCGCGCACCCTGATCCGCAGGGACTTCGAACGCGTATTCCGGGACGTGGATGTGCTGCTGATGCCGACCTCGCCTGTTGCGGCCGTGGGCATTGGCGAACGGGCTGCGGACCCGTTGTCCGAGTACCTGCTGGACGAATTCACCGTGTGCCTGAACCTGGCAGGACTGCCCGGGATCAGCGTTCCGGTGGGCCTGGATCACGCCGGACACCCGGTGGGGGTGCAGATAGCCGGTCCGCCCCTGTCCGAGGTGGACCTGTTTCGGGCGGCAAAGGCCGTGGAGGACGAATTCTCGTTTTACACCGAGTTTCCGGATTTATGATATGAAAGGGGAAGTAATGGATTTGCCGGATGATTACGAGGTGGTCATTGGACTCGAGGTCCATGTCCAGTTGAAGACGAAAAGCAAGATGTTTTGTGCCTGTTCCACGAATTTCGGGGACTCGCCGAACAGCCACGTGTGCCCCGTATGCCTGGGCATGCCAGGTGCCTTGCCCGTGTTGAACAGGGAGGCGGTAAAACTGGGGCTGATGCTGGGGCTGGCCACGAATTCCCGGATCCGCAGGCGCAGCCGCTTTGCCAGGAAGAACTATTTCTACCCGGACCTGCCCAGGGGCTACCAGATCACCCAGTTCGACGAGCCCTTGTGCGAACACGGCAGTTTGCGCATTGGCATGGGCGAGGGGGAAAAGGTCGTGGGCATCACCAGGATCCACCTGGAGGACGACGCGGGGAAAAACGTACACGACCCCCAGACAGGACGGACCTACGTGGATTTCAACCGCTGCGGGATCGGGCTGGCGGAAATCGTCAGCGAACCGGACATGCGCAGCCCCCAGGATGCGTACCTGTACATGCGCGAGATACACTCGCTGGTGACCTACCTGGGCATAAGCGACGGCAACATGGAACAGGGCAACCTGCGGTGCGATGCCAATGTGTCCTTGCGCAAGAAGGGTGAGCAGGCGTTCGGCACCCGCACTGAGGTGAAAAACATCAACAGTTTCAGGTTCGTAAAACACGCCCTGGAGTACGAGGTCGGCCGCCAGTTGGATGTGTTGCGCGCAGGTGGCCGCGTGGTGCAGGAAACCAGGATGTTCGACAGCCACCGGGGCGTTACCGTGCCCATGAGGACCAAGGAGGAGGCCAGCGACTACCGGTATTTCCCGGAGCCGGACCTGATGTACCTGGAGGTCACGGACCAGATGATGCAGGAGGCAAAGGCTGCGCTGGTCGAGCTACCGGGCGAACGAAAGCGGCGTTTCATGCGGGAGTACGGCCTGTTTCCCCGTGAATGCGAGGCATTGGTGGCATCAAAGGACCTGGCCGATTACTACGAGGCAGTGGTCAGGGCGTCCGGTGACCCGAAACGCAGCGCTGGCATGGTGTTGACCGAACTGCTGGGCGCGTTGAACAAGGATTCGCTGGATATCATGCAAAGCCCGATAAAACCCGGTGATATTGCGGCCATTGTAAAGGCACTGGCCAGTGGCAGGCTCAGTTCGAAGATGGCGAAAAAGGTGTTTGCCCAGGCGTATGGCGGCCAGCCCGTACAGCGCCTGCTGAAGGAGATCGGTTCAAAGGTCGTGGACCAGGAACAGATCGCCAAATGGGTGGACGAGGTGATTGCTGCACATCCGGACGAGGTCAGGCGTTACAAGGCCGGGAAACAGGGGTTAATGGCCTTTTTCGTGGGCCAGGTGATGAAGGCCTCCCGCGGCAAGGCCGACCCGGGGATCACAAACCGTATCCTCAAGGAGAGGCTGGGTTAGGCGGGGTTAATGAATCAAAATCCACCGTCACTGCCACCACGACCAGGCGAGCCGCCTGGGTTACAAGCAGGCGAGGCCGCCTGCGCTCCACGGCTCCCGTTACCACCGGATACACACGGTCACGGCCAACGGCCAACGGTCAACGGTCAACGGTCAACGGTCTCGGTCAACGGCCACGGAAAAGGCGGGCGAGACGCCCGCGAAACAAGCAGGCGAGGCCGCCTGCGCTCCACCGCCAACGGTCAACGGTCAACGGTCAACGGTCT
>WGCQ01000097.1 GCA_015493765.1 Deltaproteobacteria bacterium
CACGGTCAGCGGTCTCGGTCAGAACTTCCGGCTGGCAAGGGTAAACAGGGGCGTGAAGTACACGCCGAAGAGGATCGTGGGTACGGACAACAGGACCGGCACGGTGACGCTGAGCGCGCCGATGGTCGGCGGGATGCCGGCCAGTGAGAACAGGAAGATCGTCATTATGACGGTCAAAAACGGGGCCCGCTGGCCGAGGCCGGTAACAGCGGTCGGCTCTAAGGACCGCAGGCCCGTGATTGCGAGTCCGCCAAAGGCAGACGATGCATCATCGCGATTTTGGCGGCGGATTTGGGTCAGCTATCATGTAAAAGAACACGGCCTTGAAACCGGTCATGTCCGGTGCGTGCGACATGACAGCGTACAGGGTGGTTACGCCCATGAGCGCATAGCCCGCGTGCGCGATGCCGGAGTAGGCGAGCAGGCGCTTGACGCTGCGCTGGCCCATGGCGGACAGGTTGCCGTATGTCATGGTGGCCATGGGAACAATGCCCAGCAGGTAGGTCAAGGTCCAGTGATTATTCCCTGTCTGTGGTCACCAGGTAGCCAATATGACGCAAAACGCGCTTGAAATCTTTTTCCGCGTCCAAGGGTACCACCAGGTATCCATCACCGGCCCGCATACAGTATTTTGCCGTGCGGGAATCGCTGGCGATCAGTTCGGCCATTACGGGATCGTCGCATTTCAACAAACGGGCCAGTCCCTGGTCGTGGACCTGTGATGTGCGTTTGTCCAAGTCGTCCAGCATCCGGGTGACCTCCTCGGGCAGGGGACCCTTGCCATGATTCTCCAGGAATTTACGGATATCGTCCACCTTGTGGCCCGATTCTATGGACTTCAACATCTTTTGCGAGTCCAGTTGCCAGGCATGGTCCGACACCTTTTTCGCGTACTCTTCCAACACCAGCCTGATATCCTGGCCCAAATTGGATTCCGCAGTGACTTCCAGGTTAGGGTGTACAGTCAGGACCGGTTGTGGCCGGACCGGTGTGGCGTGGTATTCCTCGTCATCTCCAATACAATAGGCACCCAGTCGGGTCAGACGGAAAAATGCCAGGCCGTCATAACGACTAATCCATTCCAGATCATCCGTGAACTCGTTCGATGAATAAGCCTGGTATGCACCTTCCTGGCCCACCAATGCCACGTCGATCAACCCCATAGTGGCAGCGTACTCCAACAGCAAGGCCAGCATGTACTGGTCGTCCAGCACCTTGTAGTAACCTTCATAACCCAGGGACCCGTACTCCTGGTCAAGGATGTAAAAATCCCAGGCGTCCCGGGCAACGGCATAACCCTTGTCCGTTGCATAGATGTAACGCAGGAAATCATCGGGTGTCACCCATTCCATCACCGGGCACTCGGACAGTGCTTCCGTAATGGGTTCACGCCTTTTTTGCAGGGCCACGAGATGACGTTTGCCCTTGCCGTGTTGCCCCTTGATGGTGTCCACCCTGGACAATTCGTCGATGATGGTCGTTTTCATCCATTTCCACCACAACGAACACAGCGTGTCCGAGGGCGGCTCTGAAAGCACCTTTCTGCCCTTGCGCGTCAGTTCCAACCTGGTGCCGGAAGGTTTTGCCAGGCCACCGGCCTGTACGATCATAGGCCAGGCAAACGCACGAATCGGGTCCAGGTGTGGATTGACCTTTCCATCCTCGAGCGGGTAATAAAAATCGCCGTCTTCCAGCATACCGGCAATCGTTTTCACTGTGGCCGCAGTAGGCCGCAGCGTTTTTGCGCTGACATTTACCTTACGTGCGTCGATCAGGTGCAGGACAGTGAGTAACTCGCGCTGGGCACGTCCTTCCATCAAGTACACTTCCACCTGGTCGCCATAGTATTCATCGGGCACCTCCGGCCTGGACCTAATACTGGCAGGAGCGGGTTCTGGCACGAAGTCCTTCAGCAAATCCTTCATCTCTTCCGGCATAACCCTGTTGTAAAAAAACAGGCATAACCGCGAAGGTTCTTCAGGGTATCCTTTCCCAGCGGTCCACTTGGGCGCTTTACCGTATTTAGCAGTGAATTGTTTTTCCTGAAACCTGGGTGAAAATGAGTACGCCGTTTCCGCAACTGCTGCCTTTTCCAGCGAGTCCAGTTTATTCCACGTGGTCCTGGCCCCACCCTCCCGCAGGTATCCGGCCAGCATGGACACGAAGTCCGCCTTGCGTGTCGGGGGCTTTTTACTTGTGTATTTGACCAGACCTTTGAGTTGCTCCACGGTCAGGCTGTTTAATCCCTCTTCGATCGTGTCAAACCAATCATCCTCAATGAACCTGCTCATGTTGCATTCCTTTGCGATTTTTTAGTCTTTAACATGTCAGTATACACGAAATCCAGGCGCACAGAGTTTATCGTATTCGGGTTGAACATGGAAGGGGGAATTAACCGTGACGTGAGGGATCTTCGATGTGAGGTTATTTTCAAAACACTCTATTTATCAAAACGTTACAAAGCCATGGTTCAAAATCATCAATTCTGACAAAATGTATGTACAGGGGATTAGGGCAAACTTTTGGTGGCTATAGCAGCGTATTCGCATGCATTTATAGCGTTTTTCGAATTGCGAGATTTTTTATTGATATGCGATGTATAATTTTGAATCTACACAAACAATTAAAATACCCAGGCAATTCCAGAAGAGCCCAAAATCGGGACTTAATTGATGTTCCCCGTGCTTTGGTGATATAATTGGCTGTGGAGTAAAGGATGAAGGAGATTTCCGTAAAAGAGTTGATCAATTTATCCAAAAAACACAGGTTCAGGATACATGGTGACAGCCTGTTGTGGGGTACGAATGTTGGTCCGGTGGACGGTGGTTCCCATTTAGGGTTTGCAGCAGACGACAGTTATATAATCGGTTGGGAAGATGGTGTTGGCTTGAGACACCCTGTTATAGGTTTTGACCCCAGGATATATCAAACCACGGAGGGACTGGATTTCCTGATCGTTTATAAATGGGGACATGTTGTGCTTAAGGAAGATGAAGAGGGTTGGGTTAAAGTTTCAAGGGCTGGTAGTTATTGGACGGTTGAGAAGTTGAAGCATTGGGTTGAAAGAGAAATTGCAGGTATTGTTCCGGACCACGATAACGCTTCAAAAATTTGAGGATGTCAAGTATTTTGTGTATAAGACTATCAATTGTTTGCAAGATTATACCTCCTCCATCAGGTTAAAGTGGATGGCCAATTGGAGTCTGGCCTGAGACCAGTGGGGGCTTGGTGAACCCCAAGAGCGTTTAGCCTCCTTGATAGCCAGGAAGAGTACTTTTAATAGAGAATCATCCGAGGGGAAGGCGCCCCTGGTCTTTATGACTTTACGTAGTCTACGATGCAGGCCTTCTATTGCATTGGTAGTATAGATGATTCTTCTGGCCTCCTGAGGGAGGTCCAGGAAGGGAGTCCACTCGTCCCACCGGTTTTCCCAGGCCGCCGAAACCATGGGATATTTGTCGTCCCATTCGTTTTTAAATTTCCGAAGGGCCTCTTTTGCTTCGACCTCATTGGGAGCGGTATAGACCTTTTTCAGGTCCCCTGTAAGTGCCTTTCTGGATTTATAAGATACGAACTTGGTAGAACTACGAATCAGGTGTACCACACAGGTTTGGAATACGGTCTGGGGGAAGACGGCGGTAACGGCATTCTGCATGCCAGTCAGTCCGTCGGCAGCCAGGACACCGATACGTTGTACCCCCCGTTCCTTGAGGTCCTTAAAAACCGCCATCCAAAACTTTGCGGATTCGCTGGGTTGGACATAGAAACCCAACACATCCTTGTGACCGTCTTCAGCCACACCAATCGCCGTATAAACAACCCTCTTGGTAACACTGCCTGTTTCTCTCGTTTTTGCATAGATTCCATCCACATAGACGATGTAATATAAACTTTCCAAGGGTCTATTGCGCCATGCCTTGAACTCCTCTATTACAGCATCCGTGACACTACTGATGAACTGGGTACTGACGTCAATATTGTACATCTCTGCCAGTGCCTGCTTGATGTCACGGACACTCATACCCTTGGAATATAGATTTAATATCTTCTCATCAAATCCCAGGATATCGCGTTTGTATTTTGGAACTATTCTGGGTTCGAACTCCCCCTTACGGTCCCTGGGTACCTGGATTTCCACGGGACCAAAAGCGCTACGAACCGTTTTGGTCGTTGTGCCGTTCCTCCTGTTGGCCTGGCCAACAGGAGGTGTGCCCCCCTTGCTGTACCCAATGTGGGCTCTCATCTCACCTTCCAGGACCTTGCTTACTACCCGCCCCAGAAACCTTGCGATCAGGTCCTGTAAATCTCCTACTTCCATACTATCCCCGGACATAAGCAAACCTACAGCAACCTGTGCTGCTTTATCCAGTCGTTCCTCCATTTCTTTTTCTCTCTGGGCTTCTGATCTTTTTGTCACCATTTTGTTTTCTCCTTTGCTTGGTTTTGTTTTCATCATAATGCATATCCTCGTATTTTAGCCACAAAGACCTCATACACAAAATATATTACACCACCAAAAATTTGGTATGTAGAAAACGATCGGGTTCTTGATCAGCCTACGCCCAACACGGTTATTGTCGAGGCTGACACCAAAGAGCACGCTTTGATCATAGCCCAGAAATACTACGATCCGCACACATTCGCACGGGAAGTACCCAAGGACCTGGCACCGGATTGTTTGCAGTGGCTTTACAGGGAAGCACTGTCCTGAACTGGGCGGTCAACCACGATCAGCCTTTCACGGCATATAACAACACGGCTGATTTCGTGACCAGGGGCAAGGACAGGACCTGTGTGCCCCTGTATCCCAGTGCCTGGTCCAACAGTTTTTGCGCGGTCCGCTGCCATGTCCGTTCCATCCATGCATGCTGGTACAACAACACACTGTCCCCGGGCTTGATTCGTTCCCACACCGTTTTCAATTCACGGTTGGACGCATGATGGGGACCCAGGTGGCCCTTTTCAATACCCGTATCCGGGTCGAAAAACACCACGACTGGACCAGCATCCCTTTGTCTTACCACGTCCACAACCCGACGCAGGTACGTATCGCGGGCAGAATGGTCGAATCCCTGCCACACCACTTTTGTTTTGCGAGACACCACCTTGAGCAGGCCGATGAGTCGCTCAATGGACTTGAAATACTCCCATACCCCAGGGTCAACCACGTCTTTTATCCTGCCTGTTACCTCGGAATTCTCATTCAAATAGGGGATATACACCAGGTTTGCCCCATTGGCCTTCAGTATTTGCCTGACCAGTGTCCACTTCATCAAGTCCGGGTTGTCACCAAACCACATGATATTCATGGCTACACCTCCTGTCCTCGATATAGCAAAAATCCGTCTATGCGGTCAAAACAGCCAAATCTTTGCAGGAACTGGTGAAGGGGTTGACGTAAGGAGTGACCACAATGGTAGTGTTATTCGTATTTGTTGGAATCGTAACCGTATTGCACGCCCACCGCGTCTTTCACCCTGCGCAGGGTCTTCATCAATTGCCTGCCGCTGGAGTTTTTGTAGTTTACAACCCGGTTTTTCTGTTTGTCAAGGCCCTTGTCCAACCTAAACAAGCACTTACCCGGTTAAAATCATGGATTGACTTATTACAATTATGGCTTGACCTGTTGTAATTATCGCTTACCCGATTATAATCACGGCCTGTCCAAACAGGTTCAGGACCCAACCAAAGAGGGCGGGTTTGGAACCCGCCCCTACGATCCAATGCCAAGTCCATCAAATCAACACCCTCCGGCGGCCTGCGCTCCATACCGTTAAAACATCCGGCTGGCAAGGGTAATTTCAATTTCCTATTCTTAAAACGGCATTGTACCCCCTGTAGCCCCCTTTCGAATCCGCTCACTCCGAAACCGGCTGCAACAACACGTATCCTCGGCCCCTGGGACCGGGTTTTACTTCCATGACCTTGAATTCGATTTTTCCAATCCTGAACTCGGAACCCACACCCACTTCCAGGACCCTTGGTTTTTTGCCGCCCCCCTGGGGAATCGACAACGAAGCAACCGGTCCCTGTCGTTTTTCCCCTTTATCGGCTGTGTACTCCCCTTTGTCCAGGATGTATCCCACGGCAATTTCGAAGTCCCCGGCGCCCTTGATCGTAAAACGTTTCACCAACTTGTTGGCTAAGGTTATTTTTTCCATGGCCTTGTTCCCCCCCGTTTTTTTCCCTTGGTTTTTGGCACACACCACGGTCGCAATAATGAAGAATGACACCACGGCCAGGTACTTTGTAATCAGCGTTCCTCGTATCATTTTTTGTTTATGTTAACCACCTGATAATATTTCATGAATTCATCAATAGTGAGGTCATCCACCGGGTAGTTGGCACCCCAGGGATTATACAGTTTGATCTTTTTGCCCGCCGGGTCCACGCCCCTTACAGCGTATGCATGGTCACCGTGTACACCTTTTTTTTCCATTTCTTTCAATGTACTGGCGTCGAAATGCTTGTCGTCATAGGTACCAGCGGTGATTGCCAGGCCCTTGGTTACAGCCTTTGAGATCGTATTGAACACCCATGTCTTGGATTTTGAGGATGTCGTGAATTGCGTGGTGGATTTGCCCGTGATCGCCTGCATGGCGTCCTTGCTTTGCATCTTGATGTTGCCCCCCTGTATCTGTTCGTACCCGCCTTTCAGCTTGGCCCATGCCTTTTCATACAGCATAACCCACAACTCCACGTCCCTACCCGATTTGTCCCCGCCCTCAGCATAGATGGGGCGTCCGTTTTTCAGGGGAAACGCATCGTCCACGATGACCTCGGCCTTCTCGCCCGGAAACTTGACCGTGTACGTACCGTCACCGTGGTCACGGATACCCTGTTTTATCGCGTCCGGATTGCTCCTGGCCAGGGCAGCCAGGGATGCAATGAAGTAACAATCCCCCAGGTATCCCTGGTTTACGTCGTTCATTGCAATCTTGCCCTTGTCACCCTTGCCTTTTATGAAGGCCTTGCCCTGTACCTTGGAGTATTTCGGGTCCACGACCTCTTTGCCCTCCTTGGTCTTTGGATCAGGCTGTATCCCGGCAAGTATGTGCCTGCCTCCGGATGTTATGCGGTTGAAGACCGCCATCACCTCGTCCCACGCAGGCTTCAAGGTGTCGCTGACCTGCCCGGGTATCATATCCGCCGGTCCCGCGCCGGGGTACCTGCTGGCCATCCCCCTGGCCCTGGATTCCGCGGTTTGCTTGGCCTGCTTGTGCATGGCCCGGGTGGCGGACGTATCCTTGTTGTTTTGCGTTTGTTTTTCATGGTCCATGTTCATGGTGTACCCCCTACGAATCCGGATGAAGGAGATGATGAGGATTCTTCTACGTTTATATTTCCTTTTCCGCCGCTTTTTGGACAAGGCCTTGGGTTAAGAACGAATACAATAACCATCTCCCTCCCGCCACATGCTGAGCATGTCATCTTTTTCATGCCATTACTCCTAACAGTTCCTTTTTATATAGTAACAAAATTGATAAAATTTATAAACTTGATCCTTCGACAAAGGGGTGGAGGCTGGCTTCTGGGCGGTGACATATTCCTGGTTATTGACACCCTCTTATGCACCATTCACAAAACCGGTTCATGGGCGGATTCACCAATGGGCGGGTTTGGAACCCTGCGTACCCGTACCCCGGGCATTGGTGACCGGTAACCAGGCAACAAACACCGTGACTTTTCCTTCAAACACCGTGTCTTGCCGGTTAAGTCACGTGACTTGAGCGTCGAGGTACGTGACTTGAAGGCCAAGCACCGTGTATTGACCTTCAAGCAACGCGCCTGAATGGATAAGGTTCAACGCTGCACCCAAAAGGACGGGTCACAAAAGGCGGACCGAGGGTGTTACAAAGTCGTTATATTACACAACACACAATTTGTCTTGTAATGTAATGCCCTGAATTTACACAATATTCGTAGGGGCGGGTCTCAGACCCGCCCTGAAATTGCCATCAAATCAACACCCCTTATAGGAGAGGGTTGTCAAGCCCCCTGTAATAATTTTTTGCGTTTTTCTTAAACTGCTATAGAAACCTCCATTTTTCCCTTTTTGGC
>WGCQ01000098.1 GCA_015493765.1 Deltaproteobacteria bacterium
CCAAATCCAGGTCCGGGGACAGACCTGTTCCACCACCAAAGGTCTGTGGGGTTAAACCCCGCGCGCGCTGTCTGACCACCGCGGTCGCCCTGTCAAACGTCCCGAAAGGGACAAAATGCCTAATTGCAAGGGATGTGCCAGAACGCATACCTGATACAATAATGCAGTAACATCAATAGATTACGCCATAATGCATGCTTGTTCATGAAACCAGACAGTCCGGCAATTCGGACTATCAGTCCGGAGGAGTCCGGAAAACCGGACTGTTTCATCCACCAAACCCAACGGCCCTGGTCCCTGGATTCGGGTAACGTGCCTTGCGGGAATATTTGGCCGCACAACGGAAGCCTTTTACTGTTTACGCCAAAGGACGGTTTTGGAACCCGTCCCTGCTACAAAATCCACACACCCGACCGTATACCGTCACGGTCCACGGCCACCACCTCTGGATTTCATCCATCAAATAGTCTATGATGCGAATTTGCCTTGAGAGGTCAACTATGACACAAAAATATATACTCGGGCTGGACCTGGGCAGTGTTAGCCTGGATGCAGCAGTATTAAATGATAAACACGAACTGATTTTTTCGCGCTATGTACGGGTAAATGCGGCGCCAAGGCAGGCACTCAAAGAAATGGCCATGGAACTGTCCAAGGCATTCCCGGACGGTTTTCAGGCCGCTGTGGTCACGGGCTCGGGCAAAGACCTGGTCAACAAGGCCCTTGACATCGCCATGGTCAACGAGATCGTGGCCCACGGGTTCTTTGCCGCGATGCACGCCGGTGACGGCAGGATATCGGTTATAGAGATCGGCGGCCAGGACTCGAAATTCATCACGGTGGACGCATACGGACCGGTGGATTACGCAATGAACGAGGTTTGCGCCGCTGGTACGGGTTCGTTTCTTGATGTGCAGGCGGAGCGCCTGGGCCTGGATATCAAGGAATTCGCCGAACTTGCAGCCAAGGCAACGGAAATCCCCCCTGTCGCAGGCCGTTGCAGCGTGTTTGCCAAAACGGACATCATCCACCTGCAACAAAAGGGCGTGCCTGTTGACCAGATTGCGGCGGGATTGTGCTATGCACTGGCGCGCAATTACCTGGCAGGCCTGGTCAGGGGACGCAGGATATACAAGCCCGTGTTCTTCCAGGGCGGGGTTGCCAACAACAAGGCAGTGGTCAAGGCATTCCGCGAACTGCTGGACCTGGACCCCGACCAGATGGTGATCCCGGAAAATCCTGGACTTGCCGGGGCCATTGGCTCGGCCTTGCTGGCGCAAAAACAGGGCAAACCCCTGTCAGCGGATACGTTGAGCGCATTTGCTGGCAGCCAGTCAGGTCCTAAGGTCCTGGTTGAGGTCAAAAAGGGACTCAACAAGGATATGCTGTCAGAGGCGCTGGAGGTCATGCAGTGGTCCAGGCGTCCACGGCCCGGCGAAGACGTGTTGATAGGTGTGGATGTTGGTTCGGTCAGCACGGATGCGGTTGTCATGGACACCAATGGGGAACTGCTGGGTTGGGCCTACCTTATGACTGCAGGTCAGCCGCTGAGGGCCATCACCCGCGCCATGGAGTTTTTTGGTAAGGTCCTGGACCCTAAGGACGTGCTCGCTGTTGGAACCACCGGTTCGGGCAGACACCTTGCCAAGGCGATACTCAATGCCGACCTTGCGGTGGATGAAATAACGGCACAGACCGGTGGCGTGGCGTTTGTATATCCTGACACGGACACCATTATCGAGATCGGGGGGCAGGACTCGAAATTCATCAGGGTCAGGGCCGGCGAGGTGGATTCGTTTGAAATGAACCGGGCCTGCGCCGCAGGGACTGGCAGTTTCCTGCAGGAGCAGGCGTACAGGCTGTCCATCGACCTGAAAAAGGAGTTCGCCACGTTGGCCATGTCCGCAACGCAGGTACCCAGGTTGAATGCAAAGTGCACGGTGTTCATGGAGTCAGACCTGGTTCACCACGTACAACAGGGCGTGGACAAGGCGGGACTGGCCGCGGGACTGGCGAATTCCGTGGTGCGTAACTATATCGAGACCACGGCCAGCGGCAAGGCATTCGGTAAAAACATCGTGCTGACCGGCGGGGTGGCGCACAACGCGGCAGTGGTCAAGGCGTTCATGCAGGAATTTCCGGACTCCAAGGTCACCACGCACCCGCACCCGGGATTGTCGGGCGCCATGGGCGCAGGCCTCCTGGCCGGCAAAATGCACAAGGGACGCACAAGTTTCACGGGATTCGGCATGCCCGCTGATTTGCAGGTTTCATCGTTCGAGTGCTCGCAGTGCGAAAACCTGTGCGAGGTCAATGTGTTCAACCTGAAGGGCAAAAAGCACTATTTCGGTGACCTGTGCGGCATGTACTCCGAGCGCACCCTGACCCAGCAAAAGGGACACGACCTGGTGGAAAGGGCTGCGGCGCTGCTGAACTCGGCCCTGAAGGTGCAGTCACATAGGGACAAGGGAAAGCCAGTGGTGGCATTTCCCGAGGCCTTGCTGTTCAAGGACCTCATGCCGTTTTACTACGAGTTTTTCAAACAACTGGGCTTTCGTATCGTGTCCAGCGGACCGGTGACCAAGAAAAAACTGGATACAGGACTGCGCATGCTGCCGGCCGAGGTCTGCCTGCCTGTAAAGGTGATGTTCGGCCAGGTTGCATACCTGCTGGACCACGGATTCGACAGGATATTCATCCCCAACCCGTCCACGGGCGAGGAAGGCGTGATGTGTCCGTATGTAAACGGTGCTGGCAGCATGCTCAAGTCCGCATTCAACCGCGAATTCCTGATGTTGCCTTTGGTGCCCGGGCGCAGGGGCAGCGAGCGGGATTACCTGGTCCACAGGGCCTCGCTGCTGCTTGAACGGGACAAGTCCACGGTGGAAAAGGCCTTGAAAATGGCCGAGGAGGCCCAGGGCGTCTTTCGCAGGGTAATCCAGGAGACCCCTGACCAGGGGCGCAAAACGGCCCTGTTGCTGGGCAAGCCATACAACGCTGGTGACCGTTTTGTAAACCTCACCCTGACATCCAAACTGGCGGCCAGGGGGTTCGATGTGATCGCATGGTGGCAGATTCCGCAGGCTTTTGCGGCCAAACCCGACGAGGAAATGCCCCCAACCTGGCAGTTTTCCAGGCGCATGGTCAGGGCTGCGAGGTATGCCCTGACACAACCCATGGTGTTTCCCGTGATCGTGACGAACTTTGGTTGCGGGCCGGACGCATTCACGGTGAACTACATCCAGCAGACCCTGGGCGAGCGTCCTCACATCGTGCTGGAATTCGACGAACACCGACAGGACGCGGGACTGGACACCAGGCTGGATGCCTTTACCCACCGTGTAAACCTGTGGTTGGAACGTAACGATGAATCCCGGGTTCCCAAACAGGTATCCGTATCGGTTGCCACTGCCAAACGCAAGGACAGCAAGGTCTTTCTGCCGTATTTCGCGCCCCACGTACACGCATTTGCCGGTGCACTGGAGGCGGAAGGCATCGAGTCCGAAATCCTGCCCCTGCCTGACGATGCGGCCTTGCAACTGGCGGAACAGGTCACCGGTGGCAACGAGTGCCACCCATTCAAACTAATCATGGGCGACCTGGTCAAACTGGAGCGTGCCGGGAGGCTGCCGAAAAACAGCGCATACCTGTTTCCCGTGGTCCTGACATCCAAATGCATCGTAACCCAGTACCAGCCGGCCATGACGCGCTTCATCAACCTGCTGGGCAGGCCCGACGTGGACATCATAGGTGCGGCCGGGACCACGCTGCTGGAGCGTTTCGGGTTCAGTTTCGTCATGAACCTGGACAAGGGGCTGATCGCAGTGGATTACCTGTACCGCTACAAAAGGGAACTAACGCCTTATGCAAAGGACAAGAAACTATTGCAGACGGCTTTTGAAAAGGGCCTCGAAGCCATTCACAAGGGCCAGGCCAAGGACGAGATACTAAGTGGCGTGGACCAGGCGATTCAGTGGATGAAACAGGTGCCCGTGGATAAGTCGTCCATGGGACAAAGACCGATAATCGGCATCGTGGGCGATGTTTATACAAGGGTTAATCCGGCGGCGAACTTGTATTTGTTCAACATGCTGGAAGACCTGGGATGCGAGGTCTGGCCGGCAGCCACGGTGATCGACGTGTCGATCATGGGGACCCAGATCGAGGTCAGGGATTACATACGTACCAGGCAACTGCGTTCGCTGCCCATGGCATGGGCGCAGACGGCAATCCAGGAAGTCCACCTGCGCCAGATTCGCAACCGGTTCGAGGGGCTGGTTCGCAACCTGGTGGACATGGACGGCAGCAGGATCGCCCGGCTGACCCAGGACATCTTTCCCGATAACGCGGACCTGCTGGTCCGATTGAACCTGGGAGAGGCCGTTGATTTTGCACTCAAGGGTGTGCACGGGATCATCAATGCATTCTGCCAGAACTGCATGGTAGGCACGTCCAGCGCCGCGGTATTCGGAAAACTGAAACCTTTGATCGGTGACATACCGTTGATGAGCCTGGTGTTTTCCGGCCAGGAGGACACCCACGTACGCAACCGCGTTGAGGCATTCGTCTATCGGGCCAGGCGCTACAAGGCGGAAAGGGATAAACGTGAATAGCGGTATCTGCGGTAGAACCGGCAGGTGCAATGGCGTTGGCCGTGGGCCGTTGACCGTGACCGAGACCGTTGGCCGTGGGCCGTGGGCCGTGGGCCGTGACAGTGGCGGAAACCGTGGAGCGCAGGCCGCCGGCCTGCTTGTTTCGCGGGCGTCCCGCCCGCCTTTTCCGTGGCCGTTAACCGTGACCGAGACCGTTGGCCGAGACCGTGGCGGTGGCCGAGTGGGGCCGGCATCCTGCCGGCCTTTTCCGTGACCGTGTGGAACCGTGGCCTACTGGCCTGTGGTAACTCTGGTGTGGGATGGATAAACATCTTTCAAATTTAACGAGTAATTTGTTTTTTTACTATTGCTTTTACATGGCATTTCCGGCTAAACTATGGCCTGCAGGACGCTTTGGAGGTGTTTGTGGCCCTGTTTTTTGAGAATTTTACCGGATTTTCCGGGGAAGATTTTGCTGCTTTTGAGGAAAGGAAGCAACAAAGCAATCGTTTTAACCTGGAGCGACTGAAAGTCAGAGAGAAACTGGAGGCTTTGGGTCGGACATCCTTTGCACCACTGACAAAGGCAATCCCAGGTACGAAATGGGCGGTTACTGACCACGTACCGTCCTTGTTCAACCAGCGCAAGGTGGCAGACCTCAGTCTTTACCTCACCAGGAACGAGGAGCAGCAAAGGGTCGTGGCTCCTTATATTGATTCCAGGGTATCTTTGCCGGAACAGATCCGCGAGGCCGGGGAATACATCAGAAACCTGAGTCTATACATAAAAATAGATATTTCCGGTGTACAGATAGGGCTGAGGTGCCACAGCACTGCGTATGTTGATGTAATGAATCTCACCGCTGCCATCCAGAAAGAGGACAAGGCCCAGGAATTCCTGGAATTGCTCGGTCGCCTGCCAACAGGATTAATCGTACAAATTGGCCCGAACCAGGAAATGCCTGTGACGGATATCAGCCTTGAACAATGGCAAGGGATTGCCGATAGCGCAACCCAGGAACAATTTTTCATTTCCCTGTTCCAGGCATTCGATACACAATCGGCCGTAATGGCGAAATCCCGATTCCAGGAAGACGCAATGCAGATATTGCAACCCTTGAAGGATGTCGTTGCGTTCTGGATGTGGTCCCCTGATAACGACCACCTGGGCCTGGCCAGGGAGATCCGAACCCATCGCCAGGTAATTGCAGGTGCACCGGCACAATTTGGCCAGGGTGACTGGATAAGGGTCGTATCCGGACTGTTTGCCGGACGGCGTGGCAAGGTGGTGGATATGGATCACAAAGGCGTGGTCAAGGTGAAGATAGGCAGGCTGATCGTGCGCCTGTCCACAGACGAAATCAAGGCCTCAAAAAGGCGTCAGGGCCGCTGAGGCTCTGGAAAACCTCAAGGATTTCCTTGTGGCAACTAACCAGGGCTTCCACTGCATCAGGGTCAAACAGGTGTCGGGAGTCCTTTTCAATATACTGAACCGCATCGTCGAAGCTCATGGCCTTTTTGTAAGGTCTTTTCGTTGTAATCGCATCAAACACGTCGGCCAGGGCAACGATCCTGGCCTCCAACGGTATTGCGGCACCTTTCAACCCGAAAGGATAGCCAGAACCGTCCACGCGCTCGTGGTGTGACAATGCAATGTTTTTGGCAATATCCTCGGCCTTGGCCACGGCAAGCAGTTCATACCCGTACAGTGTATGTTTTTTCATAATCTCGAATTCTTCCGGCGTCAATGGCGCCTTCTTTTGCAGTATGGCATCAGGGATTGCCACCTTGCCCACATCATGTAATGGCGCGTACAGCCGGATTTTTCCCAGGTACTCGGGCTCCATGCCCATGGCCTCTGCAATAATTTCCGAATAGCGTCCCACACGCAGTATGTGGTTGCCCGTTTCCCGGTCGTTTAATTCACTGGCACGCTCCAACGCAGCCACGATTGCCAGGTTTAGTTCCTGCAACTGGTTGGTCCTTTTGTGGACCTTCATTTCCAATAGTTCCAACTCGCTGTGCATGCGTTGCAGTGTCTCACTGCGTTGTAAAATGGACTGGACCTTTATCCTGACCATCATGGGTACGAAATCACGGTCCAGGATGTCATCGGCCATTACATAGAATTCGCTCTTCTTTTGTTGGAGATCGGACGTAACTACCAACACCGGAATACTGCTTAATGCCCTGTTTCTTTTGACCTCCGTCAGCACCTCAAGTTCGTATTTACCATCAGTAAGGATCAATAAATCCACAGGTCCTTTTTTAATGGCATCCAGCGCCTTGGAGGGTGTCCTGAAGTCGCTTACATGGTAGCCGGCAGCATTGAGCACTTCTTTCAATCGTTTTGTTATATCTGTTTTATAAGAACAGATATATATTTCAAATGTATTATCCAAGGATTCCTGCATTAGTCTCCACGCCGCACCATGCCACAATTATTATACTACTTTGGATATACGCTGTAAACACAGTATTTTCCCAAATTACCGGTCAAATTCGAGCACAAAGGGCACTGAAAATGGTTCAGGTGCAAGAAGTTGAGCCAATTTGAGCGCAGGCGTACTATCGGTACGTCGAGCATCAAACAGGTGCAGACGACAAAGTAGATGGGTCGCTTGCAGCGCCCGACTGCCGAATTTAGTCAGGTAATTTGGGGAATACGTCTTCCGGTTGAAAAGGTCCCGGATTCGTGTCAAAATAGAAGCGTCTTGTGGACCCGAGGTGAAGATGGAATTATCAAAAACCTACGCTTTGCTGATGGCAGGCGGTAAAGGGACCCGATTCTGGCCCCTGTCCAGGGAAGAACACCCAAAACAGCTCCTGAAATTGTTTTCGAACAAAACGCTGGTGGAAGAAACCTACGATAGGATCCATTCCATCATCCCGAATGAACGTGTCATTCTTGCCACTTCCAGGGTCCTGGGCCCCAAGATCATACAGATGTTTTCCTTTATCCCGCATGAAAACATCATCGTGGAGCCAGTCGCCAGGAACACGGCTGCCGCAATCGGCTATGCATCCATGTTGATCGCACAACGACAGCCTGATGCAACGCTGGTGGTGCTGCCGTCGGATCACTACGTGGCCAATCACCAGGCATTTATCGACACATTGGAAAGCGCGATGGACTATGCGGAAACTGGCGCTATCGTGACCCTGGGCATTACGCCTACGCACCCGGAAACAGGCTACGGTTACATAAAATTCAGCGATTTCGTCACCATGGAATTGACTGAAGGTCAGGAAACCAAACACCGCGCCAGGAAGATCGATGAATTCGTGGAAAAACCGGACCGTAACACGGCAATGAGTTACCTCAGCGCCGGTCGTTACCTGTGGAATAGCGGGATTTTCATCTTCCGGGTGGATGTGATGATTGCAGAAATCGAACGCCACCTGCCCGGTCTGTACGAAGGATTGCAACAGTTGATGGAACTTCAGGATAAGCCCGAGGACCGGAGGCTGCGCGAGAGGATATGGGAACAATTGCCTGATATTTCAATAGATTACGGCATCATGGAAAAGGCGGACAGGGAACTGGTAATCCCCAGTTCCTTCGGATGGAGTGACGTGGGTTCATGGAAGGCCCTCACCAACTTTCCCACGGATGAAAGGGGGAATTTCGAGTCCGGCAAGGTGGTTGCCGTGAATTCCAGGCGAAACGTCCTGTACTCAAGCCAGGGCCTGCTGGCCGTTCTGGGCCTGGAAGAGATGGTCGTTGTGGTTACCAAGGAGGCAGTACTGGTTTGCCCGATGGACCGCACGGAGGAGGTCAAGGACCTGGTCCAGGAACTCAGGGACAAGGGCATGGATCACTACCTTTAAGTAAAAAAGAATCGCACAAACGAGGTCTAAAACATGGATATTAACAAGGAAATCTTCAGGGAATACGACATCCGCGGGGTCGTGGATAAGGACCTTACACCGCAAACCGTGAACCTGCTGGGCAAGGGCATAGGGACCTACCTGTTGGCAAGGGGAATCAGGCATGCAGTGGTGGGCCGGGATTGCAGGCTGTCCAGTCCGCAGTTTGCGCAGAGTATCAACGACGGCCTGACCAGCACGGGCATAGAGGTCGTGGACGTGGGCGTGGTTACAACACCAGCCCTGTATTTTTCCATGTTTCATTTCGATATTGACGGCGGTGTGATGATTACCGGGTCCCACAATCCACCGGATTTCAACGGATTCAAGGTGTGTGCGGACAAGGCCTCTATCTTTGGCTCTGAAATTCGCAAGATCCATGAAATCATCAAAAGCGGTAAGTTCGCAGAAGGCCAGGGCAAGGTACACGAAAAGGACGTGTTGAAGGCGTACGAAAACTACCTGGTGGGCAATGCACGCATGGGCTCGCGACGGCTGAGGGTGGTGCTGGATGCAGGCAACGGAACGGCATGCACGGCTGCGGCGCCGATATACAAACGCCTGGGTGTGGATGTGACAGGGCTGTACTGCGATATGGACGGACACTTTCCCAATCACCACCCGGATCCAACGGTGCTGTCGAACCTGGATGACCTGCGCAAGCGTGTGGTCGAGGAAAAGGCCGATTTTGGCATTGCCTTTGACGGCGACGGCGACCGCATCGGGGTGGTGGACGAGCAGGGCAGGCCCATATTCGGGGACCGGCTGTTGCTGATCCTGGCCAGGGCCTTGCTGAAACAGAGGCCGGGTGCCGAGATCGTGGCCGAGGTAAAATGCAGCCAGGTGCTGTTTGACCAGGTGGAAAAGGCCGGTGGCAAGCCCCTTATGTGGCGGGTGGGACACTCGCTGATCAAGGCAAAGATGGCCGAGGATGACGCCTTGCTGGGCGGCGAGATGAGCGGCCACATATTTTTCAGGCACCGTTACCTGGGATTTGACGACGCCACCTATGCGGGCTTGCGATTGCTCGAGATCATGTCGTCGCACGATGGTCCGTTGTCCTCACTGCTGGCGGATGTGCCGGACACATTTACAACGCCTGAGATTCGGATCGATTGTCCGGATGAGATCAAGTTCGATGTGGTAAAACGTGCTGTTGCGCGATTCAAACAGGATTACGAGGTCATTGACGTGGATGGTGCCCGCGTAAAATTCGAACACGGGTGGGGGCTGGTCAGGCCATCCAATACGCAGCCCGTACTGGTGTACCGTTTCGAGGCCGATTCCGAACAGGAACTCCAGCGCATAAAGGACCTGATGATGGACGTGGTCAACGGAATAGTCAAAGAGGTATCAAATGGATGAACAGTTGCTGGACGGGGTGCGCCAGGCAGCGGAACTGGCAAAACTGGACCTCACCGAGGCAGAGTCCGAAAGCCTGGTGTCACAGGTCGCAATGATGCTGTCCTACGTGCGCATCCTGGATGACCTGGACCTGGAAAACATTGAAGGCACATCGCACGTCCGGACCTTTGCACAACCCTTGCGCGATGACAAGGTAGTGCAGGGCATGACCAAGCCCGACGGCCTGCGCAATTCCCCGGCCGGGGACGAGGATTTTTTTATCGTGCCTGGCATCATGTCCGAGGATTGAGTCAGCGTAAGAGTCCCACGAATTTTCAGTCAAAATCCTAATCTTCGTTACTTGGTCATTGAAAATCGAAAATTATCATTGTATAGTGGCCGGGTCTTTTAGACTGGAGGTCAAAATGAAAAAGATAAAGGTAGGCATTAACGGGTTTGGCAGGATTGGCAGGCTGGTGGCCAGGGTCATGTCCCAGAGGGAACGCTTTGAGATCGTGGCGATCAACGACATTATCGACACTTCGAGTCCCAAGACATACGAGGCCGGTGTCAAAATGATGGCGAACCTGTTCAAATGGGACTCTGCGCACAAGCAGTTCCCTGGTGAAGTCATGGCGCAGGAGGACAAAATTGTGGTCAACGGCCATGCCATCAAGGTGGTCAGCAGCAAGGTCCCTGCCGAGATCCCGTGGGGTTCTGAACTCGATTTCGTGGTGGAATCAACCGGCGTCTTTCGGAAAAGAAACCAGATCCAGGGGCACCTGCAAACCGGCAAGGTCAAACGGGTGCTGTTGAGTGTGCCGCCCAAGGACCAGATCGACGCAGTGGTTGTAAAAGGAGTGAATGATTCCATCCTGAAAAAGGAACACACGATCATCAGCAACGCCAGTTGCACAACGAACTGCCTGGCGCCACTGGTCAAGGTGCTGAATGATTCGTTCGGGCTGAATCACGGCCTTATGACAACGGTACACGCCTATACCATGGACCAGAAACTGCTGGACTCGATCCACAAGTCCGATGCCAGGCGTGCCCGTTCAGCGGCGGCCAATATCGTTCCTACCACCACCGGTGCGGCCAAGACCATCGGCAAGATCATCCCCGAACTCGATGGCAGGTTGGACGGTATGGCCATACGTGTACCGGTTGTGGATGGTTCGTTGGTTGACCTGGTCGTACAGCTGGACAAATTGTCAGGTAATCGGGATTACATGGTCCAGGCAGTAAACGATGCCATGAAACAGGCGGCAGAAGGTGCATTGAAGGGTATTTTGCAGTATTCCGAAGAGCCGCTGGTAAGCAGCGATATTGTGGGAAACTCCCATTCCTCGATATTCGATGCGATGTCCACGCTGGCATTGAGTGAAACCGGGATGGTCAAAGTTGTTTCCTGGTACGACAATGAGTGGGGTTATTCAAACCGCTGCGTTGACATCATGGAGCATATGGTCGATTTGGACGGGTAATCTGACGTTTTTACCACCGAAATGCCGGTTGGTATTCTTAAATTATCTTTAAAATCAAAATATTATAGAACTTTGGAGTTCTCAAATCATTACGACCCACCGGTATCTTATCAGTCCCCTCCATTTGAGATTATCAATGTATATGATGTCTCACTACAACTGCCCGCATTGCCGTTCGCTCGGAAGACCTCGATATAGTAGGTTGCCCTGTCATTAACACACCAATGCCTGTCAGCATACCGGTTGTCACACAACGGGTCAGAACCGCCAGCGGCCCCGGTACTGTTACACCGCCACCCTATGTTTCCGTCATCCGTAACGCACTTATCCTCGCCACCAGGTCCCCCTCCAGTGGTAGTACCATTGAAATCCGCATACCAGGAGTAACTGGTCCAATTCAGACCACCGCATACGGGGCTGTTAGAGCAACTGCCGCGGCGAACAAGGATTCCAATGGAGCCATCCGTGGGCGAACCGAGTTCCACTTTTAAATGATACTTGTCATGGCCTTCCGTGCCCAGGTCACCTTTATCCAACGAGTCAGTGGCCGTGACCTTGTACCAGTCCTTGTCGGAATCAGGTACTATTCTGCCGGACACAGTAATGGGATTGGAACCGGAATCCGACAAAGTACCGAGGTCCAGGGCAGCGGCGCACGTCTCATGCGAGCCATCATTGACATCCTGATGGCACTCACAGCCGTCACCACTGCTTGAATTCACGTCGAACCATCCGCTGTCACACGATGTGATCTGACACGAACCATCCACACAGGCCAGCGTGCCGTGTGCCGCACTTCCGCAAGTACTCGATGCGGCACCGTCATCGACCTTGCCGTTGCAATCGTTGTCCTTGCCATCGCACAATTCCTTGGCACCCGGATGAATGGATGCATCAGCAGGGGCACAGTCCCCCGCCTTTAAGGCATAGTTGAACATACCAGAGCACAGGCACTTGCTGACCTCCATCACACCGTACCCGTCACCATCCTGGTCATAATAGTAGTCCTTGCATCCCTGGGCATTTTCCTCATCAGTCAATCCGTCGCAGTCGTCGTCCACACCGTTGCATTTTTCCTGGGCATACCTGGAAATGGCAGGATTTTTAGGTGCACAGTCCGTTATATTCGGGTCCCCATCGCCATCCATGTCCGAATCGCACGCGTCACCCTTGCCGTCATGGTCTATGTCGGACTGGTCGGGATTGCTGACCGTTGGACAGTTGTCCTTGGAGTTCAGTACGCCGTCACCATCCATATCGTTCTCGCACGCATCGCCCTTGCCGTCACCATCGGTATCCTCCTGGCCAGGGTTGTACGTGTATGGACAATTGTCCTGGGTATCGACTATGCCATCGTTGTCGTCGTCGTCGTCGCACGCATCGCCCATGGAGTCACCGTCATGGTTGGCCTGGTCAGGATTCGCCACAAACGGGCAATTGTCATGGCTGTCTGCAACCCCGTCGTTGTCATCGTCCGGGTCGCACGCATCACCCTTGGAATCCCCGTCGTTGTTTGCCTGGTCCGGGTTGTACACCTTCGGACAGTTATCCTGGCTGTCTGCAACCCCGTCGTTGTCATCGTCATCATCGCAGGCGTCACCCAGGCCATCCCCGTCGTTGTTCGCCTGGTCTGGATTTGCCACGTAAGGACAATTGTCCACAGGATTGGGCTGGCTGCAACCGGGATTCATGTTTCCGATCATATCCCCATCGATGTCACAGTCACAGGCATCCCCGATATGGTCACCGTCCATATCCTTCTGGTCAGGATTGTAAACCCGTGGACAGTTGTCCGTTGAATTCGGTACCCCGTCACCATCCGTATCGCTTTCGCAAGCATCGCCGATACCGTTGTGATTATCATCCTTCTGGTCCGGGTTATACGTATCAGGACAGTTGTCCGATGCATCAGGTACTCCGTCGTTATCGTCATCATTGTCGCATGCATCACCTATGCCGTCACTATCCGAGTCCATCTGGTCTGGGTTCCTGACGAACTGGCAGTTGTCTGTTGTATCCGGCTCTCCGTCGTTGTCATCGTCCGGGTCGCACGCATCGCCCATGGCATCACTGTCGTTGTTGGCCTGGTCCGGGTTTTTCACGTAAGGACAGTTGTCAGGTACCGCAGGCGCGGGACACCCGGGGTTCGAATTTTTGACCCCATCACCGTCGATATCACAGTCGCATGCGTCACCGATCCCATCGCCATCCATGTCTTCCTGGTTCGTATTCTTCTGCCAGTGGCAATTGTCCTGGTCATCAAAGACCCCGTCATTGTCATCGTCCGGGTCGCACGCATCACCCTTGCCGTCATGATCGTAGTCCGCCTGGTCGGCATTGAACGTCATGGGGCAGTTGTCCCACCTGTCTTCCACCCCATCATTGTCATCATCCGGGTCACATGCATCACCCTTGCCATCCTTGTCGTTGTCCGCCTGGTCGTGATTGTACACAAATGGACAATTGTCCGTGGTATCCGGGATGTGGTCGTTATCGTCATCCGGGTCGCACGCATCGCCTATGCCGTCGTGGTCGTTGTCCGCCTGGTCCGGGTTGAACAACATTGGGCAGTTGTCCTTGGTGTCCACGATGGTATCGTTGTCATCATCCGGATCGCACGCGTCACCCTTGCCATCCTTGTCATTGTCTGCCTGGCTGGCATTTTTTATAAACGGACAGTTATCCTTTGTGTCCGGCACACCGTCGTTGTCATCGTCCGGGTCGCACACATCACCCTTGCCATCATGGTCATTATCCGCCTGCTTTGGGTTGTACGTCATTGGACAATTATCCGTTGTATCCGGCACACCATCGTTGTCATCGTCCGGGTCGCACACGTCCCCCTGGGCATCGGCGTCGTGGTTCTTTTGATCCGGGTTTGCAACGAACGGACAGTTGTCGCGTACATCAGGCACACCGTCATTGTCATCATCCGGGTCGCACGCATCACCCTTGCCGTCGTGGTCGTTGTCCGCCTGGTCCGGGTTGCGTGTAAACGGGCAATTGTCCTTGGTATCCAGCACACCGTCGTTGTCATCGTCCGGGTCGCACGCATCACCCAGGCTATCCTTGTCGTTGTTCCCTTGTAGTGTGTTGGGTACGAAGGGACAGTTATCCTGGCGGTCGGGAATATTGTCATTGTCATCATCGTCGTCGCATGCATCGCCCATGGAATCACCGTCATTGTTAGCCTGGTCAGGGTTGAAAATCATTGGACAGTTGTCAGCGGTGTCCGGAATCCCGTCGTTGTCATCGTCCGGGTCGCAGGCATCACCCATTTCGTCACCGTCGTTGTTCGCCTGGTTACTGTTCCGGATCAAGGGACAGTTATCCGTGCTGTCAGGCACGCCGTCGTTGTCATCGTCCGGGTCGCACGCATCGCCCATTTTGTCATCATCGTGGTTTGCCTGGTCGGAATTGGCCACCAGGGGACAATTGTCCTTGGTATCCGGTATGCCGTCGTTGTCGTCGTCATCATCACATGCGTCGCCCTTACTGTCATGGTCCTGGTTTGCCTGGTCGGGATTAACCACCAGGGGACAGTTATCTTTGACATCCGGTACGCCATCATTGTCATCATCCGGGTCACAGACATCCCCCATGGAGTCCCCATCGGTGTTTTTCTGGTCTTTATTCGCTATCAACGGGCAGTTGTCCTTGGTATCCGGTATGCCATCGTTGTCATCGTCCGGGTCGCACGCATTGCCCATGGAATCACCATCCGTGTCGTCCTGGTCAGGGTTCGAAATAAACTGACAGTTATCATCCTTGTCAGGTATGCCGTCGTTGTCATCATCGTCATCACACGCATCGCCCATCCCGTCATCGTCATGGTTCAACTGTCTTGGGTTCTTCACCCTGGGACAGTTATCCACTATATCCGGAATCCCGTCATTGTCATCATCCGGGTCGCACGCATCACCCATCCCGTCCCCGTCCAGGTCCGCCTGGTCAACGTTGGCGATCAACGGACAATTGTCCTTCCAGTCCTTTATACCGTCGTTATCATCGTCGTTGTCGCAGGCGTCGCCAAAACCGTCGTCATCGTGATTTTCCTGTTTGGGGTTGTACGTATCCGGACAGTTATCCGTAGCATTTGGGACACCGTCACCATCGCGATCATTTACGCACGCATCCCCGATCCCATCGTTATCACTGTCAGTCTGGTCCGGGTTCTTTACCAGCGGACAGTTGTCCTTGGGATTCGCCACGGGACACCCTGGATTGTCGTTCGGTATTCCATCACCGTCGATATCGCAATCGCACTTATCGCCGATGCCGTCGCTGTCCGTGTCCAGTTGTTCGTGATTTCGTATCGTTGGACAGTTATCCTTGGTATCCACTATCCCGTCGTTGTCGTCATCCGGGTCACACGCATCACCCTTGCCGTCCGCATCCAGGTCCGCCTGGTCAGAGTTGGCAACGAACGGGCAGTTGTCTTCCGGGTTCGGCAGAGGGCACCCCGGATTCTGGTTTTTTATGCCGTCCCCGTCGATGTCACAGTCGCACACGTTACCTTTACCATCACCATCCATATCCGCCTGGTCTGTATTAGCCACCAGCGGACAGTTGTCATCACCGTCCTTGACCCCGTCGTTGTCGTCGTCCGGGTCGCACGCATCGCCCATCTTGTCGTCGTCGTGATTCGCCTGGTTCGTATTTGCTATCAAGGGACAATTGTCCGTGGTATCCGGGATTCCGTCGTTGTCGTCGTCCGGGTCGCACGCATCACCGTATGCGTCATTGTCGTTGTTGGCCTGGTCCGGGTTAGGCACAAACTGACAGTTGTCCTGGACGTCGGGGATGCCATCGTTATCATCGTCTATATCACAGGCATCGCCATACTTGTCGTCATCATGATTCGCCTGGTCCGGGTTTGCAACCAGGGGACAGTTGTCCTTCGAATCAGGGACCCCGTCATTGTCGTCGTCGTCATCGCACACGTCGCCCAGTTCATCGCCATCCGTATTTTTCTGATCCACGTTTGGCACGGTAGGACAATTGTCCTTTGGATTTGGTACCGGACATCCCGGATTCGCGTTCGGTATCCCATCACCGTCTATATCGCAGTCCACACAGTCCTTGATCCCGTCGCCATCCAGGTCGGGGAAGCCTTCATCCGTCTGGCCGTCACAGTTGTTGTCGATCCCATCGCAGGTTTCCTGGGCCGGGGTCTGTGCACTGCAATTTATAACCGAGCCGTGGGAACAGGTGCCTGTGCCAGTGCATGTGCCGTACTGGTTCGTGATTTTGCACGGCAATCCGGTCAGGTTTTCATCGGTCTGGCCGTTACAGTTGTCATCGATGTCATTACAGGTCTCGGGTGCAGGCGTCCTGGCATCGCACTCGGTATTGCACGTACGTTCGCCGTAACACTTGCCGTATTCGTTTTCGTTGTAGCATACCGTTTTAAATCTCTGGTACTGTACGGGACATTCGCACTCACCGCTGGATGGCAGGCATTGTTTTACAGTGGTGTTCCCGTGCTGTACATCCTGGCACTTGTAATCAACAGGGCAATCCCCGTCAGTACTGCACTCGGACCCGCAAAAACGTCCGGTTGCGCCATGGTCCACGCAGAGGTTGTTTTGCTGGGGTAAAAATCGATTCACGCAATCCGAATCCTCCTTGCATGGCTTGCACAGTCCTGTAAATCGATACACACAGATATAAATGATATCTCCGCCGCTTGCCGCCTCCTGTGCACAGGTAAATCCTTCGGGGCACGAGCTGTCCGTACCACAAAAACTGGCACATTGCTTGCCTTGTGGAGTATCTATACAAAATTCCGAGTAACAGTCCTCGTTGCCTTTACACGAGCAACCGGGATTGCCAGGACATCTGGCCATGCCGTCTTCGCCGGGAATAATATCCAAACCATCTGCGGTTTCGCTGGTATCCACGGCCACTGGTATATCCGGGACACCCGGTTCTGTAGCACTGTCCGTGTTTTGTGTCGTTTCTTTTGTCACCTGGCCATGGTCTGTCGAGCCAAACAGGTCAAGGACGTGAATATCATGGCTTACTGGTGTACCCTGGGACCCGCTGCAACCCAGTCCGAGGGCCAGCATCAAAGCCAGGCCAAATCGCTTCATTTTTGTAGCCTCCATACCAATTAAAGTGTACCGGTTAGAATATGTATAGTCAACGACAGCCGCCCAAATTACCTGACTAAATTGGGAAATCGCATACAATTTCCTTTGTCCTCAAAATTGACCGGTAATTTGGATTTTTATCTTGACAAGCACACATGTAATTTGCTAAAAGGTTAATGTTTGGAGGGCGGCATAGCCAAGAGGTAAGGCAGCGGTCTGCAAAATCGCGATTCTCCGGTTCGAATCCGGATGCCGCCTCCGGTGGTCCGATGACCTTATTTGCATAAAGCCGCGTGATTGAAAAATTGCGCGGCTTTTGTACTATGGCGGACCGGGAGGACACAAAATGCATACAATCACGATAAAAACCGCACAACACGAGGCACTGGTGGATATTACCGACCAGGTCAAGGCATTCGTTGAGTCTTCCAACGTACAGGAAGGTGCGGTACTGATCTATTGTCCACACACCACTGCCGGTGTGATTATCAACGAGGGTGCCGACCCCGACGTGTCCCGGGATATACTGATTACCCTCAGTCGTGTTTTTCCATGGAACGGCGCCTACAGGCACATGGAGGGTAATGCCGCGGCCCACATCAAATCCATGGTTACGGGTCAGGAACGCCTGATCCCCGTATCCGGGGGGAAAACCGCACTGGGCAGATGGCAACATGTCTTCTTTGCCGAATTTGACGGCCCACGAACCCGTGAGGTTTTTTTGACAATCCTGAATTCTGCACGCTGAATACAACCATACATCACGTGAATCATGCACCAGGATCGGCCCGAATGGGGGTCCCAAATTACCTGACGAGCCAACTGCGCTGCAAACAAGTGATTGAATATAAAAATGATTTTTATGTGCGAAAAATCAAATTACCCCAAGGATCAACGGTAAGATGGGGTTTTCCGGCTCTAATCCTGCAAAAATTCCAAATTTTTACCCCAACCGGGTCGTTTAATATCCGTATTGCGTGGCCGTGACCGTTGGCCGTTGGCCGTGTACACAAGATTATGCGTGGTCACACATGAAAATCCTGCGTTTTCGTTTTTGTGATATTGAACCCGGGCGGGTTTAGAACCCGTCCCTACGAATCATGCACGGTCTTCTTCCCCACCACCCCACA
>WGCQ01000099.1 GCA_015493765.1 Deltaproteobacteria bacterium
CGATTATCCGGGTCAGGCCATTGTAATCCACCCGGATCAGCAGACGAAAATCACCTTTGTCCGCAATGACTTGCGGTTTTAGCACCGCAACGCAACCGTTTTGCTTGCAAATGCCGCTGATCCCCTGTTTTGAGTCCGCGGGATTGCGCAATTCCAGGCCATGGATCCGGCCTTCCTGTTGTCTGGGCCTGGCCACGATCAGCAATATGCCGTTTCGGGTTTGTGCCAGGCCCACTTCAATATCCTGGTCCGCAAACAGGATGTTTTTGTCCTCGATGAATATGGTCCGCGGGTCCAGGGCGCGGGTAAGATCCTGTGTAGCCTCTTTGTTGAAGGCTGATGCCGGGACATTGCCAATAATACTTGCACCCAGGGTCGGCCCCCCGAACAGAGTGCCCAACAGGGCCTGAATGACCCCTTTCCCCCCATCCGGACCGGCCGCTGCCACTGGCGTGGGCATGGGGACCCTCGCGATTTCTCCCACCGCGTCCTTTAAATTGGACCATATCCTGCCGGCCAAGGCCATCAAATCCTTGATTGGTCCCTGGGTTTGTTCGATGTATTTTTTGTCCATTTCCGTGATCATGGCATTCACCCGATCCCGGCATGTTTTACAATCTTGTAAATGGATGTCGATCACCTCCCTGCGCGCAGGAAGTAACTCATCCATCACGTATTGTTGCAATAATTGGTTGTCAGGATGCCAGTTTTCCCGGAAATCCTTCAAATATTCTTCAACCGGGATACCCTTTGCACTTTCCGCAAATTCCCGGTGCGCTTGCATCAATCCGTCCCACCACACCGTGTCCTCCAACCCAGGGCTTTCACCGGACTTTGCGTACTCCGCGAGGTGGAAAAACGCGTCCGCATAGGCCTCAAACGTGGCATCCAGGTCGTAAACGTATTCATCCAAGGTTTTTTTTATGCGTTCGAATGCTTCCGGCGCCATTCTACGCGCGTTTTCCATGGCCCTGCGCAGGATCTCGCGGCCGGTAAACACCTCCATGGACAGGTCGTCCATTTCCTGCTGGATTTCCCGGTCCGGGATCAGTATCACGGGACCCAGCCGCTGGCGGCGGGTGATGTACCTGTCCAGTTTTTTCAGCAACTTGTCCGCATATTCGGGTAAAAAATTTACGGCCTGCTGGATCCAGGCCGCATCCTCCCCAACATGTAATTTACCGTCCCGGATCGCGGCCAGCCAGGTGACCAGCAACGTTTCATCACCACCTTTATTTAACCATTCACTAATCTGTTGCCTGTCCAAACGCATGATTCACCTCTATAGATTCCTGTCCCCATGAATTACAGGGCTTTTTACATAGCCTTTTCTGAACAGGTTGTATATTACCCATTCCCGTATGCCTCGTTCACCAATAACCACAAACCCAGTGGCAACACGCATGGCATTATCCGCCGCCTGGTTGACCACGGCCACCGGTCCAGAGCGGTCCCAGCAATAGATTGCCTCCGTGAGACCTGCTGCACCGCCCATTTCCCGGCTCATCACATGGGCATGCCCCGCGTTGTCCGTTTTCTTCGCAAGTGTACGCATGACCAGGTCAATCAACCATTCCTCGTAGGCCTCGCTGAGGTCTGCTATGGCCATACGCACCTTGGCCGACCTCCTGGGTCTGATGCACCGATTCATTGTGGCATCCTGGGCTGCATCGAAATCGCCCAGGTCCTCAACGGTTTGCACCAGCAATGAATCATTGGCCAACAGGTTCTGCCTGTAAGTCTCCCATTCTTTGAACTCGCCCGGAAAAAACTGTTGCAACTTCGGTTTGTAAATGTCCGTGAACCTTTTCTCGGCCGCTTTCCTGTTTTCTTTCACCGAACGGTCCGGTGAGTACACCTCGAATCCCAGCACGTGTTTGATCACATGCCTGTTCAGGGACGCAACAGTATAAAAACCGAAAATCGGCCTGCCAATCGTGCGTTCGATACGATTCACATTTTCATAATCCGCCACAGGGACCTCCTTGTCCATGTTATAGACGAACCTGACCTGTCCCGTGTGACAAAGCGATTGCAAATAAAGCATTTTGAAGGACATTGGAAGGAGGCTGCGTCCGGGATTTACGTACCTGTATCTGGCAAAACTCTCTGGAGGCAACACCAATGCAGGGCCTTTTTCCGGATACAGCCGAACACCCGCGTTTGCGTCCACGGTCACCTTTATCCAAGTGATATTCCTGGGCAACGGCTCGCCACAGTCATACACGGTTTGCTCAATCATCTTCATTCCCCACCCCATGCACTTCTTTGTACATGTCTACCAACAATTCCTGTCCCCGCTCAACATCCTTGCGCACCAAAGCGTA
>WGCQ01000100.1 GCA_015493765.1 Deltaproteobacteria bacterium
CGGGGAGTGCGAGCCCAACGTGACCGTGTGCGGTGCTAATGGCAAGTGCCGGCCATGCAGTGTGGAGTGTCCGCGGTATGCGGAGTGCGGCATGAACGACTGCCAGACCATGGGCTGCGAGGCAAGGGGCTGTCACGAAAACCAGATATGCATAGGCAACGGCTGTTACGGTTGTTACAGCTATTGCACGGACCGGGAATGCGGTGATGACGGGTGCGGCGGGTCCTGTGGCAAGTGCGGCCCCTGTGAGCAGTGCATCAGCCACCACTGCAAGCCGATACCGGATTGCGTTGCGCCGGACACGGGTCCTGAACCCGTGCCTGACACGGCGGAGGACGTGTACATCGGGCGGGATACAATCGAAGCTGCGAACCCGGGCCTGGATTCGGGCAAACCGGGCAAGGATGTGCAAAAGGACCGGAAGATTGCAAAGGATACGTCCAAAGACATCACAGGTCACCCGGATTCGACCCGGGACAGGCAGGTCATGGATGCAGCCGGCCCTGACACCAACACGAAATCATCCGGTGGCGGATGCAGCACCGGCCCCGGTTCCGCATCCGGTACCTGGCTTATTTTCCTGGGACTTTTGGCCATGCTTTGGCGCCGCAGGCAACGGGAGTGATTGCCGCTGGCACTGGAATCTGGATTCCGGCGTCGGGCGTCGGGTTTCGGGTCGCAGCCTGCGGCTGCTCTCGGGACGGCCCTCCGGGCCTTGCGGGAAGGCTCCCGTTGCAACCGGAAACCACGGCCACAGTCTCGGTCACGGGAAGGCGGGCGGGACGCCGGCGAAACAAGCAGGCGAAGCCGCCTGCGCTCCACGGTCTCGGTCCCGGCCACGGTCAGCGGCCACGGTCAACGGTCACGGTCCCGGCCACGGTCAGCGGTCTCGGCCTCGGCCACGGTCAACCGTTGCCCTCACCACCGGGATCACTCTGTCACCGCCACTGGATTAAAGAGGCCTTTCAATGCGACTGTCGTTTATTCGGTTTTTCGTATCTTTTTTAGGATGTATTCAACTGTCTTACGGTGAACTCCGGCAACCTGGGCCGTCCTGGTGATATTTCCGTCAAATTTTTCCAGGAGCCTTGAAAAATAGCGTTCGTCGAATGTACCAAGCAGAATCTTTTTTGCCTCCCGGTACGGCAAATCCACAATGGACTGGAAAAAATCACCACCGGAAGACGTGTTCCTGTCCGCCTCCAATGGCTTTTCGCCCATGACCACAACTGCCTCCAGGTGATTCTTCAGTTCCCGCACGTTGCCGGGCCAGGAATAGGTCGCCAGCAGGCTAAGGTCCTCACTGGTCAAACTGACAGGTTCTGTACCGTAACGCTGGGCGATTTCTTTTAACAATACATCGGCCAGTAATGGCAAGTCCTCCATCCTTTCCCGCAAGGGGGGGATCTCGATCTGCAAAACAGCCAGCCTGAAATACAGGTCCTCCCGGAACAGGCCCTGTTGGACCATGGCCTTGAGGTCCCGGTTGGTGGCAGCCACGATCCTGGCGTCCACCTTGATATAACGGTCGGACCCCACCGGCTTGACCTCTTTGCGTTCGATCAAACGCAGCAGGGTTGACTGTAGTTCCAGTGGCAAGTCGCCTATTTCGTCCAGGAACAAGGTACCTGACTCGGCCTCCCTGACAGCGCCCTTTCGGTCGGTAGTGGCGCCGGTAAAAGCCCCTCGCACATGCCCGAACAGTTCACTTTCCATCAGTTCCCTGGATACAGCGGCACTATCGAACACAACGAATGGTTTATCCCGCCGATCACTTGCATCATGCAGTGCCCTGGCCGCCAGTTCCTTGCCAGTCCCGCTTTCACCGGTCAGCAATACGGTGGCATCACCTGCTGCTGCACGTTTCAAACGGGCAAATACCTCGCGCATACGGAAGGAACGTCCAACCATATCCCCAAACCTGGCACCATCCACCACGGGTATCACGACACGTTCCTTTTTAAATGCCAATTTCAGCCTGGAATCCCCTGCAACGATTACCTCGTTGTCGGTCAAATAGGCCTCCACCACCCTAAGATTGCCTATGATTGTGCCGTTCCTGCTGCCCATATCCTTGATTTTCAAGCCATTTCCATCAAAAGATATGGAAAAATGCCTGTGCGACACGGTGGGGTCAGTCAACACAAGGTCACAATCCGGGTCAGTACCTACAATCACCTTGCGTTGTCTGAACGCACCGGAAGCCCCCTTGTCAGGGCCACGCACTACCTTCAAATCGAATGCATTAAACCCGATTGCCCGGATAGGCACGTCGATTTGCAGGGTTTGATAATACATTTTTCCTTTATCGCTCATTTAACACCTGTCACCGCAATGGTCCCCAGGTTGACCTGCTGACCCGCCTTGGCATCAAAGTTCACACGCCGCGACCCGCCTCCCACCGTATCCAGGACCACGATGTGGTGACGCCCCGGCCCCACCTCCCAGGTCACGATATTGTTGCCTTTTGTATCAATATCCTTGCCATCGATCAGCACGTTTGCCCTGGCGGGAAAAAACCTGAACACCACCTTCGCAGCAGGCCGTACAGGCTGACGTATGGTCACATTGATGCGCTTTTTTGGGGCCTTTCCAACCCTCGGGTGTACGTTTTTATTCGTATTTGTCGGTTTTTGCAATTCCGACGGCACTACCAAAACAATAGAGCGTCGCCCAAAGGTTTGCGCGGATAAGGCCGGCTGCCGCAAAATGAACGGATGCACGGCAGGTTTCGGTTTGACCTCGACGGGCCGTCGTCTCAGCAAGACCACCATGGCAACCAGCAGCAACACCCCGGCCACTCCTGTCATCAGCCAGCCCTTGTAATCCAGGACCCGACGTTTTTTCCGAACCGTCAGGGTACGGTGCCGGACAGTCCCCTCCACAACATCCGACTGCTCAACGTCCTTGCCCATGATGCGGGCCAGGAAGTGTCCAATATCGGAATCAGTTAGCACCGTATGACTGGCAAACAGGTAATTCGTCAATTCCTGTTGTACCGCGGCCATATCCTGGTATCGCATACCCGGGTCGCGTTGCAGGCATTTTTCCACTATTTTGACCAGGGCCATGGGCAGGTCACGGCGTCGCTCGTTCAGCGGTGTGTATCGGACATGCTTGATCCTGTCGATAACCTCGCCCTCATTGCCCCCGGAAAAGGGATGCTCCTGGCACAACATTTCGTAGGCCATGCTGCCAAAGGAAAATATGTCCGCCCTCATGTCGATGTCATGGCCCGTAATCATCTCGGGCGCCAGGTACATAACCTTGCCCTTGATCTGGTTTGGCAGGGTCCTGGATTTGCGGGTTTCGAATTTTGCAATCCCGAAATCCGTAATTTTTACATCACCGCTGAATGATATCAACACGTTGGACGGGTTGACATCCCGGTGGACTATGCGCAGGGGTTCCCCGTTGTCCCCGGTTTTTTTGTGTGCATAGTCCAGTGCCGCAGCCACCCGTATGAGTATGCCCAGCGCCAGGTTTAACGGCAGGTGTCGGTCCTGATTTTTCAACAAGGTCAGTACCTGTGCCAGGTCAGCGCCTTCAACATATTCGCTGACCAGGTATAACTGACCGTCCTCCTGGCCAAAGTCGAATACCTGTACAATATTGGAATGATTCAACTGCATGGCAACGCGAGCCTCGTCCTCGAACCCGCGGGTAAACTGCCGGTCCTGGGCCAAATCAGGCAAAATCCTTTTGATTACAACCTTTTTACCCACACCCAGGGCACCGCGTTTTTCAGCCAGAAAGATCTCGCCCATTCCGCCAACCGCAAGCCTCTGGATTAAAATATATGGGCCAAACCTTTCCACACACCTATATTAACACAATACGCCGCAGTATGTTTTTTTGTGCATTGCAGGTGTCATAACCAGCCGCATTTACTCAAATTTGACAGGTAATTAGGGCTTAGCCCAAATCACCTGACTAAATTCGGGAGTCGGGCCCTGCAAGCGGCCCATCTGCTTCGTCGTTTTCTCCAATTTGATGCTCAACGTACCTTAGATTTAGATGTTGCAACAACACCCTGATTTTGATAATGTGAGACGACTTTTTCGAGCAGGAGGAAAAATGTCTGATTTTGAACAGGAAGACGAAAATCTGGATGTTGATTTTTTGGGCATCACCGACGAACCGGCGATTCGGCCGGAGTATGCCAATAAGGTGGTCCTGGAGGTCGATCACATGGGGCTCCCCATATTCAAATTTTACTACCTGGATACGGACTTCGAGGACGAGGACGAGGCGCTTCCGAAACGGGTGATCGCAGTGGCCCCTTACGTGCTGCTGGAACTGAAGGAAATGATCGACGAGGCAACGGAGGACCTGGAACGCCATTTTTCTGAACTCGAACACCTGCTGAAAGAAACCCACTCCGAGGAAGAAGAACTGCAAAACTGAGGTTCCCATGTGGCCTTATGTAATCCAAAGCCCTATCCGCATAGGTACGTATGGCGTAATGATGGCCACTGGTTTTCTGACCGCCTATTACCTGCTGCGGTCGGAATTCCAGCGTCGGCATATAGGAACCGATTCTGATGCGGACTGGATCATATTTATCGGTATGATAGCCGGTGTGATCGGGGCAAAACTGGCATACCTGCTGACCGAGGCCCACGAATTCTCGCTAAAGGCCTTTTTTTCCGGGGCGGGACTGACCTGGCACGGCGGCCTGATCCTGGCTGCACTCAGCATTTTCGGTTATATCCTGGCAAAAAAAATGCCCTTCTGGGTTGCCCTGGACGCCATAGCCCCCGAACTGGCCACGGGCTACGGTTTTGGCAGGATTGGCTGCCAGTTGGCCGGTGACGGTGATTACGGCCTGCACTGCGCGGCACACCTGCCATGGCCGTTATGCATGTCATACCCTCATGGCGTGGTACCCACCATGGACCTCGTGTATGCAACGCCCATGTACGAAACCCTCGGTTCTTTTGTCCTGTTCGGCGTACTGTGGGCCTTACGCAAACGGATCAAGCACCCGGGCGTACTGTTTGGGATATACCTGGTGTTCGCGGGTTTGATGCGATTTGCCGTGGAGTTTATCCGCCAAACGGAAAATCGGCCTTACCGGTTCTGGGGTCTGAGGGATGCGCAAATCGTAGCCCTGTCCGAGACCATCGTCGGACTGGCCCTGTGGGCGTACATGGCCTACCGCAATGTGCCAAGGGACCTGGAATACGGTGTGATTCCACTGCCGGAACAACATCAGAAAAACAAAACACCACAAAAACACCACAAAAAGAAGCGTTAATCCTCTTTGATGCCGTATTTTTGCAGTTTATAGCGAAAGGACCGAAAGGATATACCCAGCAACCTGGCCGCCTCGGTTTTGACACCCTCGGCCTTTTTCAATGCCTTTAACAATATGTCCTTTTCCAGGTCCTCCATGTACCTGTCCAGGTTGTAATCGTGCGTCAATCTGGGCATATCCGGTGATGACTGCTCCCGGGCCGTGTCAGACACGGGTGCCTGGTGCTGCAGGTAATGGGTGTTGGACAGCAGATGTACCGGTAAGGCCTCGGGTGTGACCACGTCCCCCTGGGCAAAGGCCACTGCATGTTCCACGATATTTTCGAGTTCGCGAACGTTCCCGGGATAATCATATTTGTACAGTATATCCATGGCCTCTGGGGATATGCGTTTGACCTGTATCCCGGTTTCCTTCGAGTATTTTTTCAAAAAATGTACCAGCAGGTACGGGATGTCATCTTTCCTTGTCCGCAACGCCGGCAGGGTGATACGAATCACATTCAACCTGTAAAAAAGGTCCTCGCGAAACGTACCCTTTCTGACCTCCTGTTCCAGGTCCTTGTTGGTTGCGGCAAGGACCCTGACGTCCACAGGGACCTCCTGGGTGCCGCCTACCGGACGAAACCGCCGTTCCTGCAGAAACCGCAATAATTTCACCTGCATGTTCTGGGGTAATTCGCCCACCTCGTCCAAAAACAGCGAGCCACCGGCCGCTTCCTCCACGAGGCCCTTTTTCGTGACGTGCGCACCGGTAAACGCACCACGCATATGCCCAAACAGTTCGCTTTCCAGCAACGTATCCGGTATGGCCCCGCAATTGACCACCACGAACGGCTGTTTGGCCCTTGACGAATTAAAATGTATGGCCCTGGCAACCAGTTCCTTTCCCGTGCCGCTTTCGCCACTGATCAAAACGGTTGTCCTGGTATTCGCAACCCGGCGGATCATATCGAATACCTGTTTCATGGGCCTGCTCTGGCCGATTATGTTGCTGAAACGATACCTGTCCTGCAATTCGCTGTACAAACGCTGGTTTTCCAGGGAAAGTTCGCGTTTCTCCAGGGCCTTCTTGACTATCAGTGACAGTTCGTTCAGTTTGAATGGCTTACCCACGTAATCAAACGCACCCTTCTTGATCGCCTCTAATGCCGTTTCAACCGTGGAATACGCGGTGATTATGATCACCTCTATGGTTTTGGAAATACGCTTTACACCATCCAGGACCTCTATGCCTGAAATGCCACCCAGCTTCAGGTCGGTCATTACCAGGTCAAAATCCTCCTGGCGTAGCAGTTCAAGCGCCTCTTCGCCCGTATCAATCGCCTGGACCTCGTAGCCCTCGTTGGAGAGAAAAAAAACCAGCACTTCCCGCATACTGGCATCGTCTTCAACGATAAGGATCCGGGCCATAAAACTCCCTTATGGATCAGAGCGGGAGACGGGATTTGAACCCGCGACGTCAACCTTGGCAAGGTTGCACTCTACCACTGAGTTACTCCCGCGGTTAAAAGCAAGGCTAATTTTACCCATTCCTGCCGGTTTGTCAAGATCCGTTGACGATAAAATCGAAAAAAACCGGTTTATTGAGTAACCCTTTGCCGTAAAAAGAAAAATCAGTGCAGGGCAGCGGGTATGGGGCCCGCTGCCCCGGGGTAGTATGCGGATTACAGTCCGATGATCTCTTTGAGTTTGCTTGTGGGGATCGATTTCGGCCTGATGATCGGGTAGCCCTTGGCCCTGGCCTCGATGGCCTGGGAAACCACGCCCATGGAACGGCTGACGCCGAACAGCACGGTGTAGTAGGGGAACTCGCGCAGACCAAAGTGGTACAGCAAGGCACCACTGCCAGCGTCAACGTTCGGCCACGGGTCGCTGATCTTTTTGACCTGACGCAGCACGTTGGGTACCACGTCAAATACGCGGGCCACCGTGTCAAAGACCGGGTCGCCCTTGATGTGCTCTTTGCCCCACTTCAGGAACTGCTCGTACCTGGGGTCAACCACGCGCAGGACCGCGTGACCGTAACCAGGGATTACCTTGCCGGAATTCAGCGTATCCCAGGCATATTTTTCCAGGTCCTTTTCGCTGGGCACACCGTTGAACTTTTCGACAACGCCCAGGATCCACTTCAGGCATTCCTGGTTCGCCAGGCCGTGCAGAGGGCCGGCCAGGCCGTCCATGCCGGCGGATACCGAGTAGTACAGGTCGGACAAGGCGCTGTTCACCGTGGCCGTGGTGTGGGCGCTGACGTTTCCGCCCTCATGGTCGGAGTGCAGCACCAGGTACAGGCGCATCAGGTCCTTGAACGTATCCACTTCTTTGCCGCCGATGCCCATCATGTGGACGTAGTTGCCTGCCCAGTCCTCGTTGGGGTCGGGTTCGATCCTGGGGCCCTTGTTGAAGCGCTTACGGTAAACATAGGCAGCGATTCCGGGCAGCTTGGCCAGCAGGTTCATGCCATCTTCCAGCGTGGCGTCCCAGTAATCCTCTTTTTTCATGCCTTCGTCATAGCGTTTCCTGAACACGGATTCGCGTTCCAGGGCCAGGATTCCCATGGAAAACATGTTCATGGGGTGTGCATCATCGGGCATCGCGTCGATCACGTCCCACACGTACTGCGGGATCTGGGCGCGGTCCTTGAACTGCTGCTTGATATCGGCCACACCTTCCTTGTCCGGCCATTCACCGGTTACCATCAGGTAGAACAGCTCCTCAGGTGTGGTGCCGCGCGCCACGATGTCCTTCAGCATGTGACCGCGTACGGTCATACCCTTGTCAGGCGGTACTTCGGACGTATCACAGGGCACGATCTTCACGCCCCTCATTCCACTAAAGAATGCCTTGACATTGACTTCCGAGACCTTCTTGTCGCCGTGTTCCTTGACAAGGGTCCTCCACTCGTTACGCCACTGCGGCAGTAACGATTTGACATGTTCTTTGAGTTTCATGGTATCACTCCTCCAAATACGGGTTTACCAATTACAATGGACAATGAAATATCATTGCCAAAATACGTTAGGCAGACTAATTCCGGTTGTACAGGATAAAATGCCCATAAATATGATCAATGTCCCTTTTTGGCATGGAAATCGAAAAAGATTTATACAGGATCAACAGTTGGGTGTTTCAAGCGGCCCATCCGCTGTGTCGTTGCACACGTTTGATATGCATCAATCTGTCACCACATCGGACAGGCCCACGGAATCAAAATCAGGTGAAAACACCGATGCAATACCAAAGAAGATGGATAACAGTGCGGCACCGTAAAAGACAAAATCAATACCAAATGCGGAATACACCCCTGCGAAGACTACCGGGGATATGACCTGTGAATACCTCAGGATCATGCCATTAAAGGATACAAATGCCCCCCTGTATTTGAACGGCGCCAGGGCCACGATAACGCTTTGAATCAGCGGGAATGCGATCCCGTTGGCTGAGCCGAACAGTATGGCAGGCAGGAGCAATGCCCACGTGGACTTCATCAAAGGGATCAGGGCAAATGTACCCAGAAATCCGGCAAAAGAGATGCGAATCAGGAATGTATGACCCCACATCCTGGCAAGTTTACCGGTAATTGCGGCGGCAATGCCCGCACCAATTGACCCGGCAGCCAATACCACCCCGATCTCCCAGGGCTGGCTTTTAAAGCGATGGGACATGAGCACCGGAATGTAGGTCACGTATGACCCCATTATCAGGAAATAGATTGCGGAGCCGCCTGCAAACAGCCAGATGGCCTTACGGTCCGATATACCGTGAAAGGCGTTTTTCAGGTAATCCTTAAACGGACATTTTTCCTTTTGCAGGCTCGGAAAATTAAACTCTTTTAAGACCCAGTAAACGGCCACAAAGGCAAACAGGTTGAGGAAAAACGGATATCGCCAGCTAAACTGGGACAAAAGCCCCCCTGCTGCCGGGAATAACGCCGTGCCAACACTCAGGATTGATGCGTTGTAACCCATGAAATCCGTTCTTTTATGTCCACTATACAGGTCACCTATCAGCGTTGTCGCAAGGGCACCCAGTCCTGAAGCCCCCATGCCCTGTACAAACCTCATTGCAAGAAACACCTTGAAATCGCTGACCAATCCGCATGCGGTTCCACCCAGTCCATAGACGACCAGGGCAAATAACAAGGCGCCTTTTCGGCCGACCCGGTCCGCCAGCACCCCGTACAGTGGTGTCATTACAATACCCGGGAGGGCAAAAAACGCAATAACAAGGCCTATTGCAGAGGGTGCAATGTGAAAGAATTTGATCATTCGGGGAAAAGCAGGTGTAATAGGTGACATCCCTAAGATCGAGACAATCGTAACCCCGAAAATAATCCTTAGTCTGGGATCCAGCCGTTTCATCAAGGCCATGTTATCAAAAGCAAGGCTAAATGAATATGATTCAGGATAATCTCTGATGGACCCGTAAAAAGTCCGATTTTGATCACTCCTGCCTCTCTAACCCTTTGTTTTTATTAGATGCTCTCTTGTCGAGATTGATTTATTATTAGTCCGGCATCTCTCATTAAGCCATAATTTAATCGACTAAACTCCGGAGTCCCAATTTACCTGTCAAATTCGGGTGGTTGCTCACATCTTGTGGTTTCTTATTTTGTTGAACAACAAACGTAGTTACGTTCGACTCAGGGGAGACCTTTCCCTCGTATCAATTTGATCTGTGGACCAGGAATCTAACCTGGTCACAGGATCCACGGAATAAAGGCCCTGGTCCTTGAACGATAGGCCCCGTATTCGGGGAATGCCTTTGTTAGCACTTTTTCCTCGTAGCGCATGCGCATAACCTGGATAATAAAATGCACTATGAGCAGTGTGTAAGCCGGGATGGTTCCCCACATTATTATCAGGCCCAGGATCGAAATTTCTTCGGCCAGGTAAAGCGGATGTCGGACAATAGCGTATGGACCCGAGGTCACCAAAACCCTCGCCTCGGCCAGAATACTAAACCCGCGTCCCAAAAAAGAAAGTGCAAAGGCCGCAAATACATTTCCCGTAATCAACAGGATTGGCCCGGCAACCATAGCCCATGACGGCATTGCCGGTTTCAGCCACATCAGGACCAGCGGAATACCAAATCCGCCGGCAAAACCCAGGACTCGCGGAAGAATACCTCGTGTCTTCAGTGTGGCCCTTGGGCGTATGACATAGACGAACACGACCATGGATAGGTACAGGATGCTGGACAGGAGCAGGACAAGTCGCTGCCAGTTCATACCAGTACCCGTATGTATGGCAACGATGACCAGGCGATAGGCCGCCATCGCCTTATAGACCAGAAAGCCTCCGAATACCAGCACAGCAGCCACCTTTGCGATCACTTCTATCCTGACCGGAGTCAATACGGTGTCGATATGGTTTGTAATCCTTTTTATGAGATCGATTGCTCCCATCGCTTCCATTTTGATATAAATCCGGCCGAATGGCAATTTATTGTTGTGATACCCAAATTTAACAGGTAATGAGCCAACTGCGATGCAGGCAAGTGATTGAATATAAAAATAATTTCTATGTGAGAAAAATTATTTTACCCCAAGAATCAACGGTAAGATGAGGTTTTCCGGCTCTAAACCTGCAAAAATTTAACATCCGTATTCCGTGGCCGTGACCGTGACCGTGGCCGTGGCCGTGGCCGTGACCGTTGGCCGAGACCGTGGCCGTGTGGGGCCGGCATCCTGCCGGCCTTCTCCGTGGCCGTGACCGTGGGCCGTAGTTTCCGGTTACTACGAGGGTTTTCCCCGAAAGGGCCGTCCCGAAGCAGCCGCAGGCTGCTGCCCGAATCCCGATGCCAGAGGCCCGAAACCAGAATTCAGTGACCGTTGGCCGTTGGCCGTGTACACAAGATTATGCGTGGTCACACATGAAAATCTTGCGTTTTCGTTTTTGTGATATTGAAACCGGGCGGGTTTAGAACCCGTCCCTTGCATCTGAAGCACTTGCAGCACCTTTTGTCCTCAAATTTGACAGGTAATTTGGGGGTAATTTGGAGTAGGTAGACATCCTATTTATATGGACTATACTATGAATTTAGTGATGGTTGCTCATACTTACAGCCAGGTGGAGACATGGGTCCTCGGCCCCCTTGATTTGCTCGTTGTGGTTTCAATGGCGGCGTTTGTCATAGTTCACCTGGGAAAGGCGACCTACAACAAACATAATCCCAGGGAACACTCCATACTATATCCCTATTACCTGAGGCAGTGGGGCCTGAACGTCTCACGGCCTATAAAAAGTTTTTTTATGAAACTCGGTTTGTCCCCGAATTCCTTGACCGTGCTGGGCCTGGTATGCATGAGCATAGCGGGATTGCTTTTTGGCCTGGGTTTCACCGGGGCTGCCGGCTGGATGATGGGATTCGGCGGCTTCATGGATGTGCTTGATGGCATGATAGCCAGGCAGACACACCAGGCCAGCACTAACGGTGCCTTTATCGATTCCACGCTGGATAGATACGGGGATTCCATTATATTTATTGGGATTACCGTGTTTTTCGAGCACATTTCGCACCTTTATGTGATCCTGTCCCTGATCGGCATGATGGGAACCCTCCTGATTTCATACACAAGGGCCAGGGGTGATTCCCTCGGTATAGACTGCAAGCGGGGGCTGCTGCAGCGACCTGAAAGGATTTTCGTTATTGTAATGGGGGCTCTATTCGACCCAATCCTGCACATGTTTGGCATCAAACTGCCTTGGGGACTGATGATAAGTGTATGGATTGTAGCGATTTTTTCACATATTACAGTGTTACAACGAATCGTTTATATCTCTTCCAGGCTGGAAGACCTGGACTCCTGAAAGGGCAGTGGATACGAAAAACATGAGCCGGCCCTTGATACTTTAAAAAAAGTATTTATCCTTAAAAGACCGCTGTCATGGCGGTATCCGAAATGACAAACCTGATTCAGGAGGCATACATGGACGTATTCATCAATGCGACAAACGAGACGGCGGAAAACAGGGACCGCAAGGTTATCATACTGGGTTCGGGGCCTGCGGGACTGACCGCTGCGATTTACGCGGCCAGGGCCGGGCTGGAGCCACTCGTCGCGGAAGGGGTGGAACCGGGCGGCCAGTTGACCACCACGACGCTGGTGGAAAACTTTCCCGGATTCCCGGAGGGCATCCAGGGACCGGAACTGATGGAGAACATGCGGGCCCAGGCCCAGAAATTCGGTGCTGAACTGGTATTCAAGACGGCATCCAAGGTGGATTTCAGCAAACGACCTTTCAAGGTCTGGCTGGATGACGAACCGTACACGGCCCAGGGCGTGATCATTGCGACCGGGGCCTCGGCACGCCACTTGGGGCTGGAAAGCGAACTGAAATTGATCGGCCATGGGGTCAGCACCTGTGCCACGTGCGACGGGTTCTTTTTCAAGGACAAGGAGATCGCGGTGGTGGGCGGCGGCGATACCGCACTGGAGGACGCCATATTCCTGACCCGGTTTGCATCCAAGGTCACCGTGATCCACCGCCGTGACCAGCTTAGGGCTTCCGCATACATGCAGCAGCGTGCCAGAAACACGGAAAAACTGGAATTCCTGCTGAGCAAGGTCGTAACCGAGGTCCTGACAGAAACGGGAAACGAGGTCACGGGTGTACGGTTGAAGGATACCAGGACCGGCGAGGAAAGCACACTGGCACTGGAAGGCCTGTTCGTGGCAATCGGGCACAAACCGAATACCGATTTCCTGAAGGGTCAGGTTGAACTGGACGACCATGGGTACGTGAAGGTAACGAACCGCGTAAGGACCAGCAGGGAGGGCGTATTCGTGGCCGGCGACGTGGCGGATCCCCACTACAAGCAGGCGATTACGGCCGCTGGCATGGGTTGCAGCGCAGCACTGGAACTGGAGCGTTACCTGTCGGAAAATGCCTGAAACACAGGAAAAAATAAGGCCATTGGACCCTTTGAAACCCGGGGATTGGGATTACCTGTACGATGGCCTTACGCGGGTACGAGGGCCTGTACCGGCCGTTACCCAGGTGGCGTTGAAAACCCGTGACCCGTTCAAGGTGCTGATTTCGACGATCCTGTCATTGCGCACCAAGGACGAGGTAACCGGGCGTGCGTCCAGGGCACTCTTTGCCGTGGCCGGCACACCAAGGGCCATCGCAGACCTGCCAGTGGAACGAATCGAGGCATTGATCAAACCCGTGGGTTTTTACCGGACAAAGGCAAAAAACATCAAGGCCATTTCCGAGCGCATCATCCGGGAATTCGACGGCCGGGTGCCTGACGACCTGGACACCTTATTGACGTTTCACGGTGTGGGTCGCAAGACGGCCAATCTCGTGCTGACCGAGGGGTTCGACAAACCGGGCATCTGCGTGGACACGCACGTGCACCGCTGCCTGAACCGAATCGGCATGGTTTCCACGAAAAATCCCGAGGAAACGGAATTTCGGCTGCGCGAGGTGTTGCCAAAACGTTACTGGAAGGGTATAAATACGCTGCTGGTCACCTTTGGCAAGGAGGTATGCAGACCAATTTCGCCGTTGTGTTCCCGCTGTTTCTTGTCGGACCGGTGCATGAAAAGGGGTGTAAGCATTCATAGATAGGAGGTTGGCATGGCTGAGGTAAAAAACGTTTTGATCATGGGCGCCGCAGGCAGGGATTTTCACAATTTCAATGCGGTGTATCGGGATAATCCCGCATACAAGGTCGTTGCATTCACTGCGACCCAGATTCCGTACATTTCCGGTCGTAAGTATCCGGCAGCCCTTGCAGGCAAAGGCTACGAGGATGGCATTCCGATATACGACGAAAGCGAACTACAGCGCCTGATCAAGGAAAAGGCCGTGGACCAGGTGGTATTTGCATACTCGGACGTGGCATTCAACTACGTTATGGAACGCGCAAACAAGGTCATTGCCGCAGGGGCCGACTTCGTGTTGCTGGGCGCGGACTCCACGATGCTGAAGTCCAAAAAGCCGGTGATCGCGGTGTGTGCAATCCGGACCGGATGCGGCAAGAGCCAGACGACGCGCAAGATTGCGGGGTTGCTGCGAGACATGGGGCTGAAGGCGGCCGTGGTGCGGCATCCTATGCCCTACGGCGACCTGGAGGCCCAGGCGGTGCAGCGTTTTGCCACGATCGAGGACATGGACAAGGCAAAATGCACGATCGAGGAACGCGAGGAGTACGAACCGCACATCGTAAACGGTGCCATTGTGTATGCGGGTGTGGACTATCACGCGATACTGAAGCAGGCCGAGGAGGAGGCCGACGTGGTGCTGTGGGATGGCGGCAATAACGATATACCTTTTTATAAACCGGACCTCATGATCACGGTGGTGGACCCATTGCGCGTGGGACATGAAAAACTGTACCACCCGGGCATGGCAAACCTGTTGATGGCGGACGTGGTGGTGATCAACAAGGTGGATTCCGCGACCGCCCAGCAGATGATGGCCATGCGCGAATCGATCCAGGAACTCAACCCCAAGGCAGTGGTCATAGAGGCGGATTCCAAGGTGTCCATGGAAGACCCGGATGCCTTAAAGGGCAAAAAGGTCCTGGTGGTGGAGGACGGTCCCACCGTGACACACGGCGGCATGGGCTACGGCGCGGGATTCGTGGCCGCACAACGCTTTGGAGCGGCAAAGGTGATCGACCCGAGGCCATTCGCAGTGGGCTCGATCAAGCAGACCTTTGAAAAGTACTCGCACCTGCAAAGCGTGTTGCCGGCCATGGGCTATTCGGAAAAACAGATCCAGGAACTGGAACAGACGATCAACGCCAGCAACGCCGACGTGGTGGTGGAAGGCACACCCATTGACCTGACGCGGTTGCTCAAGGCCAATAAGCCGGTTCTGAAGGTGAAATACGACCTCGATGAAAAGACCTCGCCCGACGTCAAGGCGATCCTGAATGATTTTCTTAAAAAGGTGGCTGTATGAACCAGGATATCAAGAGACGACACCGCAAGTCCAAGAGCGCTGCACCCAGCGTGGGTATCGGCCCGTTCGAACACCTTCAGGACCTGTTTCCCGCGATCCTGAAGGTCATACCAATCGGGCTGCTGATTGATACGGTAAGGCGCCTGGACCCGCCCACGTATTTCAGGTATTTCAAGGGATTCAGGCCGCAGTCCCTGGGCCGCAACCGGGTCACGAATGCCTTGTTTAAAGAGGTATTCGAAAGGAAGAACGCGGCCGTGGCCGACCTGATTAACCTGTTGTGGAACCAGTCGAACCGCAAACTTTACAAGGCCATGCACGAACTGGTAAAGCAGATCAACGAAAACGTGGAAGAGATCGAAAGCATCGAGGACCAGCGGGCCAACGAGATGATCGACACGCTGCTCAAGGATTTTTCCAGGCAGGACATTTATTTGTGCGTACGTATGAACGAGGTGAAATTCAGCGAGGAGGTGATCCAGGACAGGCTGGTCAAGGGGAACGACGACTGGAAGCCCAAAGAGGCCCAGGAAACAAAGGACGAGAAGGAAACCCAGGACAACGAAGCCGCCGGGCAGGAACCAAAAGCATCCGACGAACAGCCCGGAAAGGCTGAAAATATCGAGGCAACAGAAGCGGAGTCGAAAGATAATCCTCAAGCATAGGTTATTTGATACTGAGATATTGCAATCCCATTTTAAATCAAAACCCATTTCTGACGATCAGTTAGTCCGATAATTGGGAAAACCTTGCATTGACGAAAGTCCATATATCTGCTAAAAGCAATCGAACTATTGTCCTGAGACAATCGGAGGACAGGATGAACCTTTTCAATCAAATGTTTTTTTTGCTGGCACAGGTAAATGTCCCGGGTAACGGAACAGCCGCTGCCAAGGCGGCTGGCAAGGCCGTTTCCACTGCGGCGAAGGCCGGGCACCATGCCGCAGCCCAGCAGGGTAATCCCATATACAGCCTCGTGTTGATCGTGGTGATGATCCTGGTATTCTGGCTGCTGCTGATTAGGCCCCAGCAAAAACAACGCAAGAAACAGGAGGCCTTCCTGAATGCCATCAAGGTTGGGGACCAGGTATATACCAATGCCGGAATCATCGGGCGCATAACCGCGATGGACGAAGGCCTGGTCACGCTGGAGATCGCCAAGGACACACGGATAAAAATGATCAAGAGCCAGATTGGCGGATACTACAAGCCGGGGGAAAAACCCCGCATGGATTCGGACAAGAGGTAAGGCATGAAGAAAAAATTCAAGTGGGGAATCTTTCTTACAACGCTGTTAACGCTGTTTGCAATCCTGTACCTTGTGCCTACGTTCGTGCCAAAGGGTAAACTGCCCAAGTGGTACCCCTTCCAAAAACGCCTGTCCTTCGGGCTGGACCTGCAAGGTGGCTTGGAACTGCGTTACACGGTGGATTACAAGAAGGCCATCACGGACAACCTGCGCAGGGAGGAGGATTCCATTGCTGAGCAGGTGATCCGGGCCATGGCCACGAGGGACGGCAAGAATCCTGACGCACTGAGCGACGCCGAAATCAAGGCGTACAGGAACAGTTTTTCGATCGACCTGATCGATTTCGATACCATCGAATTTACGTTCAAGAACCCAAAGGATGTGGAACTGATCACCCCGGAATTCGCCAGGAACCTGCGCTCGGACCTGGTACGGCTGCCTCCGCATGGTAACAAGGTGGACCTGAAACTCAGTGACCGCAGCGTAATCCAGATCCGGGACGAGGTGGTAAACCAGACTCTCGACGTGATCCGCAAGAGGGTGGAGGCCTTCGGACTGGTGGAGCCGGACATCCGTAAAAACGGCGACACGGACATCGACGTCCAGTTGCCAGGCGTGGGCAAGGACCAGATGAACATGATCCGCGAGAGGATCGGCCAGACCGCGCAGTTGGCCTTCAGGATCGTGGACCGCAGCGACGAGGCAAAGAAGTTTTTCAAGGACCACCAGGCGGACCTGGAAAAATTCAAGAAAAAATACCCGGTAAAGGGCGCTATGCTGCACCTTGGCATCGACCACACCACGGGTCAGTACATCATCCGTGCCGACTGCGACCTGAGACGAGGCCGAAACGACCCGGTGGCAATGAACGCGTTGGAATCGTTCATCAGCACGCTCAAGATACCGTCAAAATGGATGGTGGGTTACGAACTGGTGGAAAACAAGGAAGACAACATTGTCAAGAGCCGTTATTGGCGGACTTACCTGGTGTTTGCCAAGGCCGGAGTCACCGGCGAGCACCTCACCCGGGCCATGGCCTCGTTTGACCAGCAGGGCAAGCCCTTTGTCAGCGTGGAGTTCGATTCCACGGGGGCCCGCCAGTTCGCAAAGGTGACGGAAAAAAATGTGGGCGAATACATGGCAATCATGCTGGACAACCAGGTATATTCCGCGCCGGTCATCAAGGAACGCATCCCGGGTGGCCGGGCCAGGATCACCATGGGCGGGGCCAGGCCTCCGCGCGAGGTATTGAAGGATGCCCAGTCCCTGGTCACGGTACTGACGCATGGTGCGTACAAGGCGCCGGTGCACAAGGTGCACGACTTCGAGGTCGGCCCCAGCCTGGGCAGTGATACGATCCATGCGGGTATCGTGGCCCTGAGCGTGGGCTTGATCCTGGTATTCCTGTTCATGCTGATCTATTACGAACTGGGCGGCGTGGTGGCTGACATCGGTCTGATATTCAACATCCTGTTCATACTGGCGATCCTGGTGGGATTCAATGCCGCGCTGACCATGCCCGGTATTGCAGGTATCGTGTTGACCGTTGGTATGGCCGTTGACGCAAACGTGCTGATCAACGAACGTATCCGCGAGGAAATCCGATTGGGCAAGGGGCCAAAGGCTGCGGTGGACGCCGGTTACGGCCGGGCATTCTGGACGATCTTCGACGCAAACGTAACCACGGCCCTGGCGGGCGTGATCCTGCTGAACTACTCCAGCGGCCCGATTTACGGTTTTGCCGTGACGTTGCTGATCGGTATCGTTGTCACATTCCTGACCCAGGTGTACCTGACCAGGGTGTTGACCAATTACTACATAAACAAGTTCAAGCCCGCCAAGTTCCGGGTAGGGATCTGATTGTGAGGAGGCGCGCATGGAGATTATAAAACCAGGAACCAAGATCGATTTCATGGGACGGCGTACGCTGTTCATTGCGATATCCTCTACTTTGGTGCTCTTGAGTCTTGTGATCATTGGAATCAAGGGCTTTGACATGGGTGTGGACTTCAAGGGCGGCACCAAGGTCATCGTGTCCTTTAAGTCATCGGCCAAGGTAGATCGCAAGAAGATCAGGAGTGTTATCAACGATTTCGTACGTGCGCAGTTGAAAGGCAAAAAGGCCGTGCAGGTGGAGGTCCAGGACTTTGACGTGGGCGGCGGCAATTCATCGGACACGGAAAAATTCCAGATCCTGACCGAATTGCCCTCATTTTTGTCCCCCATGGACCGGTTGGACCTGGCCGTGGCAATCCGCAAGCACTTCGGCAAGGGTACGATCGTGGACACGTCAGAGGCCGGAGGCGACAAGTTTTACGTGACCTTGCCTGTCAAGTGGCCCTTGTCCGCGGCCAAGAAAGAGATCACAAAGGTATTTGCCAAGGCGGGCTACAAGGAACTTGACATCCGCAGCGACCAGGAGGAGCGGATCCGCATGGACGTGGCACGCGAAAAGGACATACTTAGCAGCGCCAAGACCCCGGAAACGGAACAGGAATTGTTGCGCGTGGAAAAGGATGCAAAGAAAAAGATTGCTACCCTTTCCGACACCAGGTTTACGGTACAGGTTCAGGAGATCCGAGGCCAGTTCGCCCGGGTCCTGCGCCAGCATTTCAAGGATGCGTTCGTGGGCGTGATCAGCGCGGCATCGGTCAGCCCCAAGGTCGGTCGCCAGTTGTTCGAAAACGGCCTGCTCGCCATGTTGTATGCAATCATCGGTATCCTGATCTACGTGGCCCTGCGTTTCGATTCACGTTTCGCACCCGGCGCTGTTATCGCCTTGATCCATGATGCCACGATATCCTTGGGTTTCGTGGCCCTGGTGGACATAAAATTCACCCTGCCGATCATTGCGGCGATCATGACCCTGATAGGTTACTCGATCAACGACACGATCGTGGTTTACGACCGGATCAGGGAAAACCTCAACAAGGGGCGTATCGGCAAACTGCTGGAGGTGATCAACCTGAGTGTCAACGAGACCCTGTCCAGGACATTGCTGACCTCCGGCACCACCCTGTTGACCGTGTTGTCGATCTACATCTTCGGCGGCGGCACGATCAAGGACTTTGCCCTGGTCCTGCTGTTCGGCATCACCATTGGTACGTATTCATCCGTATTCATCGCCAGTCCCATCACCTGGTACCTGGACAGGTACCTGAGCAAACGCAAGACCGCATCGGCATAACATGTGGGTCAAGCAATGGAAACAACGAAAGGTTGTTCCTGATGCTGCCGACCGCATCGCCAAAGAACTAAAAATAGGCCTGATTCCGGCAAAACTGTTGACCATAAGGGGTATAACCGACCCGGATGCCGCCCGGATGTTCCTTGGACCATCCCTGCGCGACCTGCGAGAGCCCTTTTTGATCGCTGACATGGAAAAGGCTGTTTCGGTGTTCATGCAGGCATTGAATCACTCGCGCAGGATAACGGTGGTTGGGGATTACGACGTGGATGGGGTCACATCCGCCGCATTGCTCCGGCTGTTCATGGCTGACCTGGACAGGCCGTTGGCAGTGGTGCTGCCCGACCGATTCGTACATGGCTACGGCCTGACCGAACGCCTGTTGCCCGAGGTAACGGCAACGAAGCCCGGACTCGTGGTCACGGTGGATTGCGGGATCGCTGCATCCGGTCCGATCCAAACACTGCGTGATGACGGCGTGGATGTGATCGTACTGGACCACCACATACCCAAGGGCACCTTGCCGCCCGCGTGTGCTGTGGTGGACCCTGTGCGCCCGGATTCCGCCTTTCCCTTCAAGGGCATGGCCGCCGTGGGCGTGACGTTTTATTTCCTGATCGCCTTGCGACGTGCACTGCGTAAGGCCGGGTGGTTCAGGGACAGGAACGAACCGGCACTGGAGGCGTACCTGGACCTCGTGGCACTGGGCACGATCGCTGATTCCGTGCCCCTGGTCCAGGAAAACCGTATATTTGCCCTGCGCGGGCTTATGGCCATGCGGGGACAGGAGGCAAGGCCTGCAATCAAGGCGCTCAAGGCCGTGGCCGGGCTGAAAACACCTGAAATCAGGGCAGGTCACGTGGGATTCGTCCTGGGTCCCCGGTTGAATGCGGCCGGGCGCCTGAGCACGGCAAAAAAGGCCCTTGACCTGCTGTGCTCAAGAAATGAAATCGAGGCGGTCAATGCGGCCCGGGAACTGGACGACCTAAATATGGCACGCCAGGACATCCAGGGGGACGTGCTGGATGCCGCCATCACCCAGGTGGAGACCCGGCGGCTGATGGAGCACAACGGAATCGTGGTTGCGGGCAGGGACTGGCACCCGGGCGTAATAGGGATCGTTGCATCCCGGCTGGTGGAACTGTACAACAGGCCCTGCATCGTGATCAGCCTGGACGGTGACACGGCCAAGGGTTCGGGTCGCAGCATACCCGGATTCGACCTCACGCGCCAGGCACTGCACCCCCTGAAGGACATGTTGACCGCATTCGGCGGGCATGCCATGGCCGCGGGGCTCAGCCTGCCAGTCAGTGGCGTGGATGCATTTGCCCGGGCCTTTGCCGAACTGTGTGACCAGGTGGTGGACAGGGACCTGCTGGAACCTGGCATCCGTTTTGACATGGAAGTGGACCTGGACATGGTGGATAAGGGCCTGGTCCGGGCAATCAGGCGCATGGAGCCTTTTGGTTACGGGAATCCCGAGCCTGTGCTGGCGGCCAGGGCGGTCAGGGTCGAATCCGTCCGCATCGTGGGCAAAAACCGTGACACCCTGGTGCTCATGGGTACACAACAAAGGGGCAGGCCCATGAAATTCGTGGGATTTCGGTGGTTGTACGACCCGCCACAGCAGGGCTCTTTGATCGATGTCGCATTTTCCTGCGATATTAGCGACTACAACCACGAAGTTTATGGTAAAATAAAGGCGTTGCGTGCCGTATAAAGGCCTTTAACACTAAAGAGGTGTGGTTACCATGAAGGTAGTAATCGCCAAGGACGCCCAGGAAATGGCGGATTTTGCAGCCAGGTTCACGGTACATGTAATCCGGGGCAAGGACCGGGTCAAACTGGCATTGGCCACGGGTAACACCATGGTGAAATTCTACAAATCCCTGGTGCAGTTGTACCGGGAAGGCGAGGTCAGTTTCCAGGATTGCACCACGTTCAACCTGGACGAATACGTCGGGATACCCGAGGACCACCCTGCGTCATTCCATCACTACATGCACGAACACTTCTTTGATTTCGTGGACCTGCCTGCCGCCCAGGCGTTCATCCCGGACGGGAATGCCCAGCACCTAATTGACGAAGCCCAGTCATACGAGGACAGGATCCGGGATTTCGGAGGGCTGGACCTGGCAGTGGCGGGCATAGGCACCAACGGTCACATCGCGTTCAACGAACCCGGGTCGAGCCTGGCCAGTCGCACCAGGGTCAAGGGACTGTCCGAGGAAACCCGTCGCAACAACGCAAAGGCCTTCGGCGGTACCATAGACGCGGTGCCGAAATACGTGATTACCATGGGTGTGGGCACGGTCATGGATGCGCATTTCGTACTGCTGCTGGCCTCGGGACACACCAAGGCGGACGCCATTGCCGCCGCAGTGGAGGGTCCCATAACCGCAATGTGCCCTGCATCGATCCTGCAGATGCACCCGCATGCATTCGTGATCATCGACAGGGATGCGGCAGCCAGGCTGACAGGGACCTACCAACTGGTCAGCGAGGCACTGAGTGACCCGTTCGAGGAGTATTTTTGGGGATTGTAACCAAAATTACGCTGGGACTCAGTGTTTTTTGGTGGACAGGTCAATCACAATCTTTTTGCCTGGTAATACTTTGATTTTGTGTGTTTTCTTCGAGCCTTTTACCCGGATGGACACGACGCTGCCTTGGGCCGACGCGACCGGGTAATGTAAATTGCGGTTGGTATAACCTATCGGTTTGCTATCGGCCAGTACCAGTGCCCTGGTTGGGTATTTTACCACCAGTACCGCCGGCTTGTAGGCGATGGAAAAACGCAGTGCATGCCTGGGCGGATTGGTACCGGACAGGCTGAACTTCCGGACTGTCCTGGCACAGACCGGACAATTGGGATGGATCAATACAACCCTGTGTATCCCGGGGCGCAGGTACAGCCGGCCCGTGGAACCGAATCCGCACATCTTGTTGTCCACAGCGATCCTGACCGCGGGCGGAAAGGCCCTGATTTCCACTGGAATCAACTTGGGCCTGGGCGGTATTTTGGCCTCGGGTACGTGGGCGGGCCTGCGCCTGCCAACCGTCATGTACCTTTGTTGCGGGGGCCTGCACGGAAGTTGGAGCCTCAGGGATACAGGCATTTTTGAGCGTCCGGGCCAAAGGTGATAGCCAATGGGAAAGGCCAGGAGTAACAGCAGTAGTGCAATCAACATGCGCTGTACACCCTGCTGTTTGGATGTGGTCCGGGCCAGGCGATGTGCGGATTTATTATGGGGATCCAGTGCAAGTGCACGGTCCGCCATTTCCATGGACAGGGCCGGCTTGCCCTGCTCAATGAGTGCCGCCGCCCTTGTCGCATATACCTGTGACAAATGCCTGGCAAGTTCCCGGCAAAAATCAGGTCCTTGTATAATGCTGTCCGCAACCAGTCCCTTGATATCCGTGATACCCAAATCCGACAAAAACCCGGCCAGCGCATCCGCGACCTCCTCCATGGACTGAAAACGCTGTTCCGGGTTGTGCGCCATCATGCGGGTAATGATTGCCCCCAGTTTGCGTGGAAAGGACGGTGAGTATTGAAACGGGTCCGGCGTTCCGGCCTCTGCGATCTGGCGTATCACGGCCACATCCGTATCCCCTGTGTACGGATATTTTCCCGTGGCCAGCAAAAACAGCATGGTGCCCAGGGAAAATATGTCGGAGCGATGGTCTATGGGTGCACCTGTCACCTGTTCCGGCGACATGTGTGCCGGTGACCCCACCAGGGCCTTGGTTGCGGTCAGGCGGCTTTGGCCCATGATGTAGGCCACACCGAAATCCGTGAGTTTCAACTGTCCCTTGGACGTCACCAGCACATTTTCCGGTTTCACATCCCTGTGGACCACGCCCTTTGAGTGTGCATGGGCCAGTGCCCCTGCCATCACCCAGGCCATGGCCGCGGCCACCTCGGGCAGGAATGCCTTGCGTTGTTCCAACAGGGTGGCAAGGGACGGACCATCCACGAATTCCGAGATGATGAATGCCTGTTTGGATTCAGGGGCGGAAAAATCGTATATCTCCACGATGTCCGGGTGCTTTAACAGGGCTACGGCCCTCGCCTCCCGCTCGAAGCGACGCCTGGCGCTTTCCTTGTTCGCCAGGTGAGGCAGCATGACCTTGATCGCAACGGGCCGTGACAGGACCCGGTCGATACCGCGATATACCTGGGCCATACCGCCTTCCCCAACCGGTTCCAATGCCTCATACCTGTCTAAAAATAACTGCCCCATGCCTGTTGATTATTGCAGGAATGGAACGATTTGCAAGTCCGGACCAAAGATTTTCAACCGGTGATGCAAGGGACGCGGGTCCGAGTGCCCTTTACCAGCCGCATGGTTCTACAGGCGATAGATCTTCAGGTTATCGAAATAGACCGGGGCCTCCCAGTCATTGAATCCGAAATACAGGCCTTGCAGGGGGTGCTTGTCCGGGTATTTCATGAACAACTTGCCGTCCAGGTACCACTTCAGCGTGGAACCGGTCCTCACAATGGCCCAGTGATAGACCTTGCCCTTTTTGCCCACCCTGTCCGTGGCCAGCCGGTCCTTGCCATGTTCGTCCAGACGGGCGATGATCGACAACTGGTTGTGCCAGCCGCCCAGGATTACAATATAGCCGGTTTCATGTAGTGGCTTTGCAGCAAAGATCTCGCATTTCATGTCCACGTCATCACTGGCTGCCTGGGAATCGAATTCCACGCGTGCACGCGGGGGCAGCAGGTGGTCCAGCCACAGGCCGTGATTGTGGGCCTTGGTGACGAACAAACGGTTGCCCTTGATCTGCCATGCCCCCGGTCGAGGGCTCTTCCAGTGTGGGCCCAGGCTCTTTCGGTTGAAATTGTCGGAAAACTCCAGGACTCCGCCCGTCAATCCGCTGGTTTTATTACCAGTGGCGGATTTTTTGCATCCGGGAGCAACCAGGACCATCATCAGGCTCGCAACAATCCAAGCCTTGATTCCAAATGCATGATTCAACATTTGTAACCTGCCTCGTCAATGATTAAAAATTCATGAACAAGCCCACATAAAGGGCATGGGCCACACTGGAATGGCCTTTGAACGCGGCTTTTGTGGCAGCCCCGGGTGCAAACAACCCGTAGGCAAATTCGGTGTACAAAAAGTCCCACGGCCGGTATCTCAGCATCACGTCCCATTCGTAGCCCAAGGTTCGTCCCTTTCCGGCCGGAAACAGCCTGTCCTGGCCGGCAAAATTTATGATACCACCATCGGCGGACATAAAAAAGGCATGAAACCCGGTGTAGGCCAAAAAATACTTTTTGTATCCCACGTGGGCCTCGAATCCGCCATCCACTACCCCGGACCAGTCAAACAGGTCCATTTTTCCCCAGTATGCAAATTTTGAAGAATACAAAGGCATGTAACCGACGTCCCTCGTGTCATAGGGATTGGCATCACCGGACGCGGACGAAAACATGACGCCAAGCCCCGGATTGGCAATCCCGCCGAAATCGTATTTCACGCTGGCATAATACGCGGTCGCAAACTGGGTGTGTTTCCTGTTTTTTATCTCTTTCTTGCCGGCCTGGATCGATGCCTCTGCCTCCAAAAAGAGGCGTTTTACAGGTTCGCCCACCAGCCTTACGCCGAAGGTACCAATCTTTAACTGTTTTTCCGGTTTACCGTCCTCCAGGTAAAAACCGTAGGCATCGGCAATCAATCGCTTTTTCAGGAAACTGCCCGTGTAATACAACCCGTACAGGTCGCGGTCCTTGCCGGAAGGCATGCCTGTTTCGCGAAGTGTCGATGCCATGGCCGTAAGGTCCACCGCATCATTCGGAGCATACCGGATAATAGCGGCATCAAACGCCCTGCCTGAAAGTGCAAATATGTCCGTGCCAATAACACGGCCCGAACCAAAATCCAATTGCATGCGTCCCAGTTTGAATTCCAGTCCCTTTGCGCCAAAATCGTGGATCCTGATGTAACCGTTGTAGGCATCCAGACCGTTGAAATGCCCGTCAGGCGTGCCGGAATCACCCCAGCGCCTGGTATCCTGCAACGTTACCACCGCATCCAGCACCTTGAACGGGTGAAACTCCACCCCCAGGCGCACCCGCTGGTCCACCCACGACATTTTGTCGTTAACGGACGAATTCATGTCCGTCAGGTTCGTGGCGAATTCCGGCCGCACGGCCAGGTTGAAATGCGGGATCAAAACAGGTATCTTTTTGCCCTTGTAATATGCACGTTTTTTGATCGCCTGGACCTGCTTTTGAAGATTCTGCATGCGGGCCTTCACCGCCTTTTCACTGTCGATTACCTGGTTCAATTTTTGAAGTATCTTTTTTTTGTCCTGCTTGTTTTCATCTTTTACTGTTTCCAGTTTCTTTTTTAACTCGTTGATCAGCCTGGTATGGCCGGCAATGATGTCGTTCAGCGAGTCAATATCGTCCATGATTTCGTTAATCTTGTCAGAGGCATTGTTTTTTGCCAATGCGCCTAAGGACATGGAGGCCAAAAACATCGTGATTAGTAAAAATATGATTCTTTTCACAATTTTACCCCTCGGACGGTTAGTGCCGAAGGTGGGAATCGAACCCACACGAGCGTAAAGCCCACGGGATTTTGAGTCCCGCGCGTCTACCAATTTCGCCACTTCGGCGCACATAATGCGACGGTAGTTTACTCGTTGGATACAAATTAGTCAATATTTTTGCGGGTAGATTTCATGAACAGGGCATAGCCCTTTGATATTAAAGTGTTTTTTCTGGTTATACCCTTTGAAAAAGGCTCTTCCGGAATCAGCCTTGGTAATGAATCGGGATTTGAGTTTGATATGCGATGCATATCGGCTGATAGGGTCCGACTGTGGTCCTGACTTCCTGGGCATTACGAAGCAATGCAAGCACGACAAAGTAGGTTAGCCGCTTGCGGCGTACGACTGCCGAATTTAGAGTTTGGGACAACCTCCACGTATTGACTTTTTGTCCAAGTAATGCGATTTTTTATAAGACTTAGGTGGAGGTATATTAATGAAAAGGTCTCCTTTTATTTTGTTACTGACTGGGGCAGTGGTGTGGTTTGCGGCATGTTCCTCCGGTGGTTCGGGCAAGGGTTCACCTGACAATGGCATAAACGACCATGGACAGGGCCAGGATATCATCTTTAATCATGATGCACATCCTGTTCAAGACCTCCAACACAATGACACCCATGCAGACAGCCACTTGGATTTACAGAAGGACACACACGCACAGGGGGAAGACCTGCAACAGGGCGACCCGGGCCAGATGACACCGTTCCAGGTGAAATCAACGTCCCCCGCAAATGAGCAAACCAACGTAGGCGTGCCGTTTAAGGTTACGATCAAGTTCAACAGGGCCGTACGCGGCCAGAGTGTTATATCCTCGAATTTCTACCTGAAAGGGCCAAATGGGAAACCTGTTTCCGTAACCTATGACCAGCCGGCCAAGGATACGATCACCTTGACCCCCGCAAAGGCCACGGATTACAAGCCCGCATCCCCCTACACCGTGGTTTTGACAAACAATATCATGGATGAAAACGGTTACAGGCTGAAGGACAAGTACCAGTTCACGTTTTATACCGGAATCCCCGGTGGAACGACAAGATACAAGGCCCTGGCCGCCAAATACTCACCCATTATTTACCAGGCCGTGGACCCCAGTGAACCCAAGGCGGATTACCTGACCCGGATTGATTTCGATAAGGACTGGGATGCATCGAACAACTGGCTCAACCTGCAAAAGGCCTCTTCTGTGCCTTCGGACGTTTATTACGATTGCATTGAGACCCCCAGCCACTACTTCATTTATTACATGTACTACCATGCGCTATACAATTCCGGCACCAAGGAATACAAACACGGCAACGACATGGAGGGCGCCATAGTGGTGGTCGCCAAGTACCCCAAGGAACACCCTATCGCAGTGGAAACCTATTTCCAGCCAGGCCAGAGCACCGAGGAAATCCTCAGTTTCGTCACCAACGAAAGCGGCATAGTGCCCAGCGGCAAGGACAAGAACAAGTACTCCGTGGACCAGGTATTTTCACAGGACCAGTTGTTCCCGGCCGGTCACTTTTTGGCCTATGTCACCAGCAAACTGGACAGCGGCAAGGCGCACGAATCATGCCTGTGGATACTGGATCAGCCATCTGCGCCCTATTGCAAACTGTCCAAGCAGATCAAATCCGGCCTGAAGACCATCAAATACGTGTATTCCGATGGCAAGGAGCAGCAGGTCAAGTCAGGCACGGTATCACAGGAATCCGTATCATACGGACTGCGGTACCTGGTGGACGACCTGTGGACCAGGCGGTTGAAGGACGGCAAAAACGGGCTGTTCAGTGGCACATTCCAGTACTGGATCAACGACGCCCCGGACCAGGGCAACCAGGACAAACGCCCTGGCTACGGGCTGATGTTACCCAAGCGGTTCGTGGACAGCGTCAACGAAGGTACGTCCACGATCAAGGGCAAGCCGCCGTGGTCATGGGGCTGGAACCATGAATTTTCCACCAACCCCAACCTGCGGATTTACGCCATACCCAGGGGCATGGTCCTGCTGGATCCTGCCTACTATTTCGTGAAACGCCACGACATCAAGACGGCCTATAACCCCCAGGACAAAACGGGTTTTTCCCTGGACTACTGCTTTAATCCCTACCTGAATATCGACAACCGGGGCAAAAATACGGACTGCCCCAAATAATCAAGGATGCGCAAGCCAACGCTATATGGACTGCTCGTTATGGGACTGGCGGTTTCGTGCTCCGGGCCAGTTAAACAACATGGGGAAACCTTGATGCCACCGGCCCGGATCGACCCGGCCTCCCCCGAGGTCACGGGTCTGCATAAAAACGAACGGGTGGTTGCCACGGTCAACGGCGTAGCAATCCCGGCATCCAGGCTGACGTGGGCACTGCACAACGCGTCAGGCCCACTAAAGGGTATCGGCAAACTGGCAATGCTCCGTTTGCTGATCCTGGAAGAAGTGCTGTTTCAGAAGGCTGTTGCCACGCATTTTTACAATCCAAGGGACCCGGTCCTGGACGAGGAATTCAAACGGGTCCTGGCCGTACAATTTATACAGAAACACTTTGTCAAGGACTACCCGCCTTCAGCGATCTCCATAGATGACCTCCAGCCATTGTACAACCTGCCATTTATCAGGGCCAAGTACGACCACAAGGACATATATCGCGTCTATGATATGCAGTGGCTGTGCTGTATGCACCCAAATTGCAACAACGAACAGTGCTACAAGGACGGCAAGGACTTGATGGAGCAAGTGTATGACCGGATCCGGGAGGAAAAGATCACAAAACAGGAAATCCCGGATATCGTACTGTCGATGCGCAAGATCGCCCCCCGCCTGAGCCTACAGAAATATGCCTTCGTCTATGACTGGGAAAAACATTTCCAGAGGGGAATCCGCATCATGGATGACCATGTGGTGAATGCCGCAATCAAATTGAAGGTTGGGCAATTTTCCAAGCCCGTACGTTCCAGTTTCGGGTGGCACATCCTGTACCTGTGGAAACACGAGCCTGAAGAACACCTTGGTTTGTGGGCACCTTATGTACGCAAGGATATGCAGCACTTCTTTTACAAACGGTTCCAGTCCAATCGCTTCAGGCAATTTTTGTTTAAACGCCTGCCATGGCGTCAATTCGAGGTGCTCAGACAGATGGAGATACCGCTGTTACGGAGGGGCGAATCCGTACACCAGGATACGTCCCACCTGTACCAGGTTAAGTTTTTCCAGGGCGCAATCCAGATGTATGGCTCCCAGAATTCAGACCTGTTGGAGGGCATGTAGGTCCGGGTCTTATGGGTGCCGTCTCCCGGGTGACAGCACCCAAAACCGGTCATACTCAACGCCTTTGATGAATGCGCCTTGCAGGATGGCACCCGGCGGCCTTGAACTGGTTGACGAAAAACCGCAGTTCCTTGTATTCCCGAGCGGTTGACATCCTGCAACAGGAACCGGTTCCCACGGCCATTGCCACAAAGACCAGTACGGTCAACACGCCTGAAGTGACTCCGTGTCCAAATGACATGGTACGAAACTGGTAAAGGCCTGACATGGCCAGCAGGACCAGCAGGAATACCATCCCCCACCACTGGCCGGACATCCCGAAAAACGGTACAAAACACCCAATCCGTGCAAGCGGCAGGACCAACTGGTGAAATGGATTCAGGAAACTCTCTGGCAGGTGTGGAAACGTGATGGTGGACAAACCCGTGATGACGACGGATGTAATAATCAGAGGGGGAAACAGGATACGTGCCCAGGACCTGCGGTCCACCAGCAAACCCAGGGGCAGGGCCAGAAACGGTACTATGGGTGTAAGGTGACGCTGGCTGACCGTCCATCCGCCCAGGTAATACACCATGGATGCAACGAACAACAGCGGCAGGGCTGGCAGTATCCAGGAAAGATACGCGAGCCCCCGGGAACCAACGTCCTTCTGCCGCAGGAAAAACAATCCGACCGTCCCCAGGAGACACAGCGGACTGAAAAAAAACATGCCCTTTGACAGGGAAAACAGGCTGCCTATTATGTTTTTCAGGTGTGGCCCTGTCACGCCCATGAATCCCTTGTGGTGAATACTGGCAAAATAGGGGTTTGCCACAAAGGAGTACGAAGTCTTGAATACGGAACCGAAACAGGCATGCTGATACCAGGCCAGGATCCCTATGGGTACAGCCGCTCCAACCAAGGCGGACAACCATATGGAGGGCCTGCGCCACGTTTTAACCAGGACGTATATGGCGACCGGCAGGCAGTACAGGGCTGCCTGGTACTCGCTGGTTACGGCCATACCGCAACTGAGACCAATCAACAGCCCCTTCCAGGGCTTCAACGGATAAAACAACAGGAAATAGCCGGCAAACAGGAAAAATGCCGTTGTTATGTGACCGTACAAGAGGATCGAATACGTAAACAACAGGGAACCCAGGCCCATGCCTACCACGGTCATTGCGGTGGTGTCACGACTGACCCCCAGGCGCAGCATCAATGCACGCATCATCAACAGCAATAGCAGGCCCGGCAGCACGGTTGAAAATAGCCTGGCCAGCCGGAGGTCTATGGCCAGGCTGGGATGACCACCCAGGACGCTGCGTATGTACAAGGGCGGCAGGGACATAAATGCAATTCCAGGTGGTTTATCCGAGTAGTACTTGCCCTTGCGCAGGGACTTATCACCGATGTTTCCAAACCTGTGGATTTGGTGGTTAATCGAAAGACCATGCTCGTACACGATCGCCCAACTCAAATACAGCCTGGATAGTTCATTAGCGGAATGCAGCCTGGGAAACACCGGGAAAAAACCAATATAAGCAAGGGTTACAATCAGTATGGCCCATCGATCCAGGGAAATTTTTATAATGCCTTGTTGTCCTGAACTTTCCACATGGGCATTTTAACGGCATCAAACAGGAATCACAAGGTCTTTTAGACCGAGGGATCTTCGATGTGAGGTTATTTTTAGAACACGTTATTCATCAAACCGTTACAAAACCAAGGGTCAAAATCATCAATTCTGACAAAAATACGTGTACAGGGGATTAAGGTAAGCATTTGGTGGTCATAGCAGGGTATTTGCATGCATTTATAGCGTTTTTTGAATTGCAAGATTTTTTATTGATATGCGATGCATATCGGTTACTGGGTCCGACTGTGTCCCTGCCTCCCTGATTCCTCGCCGGCCTCGACCTGCCCCGGGTCCCTCGATCAGATTTGGGAGTCGGTTGTTGTTAGCGGCCCATCTGCTGTGTCGCTTTCAGTTGTTTGATGCTCGACGTGGCTCTGCCACACCTGCGCTCAAACAACTTCAGCTCCGTGCATCTGCACCACTTCCAACAACCTTTGTCCTCAAATCTATCTCGGTCCCCGGGTTATTTTTCGACCTTTGTTGCGGAACTCCCTTCGGTCGGCCCTGCGGGCTGGTCCTCACAATCCGCTGAC
>WGCQ01000101.1 GCA_015493765.1 Deltaproteobacteria bacterium
GATAGATTTGAGGACAAAGGTTGTTGGAAGTGGTGCAGATGCACGGAGATGAAGTTGTTTGAGCGCAGGCGTGGCAGAGCCACGTCGAGCATCAAACAACTGAAAGCGACACAGCAGATGGGCCGCTAACAACAACCGACTCCCAAATCTGCTCGAGGGACCCGGGGCAGGTCGAGGCCGGCGAGGAATCAGGGAGGCAGGGACACAGTCGGACCCAGTAACCGATATGCAACGCATATCAATAAAAAATCTTGCAATTCAAAAAGCGCTATGAATGCATGTAAATTCGCTGCTATGGTCACCAAATGCTTACCCTAATCCTCTGTACACGCGTTTTGTCAGAATGGGCGATTTTGACCCGGAATTTTGCAATGCTTTGATAAACAACGTGTTCTAAAAATAACCTCACATCGAAGATCCCTCGGTAATATTGCTACCATTTCCATATTCTGATAACCTTTAAAATCGTGGAAGAGGCATCTCATTGACGTTTTTGTGGGTTGCTTCTTTCCATGAAAGACAGGGAACACAAGACCTCAGGAGCCTGATTTGTCCGGCCACGGTTCGTTCATACCAATACTGCTGATTTCTGCCACTGCGTTTCTGATTCCCCTGATTTTCAGCAGGTTCAAGCGCCTGCAAGTGCCGTGCGTGGTGGGCGAGATCGTGGTTGGCATGGTCCTGGGCAAGGCGGGATTCAACTGGGTGCCGCAGTCCGGTGCGATCGATTTCCTGCAATTTTTGGGTTTTTTGTTCCTGATTTTTATGTCGGGAATGGAGATCGACATCACCGGGATCTCAACCAGCCTGAAAGGGGTAAACCGCCGCAACTTCATGCGCAAGCCCATAGTGGTGGCCAGCCTGATATTCCTGTCCACGCTGCTGCTGGCCCTGGCGTCAGGGTACGGCATCCGGCTGCTCCAGCCGTCGGTCAAGCCCATTATCCTGGCGTTGCTGTTGTCCACCTCGGCCCTTGGCATCGTGTTTCCCATTATCAAGGAACGCGACGAGGTTTCCACCCCTCTGGGCCAGGTGGCGATCCTGTCCGCGGTACTGGCCGATTTCGGCATACTCACCCTGTTCACCGTGGCACTTGCCGGTTACCAGGGCAAGCCCATGTCGCAATTGCTGTTGATCTTTGTGCTGTTCGTAATTGCGATCATCATATTCTTTGCGGGCAGGGGAGTTGCCGAAATCCACTGGATCCATCGGCTCTTTGAGCCCCTTGCGCATTCCACACCCCAAATCAAGGTCCGCGGGGCCGTGCTGCTGATGTTTGCCTTCGTGGTCCTGACCGAACTTGCACACTTCGAGGTCCTGCTGGGCGCATTCATCGCCGGGGCCCTGGTGGGTGAATTCGCAGGTGACGAACACAGCGCCTTGAGGGTCAAGCTGGATGCCCTGGGTTACGGCTTTTTCATACCGTTTTTTATCATAATGATCGGGGTCAGGCTGGACATCACCCCTTTGTTGCAGCCCAGGGCGATCCTGTTGATGGTCTCCATACTGGTTTTCGCCGTGGCGGTGAAGGTGCTGCCCGCCATGCTGCTGACCCATGGATGGCTGGGCTGGCGCAAGTCAACGGCACTTGGTTTCCTGATATCGAACCGTGTGTCCCTGCTGGTGGCCGCATCCCAATTGGCATACGAGTCCCACCTGATCGCAGAGGACGTAAATGCAGGCCTGATCCTGACCGCGGTGGTGACTGCCACGGTCTGCCCCGTGATCTACACCAGGCTGATGGGCAATCCCAGGGAACGCAGGTCACGCGTTTTCGTTGTCGGGGCCGGCAGGATAGGTAGGGCACTGGCCAGGCGCCTGTCCTTGCACGGCATACACACGTTTTTGGTGGACAAGGACCCGGAACAATTCAGGAAGGTCGTGGATTCGCCCTCTATTACGCTGGTTTCCGGGGACGGGACCCAGCCCCAAACGTACGCAATTTATCCTCCGGCCAGGGAGGACATATTCGTGGCCGTGACGGGCGATGACCAGGTCAACATGACAGCCGCATCCATGGCCAGGGAGCAATTCCAGTGCTCCAGGGCCATTGCCAGGGACAACAACCCTGACAACAGCCCCAAATTCAAGGCCATGGGCATCGTTCCCATGCAACTGAAGAATTCCGCGGCCTTGACCCTGGAGAACCTGATCATGCGGCCCACCATAATCAACCTGTTGACCGATGCCATAGGCAGGCGTGAGCCCGTTGAACTGGCAGTACACAACCCCATGCTGGACGGGCTACCGATCCGGGAACTGTCGGCCAGGGGTGATGCGTTGTTCATCGTGATCCGCAGGGGTGATGAATTCGTGGTGCCTCACGGCGAGGAACCATTGCGTATAAACGACCATGTGTTGATGTTGTGCACGAGCCAGGAACGTATCAGGCTGGAGGAGGCATTCAGCGACCTGGCAGTGCACGGTTTACAGGAGGCGTGATGGACAGGAACACAGCGATCCGGATTGCGGACGCCTTGCAGCAGGCATATCCCGGTAAATTTCGTACCCTGCTGAACTTCCGTAACCCCTACGAACTGCTAACGGCCACGATCCTGTCGGCCAGGGTCACGGACAAGTTGATCAATTCGATCACCCCGGCCCTGTTCGAACGGTTTCCGGACCCGGCCTCACTTGCCGCGGCCTCCCAGGAGGAGGTGGAATCCTACGTAAAATCAGCCGGTTTCTATCGCAACAAGGCGAAATCCCTGCGCCTGTGCTGCCAGGCGTTGTGCGAGCGACACGGGTGCGAGGTCCCGGCCACCATGGAGGAACTGGTGAAACTGCCTGGTGTGGGGCGCAAGACCGCGGCCGTGGTGTTGTCGAATTGCTTTGACGTGCCGGCCATCCCCGTGGATACGCACGTCAGGCGCACCGCAAACCGGCTGGGATTCACGGACAGCAAGGACCCGCAAAAGATCGAGCAGGCCATTGCCGAACTGGTGCCCCGGGACAGGTGGTCGGCATTTGCGCACCATTTGACCTACCTGGGCAGGGATTTTTGTTTTGCACGCAAACCGGCCTGTGACAGGTGTCCTGTTGCAGGCCTTTGTCCGTACAACCCGGATTAGTAATTTGGACTACAAGGAGGCAACATGACAACCGTGGTCGGATACAAGAACCCAAACGGCGTGGTGATCGCAGCGGACAGCCAGGTGACATTTGGCGGACGCAACCCCACCGCGTTCAATCACTACTACAAGGTCAACCAGGTGGGGACCCTGCCTGTGATCACCGGGATGTGGGGGACCGGCACCATCCAGGGGCTCGATACCACGTCCCTGATCATGGAGTTCTGGCAGACCCGCTACAAGGGCAAGGAGCCATCCTCCTGGACCGTGCAGGAGGTCAGCGCCGCGCTGCACGAGTACCTGCGGGAAAAGATCGCTGACCAGCCCAGGGACGCGTTGATGATGCTGGTCGGTGGTTACTCCAGCAAGACGTTTTATCCCGAGTTGTACGAATTTTCCACGAAATCAGAGCATGTTACAGAGGTATCCAGCGGCCAGCGCAGCATCATCGTGTGGCGCGGGATCACGGACGCGATCAGGACGCTGTGGTGGGGTTACGGCCCCAGCCTGGACAGCGTGATGAGGCGGGCCGGTGTCAGGGACAAAAAGGTCCGGGACGAGGTGTTGAAACAGATGTCTGAGTCCTGGGCGTGGGGGCCTGAACGCATGGCCTTCAACATGCCGATCGAGGACGCCGCGGAACTGGCGGAATTCCTGGTGGAACTGGAGTGTACCAGGCAGCGATTCTGGCCAGGGATGACCAAGACATCAGGGCCTGTTGACGTGGCAGTGGTCACGCTGCACGGGGTGCGCTGGTTGAAACGCAAGGAAGGGGCCAGGTAGGGGTGGCCAGGTCCAATGACAGGACCTTCGTGCTGTTGTGGAGCACGGTGGTCGTGGTTGGGGTGCTGCTGATGGTGGTGGTGGCGATTTCCGTGCGCGTTGCGGATATGACGAACCGCCACCTGGTCAGGCACCGGGCCTTTTCGGTCATGCTGGGCATGCGTTTTGCAATGCGGGCCAGGGGGCCGGCCGGGCTGGACGCGATCCAGTCGGTGATCCCGCTGTTGAAGAGGCCCGGAATATTGCAGATCGGCCTGGTTGGCCCGGACATGCGGTACGTGGCAACGTCCAACCCCGCACAAAAGGGCAAGCGCACCGTTTTCAAGGTCACGCTGAAGGCCATGGCACGCAGGGGCGAGGCATCACGGCGTGCACGATGGCACGGTCGTGCCGTAAGGGTGTTCGCGTTTGCACCCAGGCCGCCCGGGCGCATGGTCCGATGGATGCACCGCCGCATGCCCTTCGTGCTGGAGGTGGTGGTGGACACGTCATGGCCCGCGTGGCTGAGGACGTGGATCGCCCTGATCCTGGGGACCGGTATCCTGGCCCTAATGGTGTTGATTTTGTTCGCATGGCGTCTGCAAACCCAGGCGAGGCGGGCATCCAGGCTTGAGGCGGAGGCCCAGAAAAACCGGGAACTGCGTCGGCTGGGCGAACTCAGCGCCATGGTGGCACACCAGTTGCGTAACCCGCTGGCAGGGCTCAAGGGCAACCTGCAACTGGGCATCGAGCGCCTGAATGCAGGCAGGCAGGAGGAGGCCATGGATGACCTGCTGACCACGCTGGACAGCATCCAGCGCATAGAGGACCTGGTGAAGAACCTGCTGGCCTTTACCCGCGACATGGAACCGAAAAAGGCGCCGACGGATATGGCGGGTTTGCTGGGCGTTATTGTTGAAGAGATGGATGGGATGTCCGGTGTGCAGGTTACGCTGGACGCGTCGCAGGCAGGCACATGTCCGGTGGACCGCGAACTGGTACGGCAGGCCGTGCAAAACCTGGTCCAGAATGCAATGGACAGCGGGGCACACCAGGTACACGTGTCCGTGCAGGCGGATGCGGACGGGTGCATCATCCTGGTGGAGGACGACGGGCCGGGCCTGGATGACGCGGTTGCCACAAAGGTGTTCGAGCCGTTTGTTTCCACCAGGAGCAAGGGCACCGGGTTGGGCCTGGCCATGGTGGACAAGGTTGTAAGGGCGCATGGTGGCAGGGTCGAGGCCGGTCGCTCCGAACGACTGGGCGGGGCATTGTTTCGCATGACCTTACCAGGGGATGGCCGATGAGCAAGGGTAGCGTTTTGATCGTGGACGACGAGGAGTCGATCCGCAGATTTTTAAAGGGCGTATTGCAGGACGAAGGCTTTGAGGTGACCGAGGCCGCGGATGGCGAACAGGCCAGGCGGATTTTGGAAAAGCGGGAGTTCAACCTGGTCATTTCGGACCTGAAGATGGGCAGGATGGGCGGCCTGGAATTGTTGACCTGGCTGCGCGGAACCGGTGACCAGACGCCGTTCATCATATTGACCGCTTACGGCAGCATCCCAACCGCGGTGGAGGCGATGCGCCTGGGCGCGCTGGATTTTTTGGAAAAGCCGCTGCCAGGACCCCAGACCGTGCGGGCCCTGGCCCGAAAGGCCATGGATGCGAACCGCCTGCGCCGCGAGAACCTGGCCTTGAAACGGGGGCAGGCCGCGCCGGAGGTGGTCGCACAGGACCCGGCCATGAAAAGGGTGCTGAAACTGGCCGAAAAGGCGGCCCGGGCAGGTGTAACCGTGCTGCTGACCGGACCCAGCGGTGCGGGCAAGGAGGTGGTAGCCCGCTTTATCCACAACACGGGGCCCAGGCGTGACGGCCCGTTCGTGGGGTTGAACTGTGCGGCCTTGCCGGAAAACCTGCTGGAAAGCGAGTTGTTCGGGTACGAAAAAGGGGCCTTTTCCGGCGCCGAGGCCCGCAAACCGGGGTTGATCGAACTGGCATCCACGGGTACGCTGTTTTTGGACGAGGTGGCTGAGGCGGGATTGAACATCCAGGCCAGGTTGCTGCGCGTGATCGAGACCAGGGAGTTCTATCGCCTGGGCGGGACCAGGCTGGTGCGTACCGATGCCATGCTGATCGCGGCCACGAATCGCGACATCCAGCAGGAGGTGGCAAAGGGGCGATTCAGGGAGGACCTGTACTACAGGCTGCGGGTCTTTCCGATCCACATACCGGGACTCAGGGAACGCCCGGGTGACATCCTGCCGTTGACCCGGTATTTCCTGGGGAAATTCGCGCGCAAGTACGGACGTCCCGGACTGGATGTGAGCGACACGGCAATGAAGGTGATCCGGGAATACGAGTGGCCTGGCAACGTGAGGGAACTGGCCAATACCCTGGAACGTGCCGTGCTGATCGCAGAGGGGAACCGGATCGAACCCCAGGACCTGATGCTTGAGTCCGCATCCATACCCAGGGGCGGCAAGTTGAAGGAACTGGAACGCCAGGCGATAATCCAGGCACTTAAGGAAACAAACGGCAATCGCAAGCAGGCGGCCCTTCGCCTCGGAATCAGCCTGCGGACCCTGCAATACCGGATCAAGGAATACGAGATATAAGTTTCAGTGGCCGAGGCCGTTGACCGTGGCCGTTGACCGAGGCCGTTGACCGTGGCCGTGTGGATCGTGATGGTGACGGAAGCCCAAATTACCTGCCTAAATTAGGCAGTGAAACTTCGCCTGACGGCTCGTTGGGAGTACGCTTCAAGCCACCCATCTACTTCGTCGTGCGTGTGTTTCGCAATGCTGGGGTCATGCTCCCTTTGACCTCCCGTATTTTGTCAATTCGCTGTCCCTGCCCGTACCCTCGAAAAACATGTTGGTCAAATCGTACAGAATGCACTTCCTGTCCAACGAAAACAGACGCCCATCACGTTTTGTCAAGGCCTTGTCAATCACTTTCCTGTGTTCGTACAACTTCTCGCTTATGCCGTACAGCGCATTCTTGCCAAGGTGCCTGAAACTCGTCCCAAGCAATTCGTCCAAGGCACTGATTTCCCTGGCCACCTGGTATTCATAATTGTACTTGAATTTCAAGATCTTGCCGCTGTTTACGACCTCGTAATCCGTGACCTTACCGTTTAAAAACTAGTATCCCTTTAAATTGGTGATCGGTGCCGTATCCACTGTGGCCCCTGCCCCGTCCAGGAATCTTATAAAATCCGAATAAAGAGGCATCCATGTCGTACCGCTGAGTTTGGTTGGTGACAAGGCGTTGATATTGCTCTCAAAGGCCCAGTTTAGTTGAAAGGTGCCACCAGGGCGATAGGTAGCGCCACATTCTTGATTAAAGGCCAAATGGAGCCTTTGACCGTTTACCAGGACCCCGTAAAAATGTGCCGTGGCCTGGAAACCGGAATCAGTAGGAGACAGGGTGTTTAAAACCTGCCGAAATTCTTTGGTTCCATCGTCAAGTTTGTGTCCCAGGCTGATCTCGGTCAACAGGCCGCCAAAATGTTGATTGACGCCTATACGAATACCTGTATTACTTTGCGGGTTGAACAAGGTGATGCTATGTGTCTTTGTTTTGATAAAGTCTGTCGGACCAAATGGATGAGCGCCTTTAACATTTAGTTGCTCAACTAAATTGTCCGCGGGTTTATAGTCGCTCTGCCTGACCAAACGCCAGTAGATGTTCACGCACTTTCCGTGGGGATAATTGATGCAATCCGGTGACAGGTTTATTCCCAGGTTTTCAAGTGAAAACAATGCCTTAGGATCATTGGAATTGACGTTCTCGTCGTATGGATTAAATGTCTTTGCTTTGATCTTATTCCAATCGGGCGACTTACAGGAACCGTCTTGTACCTGGCCAACAAAATAATACACTTTGTAGCCTTGGGGAATAAAGAACCCAACCAGGGAATCCGGGGCCAGTTTGGGAATTACATCGCCTGCCTTTGAAAAATTTGTAAACACAATGGGCTTCCTGGTCGTATATGGTTGTGATACCTGTGTCTTGGAGTATTTTCTTACAGCGATCGTCCCATACATGGTGTTTGACACGGGTCCCTTTTCAATAATTGCAAACCTGGCATCGTCCAGGTTCGCGTAATCCTGGCCCTTAACTTGATTTAACAGGAAAAAACGGATCGTGCTTTTCGTGTGGTCTGCCGGACATCCGCATTTGCCTTCGATGCATGGCACGGTCCCCTGATTGCACGGGGCCTCAATCCAAGAGCCCGCTGAACACTGCGCCTTTGCCGTTTTATTCATGCAATCCGGTGAAAACTCGCCATCCTTGTATAATCCGCCATCATGTACACACATGTCAGCAGGTGCACACCACTGGCCTGTTTTGTCATAGTCTGGCTTGCAAATTTTGGATGCACACTGGTCATCCTTTGTGCAGGCCCGTCCGGATTTCAACACACATTTACCCCGTTTGTTGCATATCATGCCAGTCTTGCATATACCACAGTCATATCGTCAGCACTGCCGCACTCGTAGCCCAGATCAGCACAGGTTTTGGGTGTACAGCACGCATTGTTGTAGCACGTCTGGCCCTGGGCACAGGCGCAATCAGCAGGACAGGTCCCGCAGTTTTCGCCAGTTTCGCTATCGCACGTGCCGTCGCCACACACGACCTTACAGTCGTCAGGGCAATTGCACATATTTTCGCCCTTGTCGGTCTCGCATGACCCATTGCCGCACTTTGTGCAAAGTCTCAAGTTTCCCGGACCTGCCTGGGGACAATTGCCATTACTGTCAGGTTTTGCGGTCGAAATCGGCTTCAAGCCATCGCAGCACCTGCCCGTACCAGGCGAAAACGTGTTGCCTTCGAATGTACAGTGCCCAGATTGACCGTCAGCGTCGTATCCCCGGTCATTTAAACTATCAGAGATGTCAGAAATGTCAGAGTCCTCCTCACCGTCAGGATACTGCCGGTCTGTGTCTTTGTCTGTGGTTTCCCGAATATTGGTATCAACGTTGGTATCCATAACATCCTGTATTTTCCGGGAAATATCCACGTCAGTGCCATTATCCGTCACCGCCACGCCATCCTGACCGAACGTGTCCTGCTGGGTATCCCCCGTTGGATTCTGTTTGCTTGTGCCTCCTTGGCATCCCAGCACCAGACTCAACACGATAACAATGTAAAAAAACACCGCGATTCATCATGGTCATCATAGATTGCCTCCAATCTGAATTTAATTTAGAAGTTTTTGTATATTTTTGCAAATACGAGACATCTTCGATGTGAGGTTATTCTTAGAACACGTTATTCATCAAACCGTTACAAAACCGAGGCACAAAATCATCAATTTTGATCACCTTGTGTGGTTGGGTGGTGGGGACGAAAGCCGTGCATGATTCGGGTTCTAAACCCGTCCGGTTTCAATAGCACAAAAGCGAAAACGCAAGATTTTCATGTGTGACCACGCATAACCTTGTGTACACGGCCAACCGCCACGGACTCGGCCACGGACTCGGCCACGGAATACGGATGTTAAACGACCCGGCTGGGGTAAAAATTCGGAATTTTTGCAGGTTTAGAGCAGGAAAACCCCAACTTACCGTTGATTCTTGGGGTAAGTTGATTTTTCGCACATAGAAATTGTTTTTATATTCAATCTCTTGCTTGCATCGCAGTTGGCTCGTTCCTCCAAAATTGACAGATAATTTGGGGGCACCGTGACCGTGTGGGACCGGCATCCTGCCGTCCTTTCCGTGGGCCGAGACCGTGACCGTGGGCCGAGACCGTGACCGTGGGCCGAGGCCGTGTGGATCGTGGTGGGGACGAAAGCCGTCGTGGAGCGCAGTCGGCTCCACCGCCTTTGCCGTGACCGTTGACCGGGGCCGGCTGGATGCTGGTGGTACGATTTTTCCACAGGTAGTCCGGAAAAATCGTTTGAATTTTCTGTCAAACCCAATATTATGGTCAAGTCTATATTTGGGAAAGGAATATGGCAAAGAAAAACAAGGCCAAAAACAGGAAAAACAGGCCCGGGAAAACAAAAATGGACGCCTTTGTTTGTTATGGGTCCAGGGACGTGGAATTTGCAAAGTTTTTATCATCCGAATTGAGGGATGCCGGGTTGAAGGTCCAGGGGGAACAATGCCGCCTAACGGTGTGGCCCTGGGTTGCAAGGATGCTGAAAAGGGACAGGTTCGGGGTAGTGGTGGTCAGTCCCGGTGTACTGGGCAAGATCGACAGCAATTTCGATGTCCCTGATTCAGCGGAACTGGTGCTGATTCGCAGCGGCGTATCCCTGGAAGACCTGGATAGATACCCCTCTCTTGCCGGGTGCACCTCGTTGGATAAGGATATGGGGGCCCCGGCCATTGCGCGGATAATACAGTCGAAGCTCAAGGGGTGCGCCGGCATGGGGACAAAATCACCCGTATTTGGGCATGTACCCGGGCTGCCGCTCTATTTTGCGGGCAGGGACAGGGATTTGCAGGCATTGTTGCAAAGATTCGAGGTCTCAGGGGACGGGGTGTCCAGGGTCCTGCTGAAGGGGGCACCTGGTATCGGCAAGACCATGCTCGTCGCGGCCTTTGTGCAAAAACAGGTGGATTCGGGCAGGTACCCGGGTGGGATATTCTGGGTGAACGGGTCTGCCGGGCCATTTTCCGGCCTTGTGTTTCAGTGGGCCGGGCCTGTCGCGGAGGCCCTGGATATCGAAGTGTCCCACGATATACCTGCGGCCAGGGCACACGTGTTCGAATACATCAAGGCCATGAAATGTTCTGCCTTGATCGTGCTGGACAATATCGGACCCAGTGATGCGCAGGATTTGGCAGGTGCCTTGCCACTTGCCGACCATGTGGACGTGCTGGTGACAGCGGATGACCCTGACATGGGATTGCCTGGTTTTGACGTGTTTACAGTGGGACCGTTGGACAAGGCTGCATCCAGGGCCGTGCTGATGCATGCAACGGACAGGGAGGATTTTGACCAGGACGGGTTGGACAGGCTTGCAGGATACCTGGAGGGACACGTGTTTTCCCTGGTCCTGGCCGGCACGTACCTGAGGGAAAATGCGGATGTGACCATGGCCGGTTATGTTGACAGCCTGGCTGCCAAGGCACTGGATGGATACGGGGCAAAGGTTCGCCAGGTGCTCAAGGACCTCTATACGGACCTGGCGCCGGGCCTGCAGGACGCGTGGCATGTACTGTCCCTGTTCGATTTTGCCTTTGTCCGTACCGGTTTGCTGAAAAAATGCGGTATCCACGAAGACGCGGATTCACTTTTGGATTTCAATGTCCTTGCCAGGTCCGACCAGGGCTACCTGGCCATGCATCCCATGGCATCCAACTTTGTACCCGGACCCGAGGAAAAGCAAAAGATACTGGTTGACATAAAGGAAAGATGCCTCGAAGGTATGGATGAGGACAAAATCCGTATCATGGACCTTGGTCACCTGGCCAGGGCCGGCATGCTGTATGTGCAGGAGGCCATGGAAACAAAAGGCCTGGACCTGTTGGATGCAGGGCTTTTGCTTGTGAAACTGGGGAACTTGCTGGAAAAATACGGGCTTGTACAGCAGGCCCATGTGTATTTCATGAAGGCATTGGAATTGTATGAAAAACTGGTTGCAGCCCGGCCGTCGGATGGGGAGGCCAGGTTCGGCCTGGCACTTACGTTCCGAAAAACAGGGCTGATTTACGCTAACACGGGGGAGCGTGAAAAGGCCGAAAAACTGCTGAAAAAGGCTATTGATATATTAGAGGACCTGGTGAAAGAGGACCCGGACAACACCGATTACCTGGGCGGACTGGGGGCCGCGTACCATGCCCTGGCCGGACTTTTCACCAACAAGGGTGGTACAGATATTGTTGATGCCATTCAAAGTTTGGATATAGAGGACTTCCTGTCCATGGATGCGATCGAAACGGACCCGGCCTTGTACTATTTGGCCCTGGGGAATCTGGCCTCCGGGGTGGAGGGCTTGTTCGAGGGAAGTAAAGAGTTTCGAAGCCCTGCTGATATGCTGAGGCAATCCATCGAGATTTCCAGGGCCATGGTCACCCATGGCCGCGATCACGTAACCGTAAAAAAGGTAATTGTCAAAGCATTGAACAAGGCTGGGGTTGCGCATACGATCATGGACAGGGAAATGGCACGGCCGTTTCTTGCCAGGGCGATGGAAAGGGCTGAGGAACTGGCCCTTGAGTACCCAAAAGACATGGAAATAAAGTACTTGCTGGGCCTGTCCTGCTCCAACCTGGGGGGCGTGCTGAAGGACAGGAAATACCTGGAAAGAGCAATCAACATACTGGAAAAAGGGATAGACCTGGCCCCCAAAGACCCGCAATTGAAAGATGCCATGGTGGATGCGCGCAGGGAACTGGGTGACCTGTTTGCGGAGCAGGGGTACCCCGGGATGGCCCTTGGGGAATATGCAAAACTGGAAAAGATGCTTGAGGACATGGTTTCAACGGGAAACGCCACCCTGAATAACGAGAGGGAACTGGCGGAGCTCCTCGTGGACATGGGCGGGCAATACCTGGAAATGGATGAAGAGGAACGGGCCATGGGGTTATTTGCCAGTGCAATCAAGATGGCAGGGCACATCCAGGAGCAGGGAGGCGACTCACGCAGGACACGGAACCTGCTGTCCAGGTTTTACGTAAGGATCGGTAACCTGCTTGCAGACAAGGGCAAATTCGAACAGGCCGTGGAGTATTTCCTGCAGGAAATACAGATTCGCTGGGCCAAGATTAACCAGGAGGACATGGAGTTATCTGATGTGGACGGGCTCGTCGAATCGTACGAAAGGCTTTCAGATGCATTCAGGGCCATGGGAAAGGTCGAGGATGCCGCGAAATATGCCGTGATGGCCATCCAATCCCTTGAGTTGATGGTTGAAAGATTCGAAGCAGTCCTGGAAAGAAACGATTTGCATGATCACATGGATGCCGATGAAGAGGACACGGACGAGGCATTCGAGGAAGGCGATGATGAACCTGCTCTGCAGAAGGCTGAAGCGATTTTTCGGAAAATGATAGGGGGCAAGCATCCAAAATCCATGCTTAACCAGGTCAAGGGGCGGCTTGCTGCGCAGTGTGGCAACCTTGCGGAGTTGGTAGCGGAGACAGGGGATTATTCCGCGCCCAAAACGTATTACGAAAAGGCCGTGGACATACTGGTTGATATGTTTGATGCGGTTTCCGAGGATGACGACGAAGGCATGGATGAGCTACTGGAAGACTTTGGTGAGGATCTGCTGAAATATACTGCCGAACTGTCGGACGTGTTGTTCGAACAAGGGGATTTCCAGGGGATTGTCGATGTTTATGGCAGGTCCATGGATGCGTTGGGTGATTTGTTCTTTCGTGTCGATGCCCTGCTGTCGATATGGAAGCACATGGACTTTCCCGGGGGTCACAGCACGCTGGCCTGGCAGGTGGTGTTGGCAGCCAGGTTTTACCAGGAGATGGGAATGGCCTTGCTGAAGGCCAAACGCATGGATGATGCGTTGGAAAAACTGAACGAATCCGTCAGGCTTGCAAGGTTTTTAACGAGGGGGGGGGGAGGGGGATGACAAAACCAAGGTGACCCTGGTGTTGGCGTACACCGGGTTGATTAATTTTTACCACAGGTCCAAAGATTCCAGAAAAACACTGCAATACATCCAGAAAGCAATCCGTTTGACAAAGGGACTGCTGGGCAAGGAGTTCGATGATTTCGAACCTTACCTGGAACTGTCCAGGCTGTATACGATGGCTGCGATGACAATGCTGAATGAGCCGAAAAAGCGGCTCAAGGAAGGCAAGCAGTACGCGGCCGCTGCCATAGAGGTCGTTGAAACGGCCCCACCTGACGCAAGGGATACCTATTGGTACCGCGAGGTCCTGGCCCTGGCACACAGCGCCATGTACGAGATTTTGTTCAAGGAAAGAAAAATGGCACAGGCGCAAAAAGAGATCCGGAAAACCATAGAACTCAGGGAATCGCTGGTACATGAGCAGCCGGAAGACATGAACATGACAGAGGGGCTGGTCATAGATTACTTTAACCTGGGGCAGGTCCTGATAGCCATGCAAAAGGCGGACCAGGCCAGGGATGTCTATACAAAGGTCAAAAACTTACTAAAATCCAGGCTTTTGGCCCATGACCCATCCAACGAGGACTGGCTGAATCTTTACCAGGAGGCCCAGGATGTACTGAAATCCCTGTAATCCGGGTGCCCCGTCCGCCTTTCCGGAACCGTGTGGGGCCAGCCATCCTGCCGGCCTTTGCTGAGACCGTGGCAGTGGCCGTGACCGAGACCGTGGGCCGAGTCCGTGTCGATCGTGGTGGGGACGAAAGCCGTGGAGAACAGGCGGCCTATGGGGTGTTGATTTGATGGGTTTTGTAACAGATCTGCGACTTCAATTGTTTTGTAATACCATGATTTTAAAGACACTTAAGAATGCCTGCTGGAAGAGGGGGTTGAAAAAGTCGTTATATTACTCACCACAAAATTTGTCCTGTAATGTAACACACTGAATTTACACCATATTCGTAGAGGCGGGTTCTAAACCCGCCCTGAATTGGCCATCAAATCAACATTCTCTGGAAGCCGGCGATCCCAGGAAGGAGAACGCTATAAATGAATATAAATGCGCCGCTATGGTCACCAATTGTTTATTTTTCTGAGATTGATTTTTGGGAATCGTAGTGGCTGGGTGTACAGGTCAAAGTGTGCGTTTTTTGCGGAATAACAGTAGTCCGGTCAGTACAAACAGGATCAGCAGGCCCAGGCCATTGAAGTTCGCGGAAGTGCTGGAATAGGAACAGCCGCCGCCGGACGAACCACCGTTGTCCGTCCCGCATACTCCGCAATCTTTGGCGCAGTTGTGACAGTTTTCATTGCCTTCGCATTTACCGTCTCCGCACACAGGCAGGCACGCGCCGCAGTCCTGGGGACAGTTCTGGCAGTTCTCATCGTTGTCGCACCTGCCATTGCCACAAGCCGCAGGGCATGCACCGCAGTCCTGGGCACATGAATGACAATCCTCGCCGTTTTCGCACTTGCCGTTACCGCACACGGGCAGGCACGCACCGCAATCCTTGGGGCAGGTCTGGCAGTTCTCGCCGTTTTCACACTTGCCGTTGCCGCATTTTGCCAGGCAAGCACCGCAGTCCTTGGGACAGGTCTGGCAGGTCTCGCCGTTTTCACACTTGCCGTTACCGCACACGGGCAGGCACGCGCCGCAGTCCTTGGGACAGGTCTGGCAGGTCTCGCCGTTTTCGCACTTGCCGTTGCCGCACACGGGCAGGCAAGCACCGCAGTCCTTGGGACAGGTCTGGCAGTTTTCACCGCTTTCGCACTTGCCGTTACCGCACACGGGCAGGCACGCGCCGCAGTCCTTGGGACAGTTTTTGCAGGTCTCGCCGCTTTCGCATTTGCCGTTACCGCACACGGGCAGGCACGCACCGCAGTCCTTGGCACAGGTCTGGCAGTTTTCACCTTTGGTTGTCTCGCAAAGACCGTTCCCGCATACAGCAGGACATGCACCACAATCCTTGGCGCAGTTGTGGCAGTCTTCGCCGCTTTCACACTTGCCATTGCCACACACCGCACCTGTTATGGGACAGTCACTCGGGCATGTTTTGTGTGTTTCGCTGGCCTGGCATTTCCCATCGCCGCAGTATCCGTACACGCTATCGTCGTATTTCCTGACCTGCGCAGCGATCCAGTCCGCGTTGACATCCACCCTCATGTTGTAACCAAACTGGGCGCAGTACTTGTCACCCAGGCTGACCGTACCAACGACCTCCATGGTGCCGTCCGGGTCCTTGTAGAGTGCTGGCCCGCCCGAGTCACCTTCGCAGGTATTTTGGGGATGGTAGCGGTCTTCCACGTAATTCATGAATCCCTGGCTGGTGAGCACATCGATAGAGCCGTAAACCGAGTACTTCAGGCCAACGCTGTTGTTGTTGCCCGGGTTACGCTGGCCGTAGCCTACGAACAATACCGACGCCCCTTTCATATTTGAGTACATTGGCACCGCCCTGTACTTCATGGGTGTAACATCCGTAATCGGGTGGTCCAGTATGACCACTGCAACATCGTGGGCTGTCATGCCGCTATAGCCCAGTTCGGGCACGTATGCATTGGTGTCGTAATCAGGGTCAGCCACGGCATAGGAAAACATCACGGATTCGTCCGGGTTCGTCACATCGTAGCCCAAACGGAAATAGCCAGTGTGCCCAACCGCAACGCAGTGTGCCGCGGTCAACACGATCTTCGGCGAAATCAACGTACCGGTGCACATGGCCCCTGCGTTGAACAACAGGGCGCCCACGGCAGGGTAGCCCTGCTCCGGTTGTCCGCCCACGATGGCTGATTGTTGCACCCCGTTCGTACTTGGGGTTTGATTTGTGTTGCCTGGTCCGCAGCTTACGATCAGGGCCAGGACAAAGATCACAACAAACAAACGTAATTTTAACATGTCCATGCCTCCTTTTCCGCCTTTGGTGCGGCCCCTTGAAGGGCCTGACAGAATATCCTACTACTTTGTTTATAAAAAATACAAGCAAAAATTTAAAAAAATGCCAAATTACCTGACTAAATTGGGACTGAAGCATGGTCTGACGACTTCGGTTATCAAATTTTAGTCAAGTGATTTGGTCCATGGGTTCAGGCCACGTGGTGCAATGAACATACCCAGGTATGCAAAGACAGTGGCAAGCATCATACCGGCCAGCGCCAGAAATATACCGGCATAAAACATCAAGGAGGTGTAGTGAAAGTGTACCTGGTGGTGGTGCCCGGGGCCTAATCGAACCGCCATGGAGGCAATATTACCGGGTTCTATGCGGGCATCCCTGCCATCGACCCTGGCGCTCCAGCCCGGATATGGGGTCTGGGACAGCACAAGGTAGCCCGGGCCAGGGGCGTTTACCCTGATTGTTATGTCCTCTGGTGTGAATTTTACAATTCCGGCAGCCCGGACCACGGATTTGTTTTGGCCGTTACATGGCAGGCCTGGGGGACCGTCCAGGTATAGAAGTCCGGATTTGGATTTTGAGGTAGCGGGCCATGGTGTGCGGCCATGGGACCTTGCGGCCACAGCACAGGGCACCTGGTATGCAATGGGCAGGGCCCGGGGATTTTCGACCAGCATGAAATTTCGTCCTCGCCTGATGATTTTTAAACCGGCAGGAACAGAAAAGGCCTTGTTTACCAGGGCAAATTTTACACCGTACAAGTCCCACAAGATTGAGTACACGGATTGCCCCGGCCAGGGTCCTATAACACCAAGCCGGTCCTGGCCATTTGGAATGCTCAAGGCACGGTCAATGAGCGCGGCGCGGTATGTGACCAGGGGTTCGTTGCCCCCCAGGTGCAGAAACCCGTACTGAATGCCCATATTCCACCTGTGCGGGAGCTCACTGATGACCCTGTAAGGTGGGCTGTATTGACGGAAAAGCCGCACCAGGCCGCCCGGATAGACAGGTTGGACGGACTGGCGTACAGGAACGAGGCCCCATGCAGGCACCAGGCACGACAGCAGGGCCAGAAACAAAAGCAGGTTGCGCCATAATGTGTTTTGGATATGTTCGTAGGCACTGACTCCGGCAAGGACCATCAGGATGGAGGCCGGCCCGACGAACCTGGACGGGACTCTCAGATCATGCAGGATGGGTAGCCTGGCCAGCACGGGCACGGCCAGGGTGCTTCCAGCCAGGAGGAACAGGGCTGCAAACAGCAGCAAGTGGCGGTCCTTGGTTGTTTTGTACAAACCTGAGGCTACGGCCAGGCCCGCCATTACGGGGCCGATGTACCCTGTGGTTTCCCAATAACCGAAGCCCGGATGGAACCACCTGCCCCATCCGGGCACCACAATGGATGCGAGGTCCCTTAGATTCAAGGCGCCGCCGGCCAGGTATTGGGCTGCAATGCCATGACTGCGTATGGAATAATGCGAAAGTTGCAAGGCCGGCAGGACCTGCGGACCCGCAACCAGGAAGGCCAGGAACAAGGCCATAATAAACAGGAATAGTGCCCGGGTCCGGGACCGAAATCGATGTCGGCTTTGTACTGGAACCGATACAGACCACAATGCCAGTGCCAGCAACACGAAGTACGGCAGGATTGCAATCCCGCCAGCCATGATAGCGACAGAAAACCCCAGAGGCACGGTTATCCAGCCCCAACGCCAGCCATGGAGCCATTTTATACCCCAGGATATACCCAGGATATACCACGGCAGCGACTGGACAAACGAAATATGCCCGGCATCCATGTGTCCCAGGGCAAAGCCGGAAAAAGTAATCCCCATGGCACCCATGAGTAAGCCGTAATTTGATACTGTTGCCACATTTGACTTGTACCATTCCTTTGTCAGGTCCCAGCCGGCCAGAAATAACAAAATCATGTGAAAATAGAGGGATATTTTAATGTACCAATAGACGGGCATAACAAACAGTCCAATCCATTCAATTGGATACAGCGTACCCCACTGGGCCGATGCCAGTTCCGGCTGGCCGGTAAATATATAGGGATTCCACAGGGGTATATGAAATGCCCGGATGGACCTTTGCAAATAAGACAGGTGTGGTGAAAACAGCCACAGTGCATCCCTTCTGACTATGGCCCTGGTGAAAAGCGCAGGATACAAGGGGATTAAAGGCAGCAGAAGGGCAAGGATTGAGAGTACAAATTTGGGTTTTATTGTATCCTTTGATTTCATGAGTATTTTCACGAGAGTATGCGTACCATTATGCGTGCAATGGTTTGGCACCTACCTTCCCGGGGCTGTTTGCCAAAAACAACAATATCAACAAGGCTCATAACCAGGCTATAACCCATGTACCTGTTTATTGTCAAGGCAGGATGGCAGGCCCCAAATCACCTGACGAAATTCTGGAGTCGGTCAAATTAGTGTAGAAAATCGGGCTGAAAGTAGTAAACTATCATGGCCGGAGGTGAATATGACAAGGACTCATGGATTGGCTGGTGTTGTAATCGTACTCATAAGTGTGTTTTCTATGCAGGCACGTGCAAAACTGCCCGCGCCTCCTGGAAAATACATTGAACCGGGGTGGACGGATTTCAGTGGACCCTCGTTTCAGGCATACGATGTAAAGGTGGGCACGTACTATTTTTACTGGTATTGCGTAAAGACCGGTACCCACATCATAGACCCGGACCACACTGACGCATGCACGGACCACCAGTGGAACTGGGTTCAGGGCACCACGACCTACCAGGGACCACCAAAGGCCCCCGTATTCTGCTGGGACGAAAAGGATTGGCACCTGGAGCAGTTGGACGACATGGAGGCCGCGGGAATCGACTTTTTGATGCCCGTGTACTGGGGCAAGCCCGGCACACTGCATACCGGTGAAAACTACTGGTCCTGGCCAGGGGTTCAGACCCTGGTCAAGGCCATGCAGGACCGTGAGTCCCAGGGCAAACGGGTATTTCAGATAGGGTTGTTTTATGACACGTCCACGTTGAGGGGTGTGGACATGAGCACGCAGGCGGGCAAGGAGCAGTTTTACGGGACGATCAGGGATTTTTATTCCATGGTCCCGCCGAAATACTGGCTGCGCCTTGAGGGCAAGGTCGTGGTGTGGATGTACAACTCTGCGTTTCCGTCAAAGGTATCCAGGGACGCCTTCGAGTTTGCCAGGCAGTCCTTTGCCAGCGATTTCGGAGGCAATGCATTGGTTTTTGTCGGCGATTCCGGCTGGAGGTCAAAGGGCGGGGAATGTGACCTGATATACTCCTGGGGCGCTGCCGTGCAACATGGAGCCAAGATATTCGACGTATGTGCGGTTGGCCCGGGATTTGACAATTCAGCCATACCAGGGGGCGGTAATCCTGAAATTACGACGCCACGCAATGGCGGCCAGTACTATGTGGATTCCTGGAAGCAGGTGTTGTCCGCGGACTGCACGATTACCGTGGCCGAGACATGGAACGAATACCACGAATCCACGGACATTGCCCATTCTTTTGAACACGGGCGCAAGTACATCGACCTGACCGCTGATTATTCCGCACGCTACAAGTTCAAGCAGCGATACACCAGGGCCATGTACAAGTATTTCCTGGCACGTGAACCGGATCCGGAGGGATGGGTAAACTGGGAAAAGGCACTATCCGGCACCACGCCTGCCGCGGCCAGGGATACGATGCTGGAGTCTGACGAGGCCAAGGCCCGGGTCAGCAACCAGGACTACGTTACGTTTTTATATCACCAGTACCTGGGCAGGGACCCGGATGCAGGGGGGTTGAGCACTTACGTGGGGCTGTTGAAATCCGGTAAATCACGGGCATTTGTCAGGGACGTACTGCTGGACTCGGCTGAGGCAAAATCCAAGGTCACCGACCAGGATTTCGTGCGTCGGGCCTACGAGAACATCCTGGGACGGGAACCGGCATCCAACGAAGGCCAGGAATACGTGACCATGCTGGCAAACGGCAAGACCAGGGCCTATGTCAGGGATATTTTCATCAATTCCGATGAATTCAGGGGTCGGATGTTTTCCATGGACCATGCCACGTTACAGGGGATATTTGATTTTTCAGGGCTTGCTGAAGCACCGCGTTGCGGGGATGGTACATGTGACCAGGGTGAGGATTGTGCGACCTGTCCGGATGACTGCGGATGCAGTGCGGGTGAGGTATGTAATGCAGGACAGTGCGTTACCTGTATGGACCTGTGTAACAATCAGGGCAGGGAATGCGGTATGTACGAGGGATGCAATTGCGGGTCTTGTCCGGCTGCCGGTGATATGTGCCGGCACAATGTGTGCCAGGACGGGGGTTGCGTGTTGCAGGATGTGACTGACAATACCGGTTGTGACGACAACGACCCCTGTACCGTGCAGGACCATTGCGTGCAGGGTGTGTGTACGGGTACGCCCAGGGACTGTGACGACCATGTCCCGTGTACAGTGGATTCGTGTAATCCTGCGGATGGCAGCTGCGTCCACGATAAGGGTGTGCAACCCTCATGCTCAACCCAGGGTGTATGTAGCGCCGGGGCCAGGATAGTATGCGACGAGAGCACTCTAAAGTGGGTGTGCGATTACACGGGTATTCCTGGCTGGCAGGCCCGTGAAACCCTGTGCGACGGCCTGGACAATGACTGTGACGGGACCACGGACGAAGGCTGCGTGGCAGACAACGGCATGGCTGATGGTTCGCTGGACGCGCAGGATGCGACTCCTGACTTGGGAAGCGAACCAGTGGATGATGCCTGGGGTGCGGGTGAAATCCGTGATGGATTTGGTCGGGATTATCACCGGGATGAGGGGACCTCGGATGCGCGTTCAGGTGATTCGCCGGATGTTTCCGATGTCTCGACGGGTAGTGACCTGGCATTGCAGGATACGGGCCATGATTTCGGGGATGCCGGCAGTGAAGACCTACCCCGGGGCGATAGCATGCAAAAAGACAGGTTACAGGGCGAGTCCGTACAGGACCTGGGACGTGATGCCCACAAAGAGATCGCGGCGTCGGAACTGGTGATAGCCGTTGATAATGGCAGTGATTCCTCATCACACGGTTTTAGCGGGGGTGGCGGCGGCGGTTGTTCCACCGGTAATGCGCCAAGTGTTGGCGGCCTGATTTTGGCATTCCTGCTTTTGTTTTCGTTGATTTTGAAAAGAAAAATAAGGCAGTAATACACCAGATTATCAGTCGCATCGGGAGTGTTCAGCGAGAATTATAAATGGCCGGTGACGACAATTATAACTCCCCGTTTTGTAATCAAGGTGTGGCCTCCCTGCGAGAAGGACTCAGGTTCGCTGTTACTACCCTGGAATATAGCGTTTTCCAAGAGGGTGTTGAGTTGGTTGGTTTCTGGAAGGATACGAGATCGCAAGCGTTTTGTAATATACTGATTTTAAAAGTGTTTAATAACTCCTGCCGGAAGCCACCGATCCCCGGGCGGACATTGTAACGCCCTCCCCCAGGCCTGTGTAAATATGGATGGGTCAGGTTTTCTTTTTTTTGGCTTTGGTACTTGTTTTAGATGATTTTTTGTGTTTGTTATCCTTTAGCGCCAGTTTGATGTTGATTTCCAATTCCAGTCCGTCCAGGATTTTCTTTGTCTCTTCCGCAATGTCCAGGGTATCCCCGAAATGTCGTATTTCCTGGCCCAGTGTCTCGACCAGGTCCTTCCTGAATTCGTCGAACTGGCCCCCGATATGCAGCAGTAATTCGCGGATCAGGTCCTTGGGTAACACCGCGGAAATGATATTACGGATACCTTCCTCCGTAGAAAGCAAAGATTTAAGCGAGGTGGCCATGGCCCTGCGTGCGAGGTCAATGATTACCTGATCCGCACTTTTCCGGCTGTCATCCTTGTCGTTTTCCATAATTACCCCTGAAATGTACCGTTTTTTTCATAAATCTGCTTGAAATATTCATACACCTGGTCCAGGCCCGTTTCCAGTTCGACCTTGGGCTCCCATCCCAGGACTTTGCGGGCCAGATCGATGTCCGGTTGGCGTATCTTGGGGTCATCCTGGGGATACGGGTGATGCACTATACCTGATGTCTTTCCATAGCGTTCAATGATTAGTTGCGCCAGTTGCAGGATCGTGTACTCCCTGGGATTACCGATGTTCACAGGGCCGGTGTAATCAGAATTCAACAGCCTTACGATCCCCTCAACCGTATCGGTAACGAAGGAAAAAGACCTGGTCTGGCTGCCCTCACCGAATACGGTCAAGTCCCGTCCCTCTATGGCCTGGGTGAGGAATGCCGGAATGACCCTGCCGTCCTTGGGCTTCATTCTGGGGCCGTAGGTATTGAATATCCTTACAATCCTGGTATCCAGGCCGTGATAACGGTGGTAGGCCATGGTAATGGCCTCGGCATAACGCTTGGCCTCGTCGTACACACCGCGTGGACCGATGGGATTTACCTGCCCCCAGTAGGTTTCCTCCTGTGGGTGCACCTGTGGGTCGCCATAGACCTCGCTGGTCGATGCCAGCAGCATGCGTGCACCTTTTGCCTTGGCCAGCCCCAGCACCTTATGCGTGCCCATGGCGCCGACCTTCAGGGTCTGGATAGGGTAACGCTGATAATCGATTGGGCTGGCAGGCGAGGCGAAATGCAGGATCGCATCCAGCGGGCCATCGATATAGATGAAATTCGTGACGTCCAGTTTCAGAAACTGAAACCGCGGATTGCTGAACATGTGGGCGATGTTTTCCGGGCTACCGGTGATGAAGTTGTCAACACCGATCACATCGTGTCCATCCGCGAGGAACCTGTCACACAGGTGCGAACCCAAAAAACCGGCTGCCCCGGTGATTAGAACTCTCATTTGTCCTCCGAATCCATCAACAAATCCGGGTGTTTTTTTAGATAGTCCAGATACACCTCGGGGTCCGCACCGCGTTCCAGTACGTCGTTTTGAACCAACTCGGCCAGCCTGGCCCTGATACGCCCTATTGCAGGCCCGGGTTCAAGGTTGAATTGTTCGATTATGTAGGTCCCAATACCCTTGGGCAGAGGACTTTTCTGGGCATCGTCCTCGCGCAGGTCCTTGATGCGAATTTGCAGTTCCGTCAGCAGGGAGCGAATCATCTGGACCCGTTTTTCCCTGCGCGATGTCAGGTCACACTTGGAAAATTCCACCAGGTCGTCCAGGTAAGGCCCCATTTCCCTGATCAGGCGACGGATTGCGGTATCGGTCCAATCCCTGCGGTACAGGTTGATCCTGGAGTGATTCTTGATGATGAATTGTATTTTTCGAGCCGTTTGTTCGGGTATCTGAAACCGCCGCCAGATCCCATCGAACAGCATCGCGCTGATGTCCTCGTGCCTGATGAAGTGGATTCTGCCGTCCCTGCCTTCCTGCTTGGTCCACACCTTGCCCACGTCGTGCAACATGGCCACCCATCTCAGCACGATGTCAGACGGGCATTTTTCGATCACCTGCAGGGTGTGCTCCCATACGTTTTTGTACTGATCTTCCGGCGATTCCAGGGAAAATGTGTACATGGAATACATTTCCGGTATGATGTAGGCCAGCACCCTGCTCTGTGCCAGGTAGTTGAGGCCCATCATGGGGTGGTGATCCCCCAAAAGTTTATCCATTTCCTTGCGCCAGACGTCCCTGGGCACGTCCAGCACGCCCATGGCGTTCCTGGCAGCTTCGTTGAATGCATCCGGGGCGGGCTCAAATCCGTAACGCGAGATGTACCTCCCCATTTTCAGCAGCCAACCTCCGCTTTCCCGGAACAGGGCTTCCACGGGCAAAACCGGCCTGATTTGATGCCCCTTCAGGTCAGCCACACCGTTGAATGGGTCGATCAGGTTGCCCTCGATGTCATATCCAAAGGCCTGTATTGTGATTTCGCGCGTGGCAAGGTCCAGGATAATTCCCCTGAGGTTATGATTTTGCAGGCTCTTTAACGGAGGCAGGTAATTGCGAAATGGCCCGATATTGAATGTGATGTCTTCCTGCTGGTCCATGGGTATCTTGAATGTGATGATCCTGGGGCGCTCTTCGTCCACCGGTTCGGCCCCTACGTGAAATACCTCGAACATCACGGTTTCGATCGTGCTAAATGGGGCATCCACCGTCAAATCAAAGGAATGGTGGTCCATAATTCGTTGTTCCAGGGCCAGTTCCCTGGCCCTCGGCCCGATCAGATACACATCTATACCGGCATTAAGAAAACCTTGAAATGCCTTTACCAGGTGTTCAGGATATCTGGAATCTGTCATCTTTTAATTCCCGTGCATGACCACAAGGCCACAATAACACAAAAAACATACCGCAAAAGGAAAAGAAGATCAAACGTTTTTGGAGAAACCCCAAATTACCGGACAAATTTGAGTACAAAGGGTGCGGCAAGTGGTTCAGATACGAGGAGTTAAGCCTGTTTGAGCGCAGGCGTGGTTCTGCGCATCCGTGGATGCGTGAATTCATTGCGCCTTTGACGCAATGACCCGCAGCGCTACGTTGAGCATCAAATTCCTACAACGACGCAGCAGACGGGCCGCTTGCTGCAACTTGCCTAAGGCCGCAGGCCGTGACAACGAGCCGTAAGGCAAAGTTTCACTCCCGAATTTAGTCAGGTATTTTGGGTAAAATGTGTTAAAATACCCCGATGCCTATGGATATCAAAAACGGGCAAAGGAGGTATCCATGGTGGCTGATCTGTACGAGATATTACGAATTACGGCAACCCTCATACTTTATCTGTTGGGTGGCTTGTTCCTGGCGGGACTGGTCATTACAGTGGAAAGGGTGGTCAGCCTGGCCAGGGCCACCAGGGAACTCGGGCAACTGCGCGTCATGGTTCAACAGGCATTGAGTGGTGGCAATATTCGTACGCTTCAGGCGGATGACCTTGGTCGGGGATTTGCAGGCCGGGTGATTGCAAAGGCCCTGGCAAACCTGGGTCGGACACCCGAGGCATTGAACGAAACCGTGGCTGCGGAGGTGGAATTGAATCGGCCAATGTTGGAGCGTGGCCTGAATTTCCTGGGCACCATGGGGGCGAATGCACCGTTCATCGGCCTGTTTGGCACGGTCCTTGGTATCATGGCCGCCTTTCACGACATGGCGGTCGCTGCCCATGCCGGACCCCAGGTGGTGATGCAGGGAATATCCGAGGCCCTGGTGGCCACGGCCGCAGGCTTGCTGGTTGCCATACCATCGGTTATGGCTTATAACTATTTGAAGACAAAAGTAAAATTGGTGATGCGCCAAACAGAGTCCCTGTTCCGCGAGATTTTGGCATACAGCGTGGATAATTTTGAAATTGGGCATATGACGGGCGTAATGGCGTCCCAGGATACGGACAAGGTGGTGAAAATAGCATCGCCGGCCCAGGAGGTTACAAGGAAGGGGTAAGGAATGTCCGGCTTCATGCATGAAAACGATGAAATTATTGCTGGAATCAATGTCACGCCGCTGGTGGACATCACCCTGGTCCTGTTAATTATCTTTATGGTGACGGCCACGGTGATGGTCAATCCTGCGATCCGTGTCAAACTTCCGAGGGCTGCCGGGGCTACCGACGCACCGAAGACGAATTTGAGCCTGGTATTGAACGTTAATGGACAGTTGTTCGTAAACGGTAGTCCAGTAACCCTGGACCAGGCAAGAAAACTGATTGTTCAGGCAGTCAAATCAGACCCGGGAACACAAGTGCTGATCGCAGCGGACCGTGGCGTGCAATACCAGAAGGTCGTGGACCTGATTACCCTGGTAAACCGGTCAGGCGCCAAAAATTTTGCCCTGAACGTGGAGGGTACGCAGTAATGCTGCGTCGTTTCAGGTACAAGGGTATGGCCCAGGGGTTCCGGCCCCTTGTATCCGTGCCTGCGCGCGGCGGTCGCTTATTGCCATGGATTGCTACCTTGCTGGTAGCTGGTGTGGCTGTTGCTGGCCCGCTCCTGACCGGCCTCAACCGACCATCCATACACAAAACGGCACGCCTGACGGTAAAAGTAATCACGCATTTCAGGCCTCGAAAGCCGGTTTTCAGGATTAAAAGGCAATTGCCCCGGCCAAAACGTACAAAGGTCTTTCATGCCAGTGAATTACGCGAGAAACATGCCCGGCCCAGGCATGTTGTGAGGCACCGGATACGACGACCACGCATACACCATAAACCGCCGGTACATCGCAAGGTATTCGGTCTAACAAAAGCCAGGGTTACAAAGGGGGCTTCCCCCGTGGTGGCCCGGGTGGGCAATACCTTGATGAAGGCTCCGGAAAAGACATACAAACCGCCGCAAAAAGATGCCCCTGCGGCATCACCCGGAAAAAGGCAGGGCGTTTTTGATGCCAGCGAGGTGGAAAGGCCGCCTGAATTCGTGTACCGGGCTGTTCCCGAATACCCGGAGGAGGCCGAAGAGGACGAGATCCAAGGTGTGGTTACCGTGTGGTTGTTGGTGGATGCCAGGGGACGCCCTGTAAAGGTGGAACGGATAAAGGGACCCAGAAAGGACCTGGAATCTGCTGCGAAACAGGCAGCCATGAAAAGTCGTTTTCGACCTGCCTTGTATCGTTCAAGGCCTGTCATGTGCAGGGTACGAATACCATACGAGTTTCGCCTGGAATAGTGCGGACTGTATAGTGCCCCTGTCATCACCGTGAGCCCACGGTCAACGGTCACGGCCACCCGTCACAGCGTCAATTTCCAACACATGGCGCAAACCCGGTCCACCAGTTCCAGGCATTTTTCGGATTCCGAGGTATCCACCAGGTTGAGGTTAGTCAGGATTTCCACGATCTGTTTTGTTTCCCTGGCCGAACCGTAGGCAATGCGATAGAAATTTCGCCTGGCCTTGCCCTGCCTGCCCGCTCCTTCCGTCAGGTTCAGTGGCATGGACAATGCGGCACGTTGCAATTGCGATACCACGTCACCAAAGGGACGTTGTACGTGATTTGCCAGTTCAATGCAGGCCGTGGCCGCCTGTGTTGCGACCGTGAGTGCCTGGAAGTTCGAATATTTGTGTTTCATAAAGACCTCCTGAGGGTGTGTCAAAGTTAAACCCCCAACAGTCCCGATTTGCAGCGATTGACAAGGGTTGCAAAGCAACCGCGCAGCGGCTTGCCCTTGCAATC
>WGCQ01000102.1 GCA_015493765.1 Deltaproteobacteria bacterium
TGCCATCCGGATCCGAGAAATCTTCAATGCAACGCAGGCGGCCTCCTGGGATCGCCGGCTTCCAGCCGGCATTTCCGTGGCCGTTGGCCGAGACCGTTGGCCGAGACCGTGGGGTATGGTGGTGGCGGAAGTCATGGAGCGCAGGCGGCCTCCTGGGATCGCCGGCTTCCAGCCGGCATTTCCGTGACCGTGGGCCGTTGGCCGTGACCGTGACCGTGGCCGTGGGGTATGGTGGTGACGGAAGTCATGGAGCGCAGGCGGCATGTGGAGCGCAGGCGGCTCGCCTGCTTGTAACCCAGGCCGCTGGCCTGGTCAATGGGGATAGCGCATGGATACAAACAAAATCCACGAACTGGTGGACGCATACATAACACGGCTGCTGAAGGTCCGGGGGGCCTCCGTGCATACGGGCAGGGCATACCAGGGCGACATCCTTAATTTCCTGGACTTCTGCAAAGCACATGAAAAGGACCCGCTTGACCTTGACAGCCGCACAATTCGTGAATACTTTGCATACTTGAAGGGCCGCACAGCGGCATCCACCCTTTCCAGGAGGATCGCAGCCTTGCGTGGATTTTACGGGTACCTGAAACAGGAGGCAGTCATCCGGGACAACCCGTGGGCCTCGATACGCGGTCCGAAACAACCGAAAAACCTGCCGGAATTCCTGACCGTACCCGAGGCATCGAACCTGGTGGAGAAGCCGGATCAAAAGACACCCATGGGCGCCCGGGACCGTGCGATCCTGGAGGTGCTGTACGGGTGCGGGCTGCGGGTCAGTGAACTGGTGGGGCTGAACGTGGATGCCGTGGATTTCAAGCGGGCCGTGGTCCACGTAAAGGGCAAGGGTGCCAAGTACCGGGACGTGCCGCTGGGCGAACTTGCAGCAGGGGCGCTTGAGCGCTACCTCGAGGCCAGGCCGAAGTTGTTGAAGCCCGGTCATCTGGACGAGCCGGCCCTGTTTCTGAATCGGTTCGGCCGACGCCTGAGTGCACGCAGTGTCCGACGGCTGCTGGATAAGTATGCGTTTATGGCCGGGGTCAACCGCCACGTGCATCCACACGTGCTGCGGCATTCCTATGCGACCCACATGCTGCAGGGTGGGGCGGACCTGAGGGCGATCCAGGAACTGCTGGGCCACAGCCGCATATCCACGACCCAGAAGTACACGCACCTGACCCTGTCCGGGATGCGCCGGGTGTACGCCAGCACGCATCCCAGGGCGAAGAGACACGAAACAAAAGAAGAGGACGAAAAGTGAACATCCAGGGAACAACCGTATTGACGGTAAAGGACGGCCCCCGCGTGGTCATGGGCGCGGATGGCCAGGTAACGTTTGGTAACACGGTGCTGAAGTCGAATGCACGTAAGGTCAGGTTGATGTTCGAGGACAAGGTCCTGGCGGGGTTTGCAGGTTCCACCGCGGATGCGTTCACCCTGTTCGAGCGCTTCGAGGGCAAACTGAAGGAGTACAGCGGCAACCTGCTGAAGGCATCGGTGGAACTGGCCAAGGACTGGCGCAAGGACAAGGTGCTGAGGCGGTTGGAGGCGATGCTGGTGGTGGCGAACCGGGAACACGTGCTGCTGTTGTCCGGAACAGGCGACGTGATTGAGCCTGAGGAAGGGATCATCGCAATCGGCAGCGGCGGGCCGTACGCCATGGCAGCGGCCAGGGCCCTGCGCAGAAACACGGACATGGACGTGCGGGCCATTGTACAGCAATCCCTGGAGATCGCCGCCGAGATATGCATATACACGAATTCCAACTTTGTAATCAAGGAGTTATGATGCAGGAACACACGGAATTAACACCCAGGGAGGTGGTCAGCGAACTGGACCGCTATATTGTGGGCCAGAACGACGCCAAGAAGATGGTGGCGATCGCACTGCGCAACAGGTGGCGCAGGTTGAGGGTGAAGCCGCCATTGCAGGACGAAATCACGCCCAAAAACATCCTCATGATCGGGCCAACAGGGGTCGGCAAGACCGAGATTGCACGGCGGTTGTCCAAACTGGCAAAGGCGCCCTTTTTGAAGGTGGAGGCCAGCAAGTTCACCGAGGTCGGTTACGTGGGCAGGGACGTGGAGTCGATCATCCGGGACCTCACGGATTACGCGGTGAACATGGTCAGGGAGGAAGAGGCAAAGAAGGTGGAGGCCCAGGCCGCGGCAAAGGCCATGGAAAGGGCGCTGGATTTGCTGTTTCCTGTGGATTTTGAAGACCTGGATCCCGAGGAAATGAAACAAAAGCAAAAGACCCGGGAAAAGATGCGACGCATGCTAAAAGACGGAAAATTTGACGAACGCATGGTCACGATCACCGTGGATGAGAATTCGATGCCCATATTTTCGATCTTTTCCAATGCGGGACTCGAGGAGATGGGCATACCCATCAAGGACATGATGGGCGGGATGTTTCCCAAAAAGCAAAAGGACCGCACCGTTACGGTGAAAGAGGCGATTGAGATATTCGAGGCGGAGGAACGGGAGAAACTGATCGACCTGGACACGGTGGTAAAACTGGCAATCGAGCGGGTGGAACAAAGCGGTATAGTGTTTATTGACGAACTGGACAAGGTGGCTGGCCGCCAGAGCGGGGGTCAGGGGCCTGATGTCAGCCGCGAGGGCGTGCAAAGGGACCTGCTGCCGATCATCGAGGGCACCACGGTGACCACCAAGTACGGCCTGGTCCACACGGACCACATCCTGTTCATTGCGGCAGGGGCGTTCCATGTATCCAGCCCCAGTGAACTGATCCCGGAATTGCAGGGCCGTTTTCCGATCCGGGTGACCTTGTCATCGCTGGGCAAGGAGGACTTCATCCGGATCCTCACGGAGCCTGAAAACTCGTTGATTCGCCAGTACACGGCCCTGATGGAAACCGAGGGCGTGACCTTGGAGTTCGAGGAATCCGGGATCGCAAGGATCGCCGAAATATCGGTGCAACTCAACGAGGAACACGAAAATATCGGTGCCAGGCGGCTTCAGACGGTGATGGAAAAGGTCCTGGAGGAGGAATCATTCAAGGCCTCTGACCTGGCCGGTCAGAAGGTGTTCGTGGATGCAAAATTCGTGGATGAACGCCTGTCCGGCATACTCGAAAAAGAGGACCTCAGTCGTTACGTGCTTTAAGGCATGGCGGTAAAATCAAGGACAAAACGAGGGTGTTGAATTGATGGCAGATTCAGGGCGGGTCACGGACCCGCCCCTATGAATGTTGCGTAAATTCAGTCTGTTATGACACAAAACAAATTGTGCGTTGTGTAATATAACGACGGAGGCCTGCGCTCCACACGGCCACGGACAACGGCCACGGTCACGGCCACGAAATGTCGTGGGTGTTGAATTGATGGCAGATTCAGGGCATTTTTAGAACCCGTCCCTACGAATGTTGTGTAAATTCAGTGTGTTACACTGCGATCAGCCACCACCCGGGCGGGATCCGGAAGGCCCTTCATTGACCTGTTTTTGTTCGATTTTGCGACCGAATGCGCCTATACGCGAGGCGGTCCAGGCGTACAGGTGCCATGAAAGGCGCTTTATCCACCACAGCGCCTTCAGTCCGCCACCTGCGGGAAACATGAAAGCCCTGCCGCGGGATACGGACTTCAGGATTGATGCGGCCGTGGCATCCACGTCAGCCCCGTTCTTGTCCATCATGTCCGCAACCTTGTTTTTGTAGTTGCCTGGCAGGTCCAAAATCCCGTTGCGGATCACGTTGGTTTTGACCGAGCCGGGGCAGACCAGGTGGAAGCGTACCTTGTCCGGGTCGATTTCGCTGATTAACGATTCGGTCAGGCCGACCACCGCCGACTTGGACGCACAATACGGTGCCACGTAGGGCAGGCCCACAAGCCCTGCCGCGGATGCCAGGTTTACGATGTCCGCCTTTTTGCCTTGTTTCATAATACCGGGTAAAAACGCGTAAATGCCGTGCACCACCCCCCAGAAGTTTACGTTTATGCTCTTTTCGAAACTTGCAGGTGAAAGCGCGTGCGCAGGCCCTCCCTGGACCATACCCGCATTATTGATTACCACGTCCACCGAGCCTTGGGCATCAAAAATTTCTTGTGCCACCGCCTGCATGCGCTCGAAATCCGTGACATCAGCGGTGATCGTATGCACGTCCTGCCCTGCAATCCCGCGTGCTGCTTCCTGCAGGCCTGGTGCGTCGATGTCCACCAGGTACACGTGCGCACCGCATTTTGACAGGGCGGCACCCATGGCCCTGCCCAGGCCTGACGCCCCGCCCGTAACCACCACGGTTTTGTCCCTGTAGTATTCCTGCCATTTCATTCGCTTTCCCCCTCCGGCATACGGATTATATTCACGGCATGACGGATACAACGTACCGTGACTGGCGTTGATCCGGCCTCCTCGCCGTCCATGTCGATCAACAGACCGTGATGGCCGCTTGCACTGATCGTATGCGCCCTGTACACGTCGATCAGTGGATGCCCGATATGGTTGCCCGAATAGATCGTTCCGGACAGGCGCATGAAGTCCCAGGTGGACATGGCCTTGAACACAATAACATCCAGCAGCCCGTCGTCCACCTCGGCGTCCGGGGCCACCATCATGCCGCCGCCAAAATACCGGCCATTTGCCACGGCGACCAGCCTGACCGGACCGTCGTACACCGGTTCGTTGTCCAACACCAGGCGCACCGGCAGGTTGCGGTAATGCAGCATGGCCCTCAGTGTGCCGATAAAAAAGGAAACCTTGCCGCCCAGCACCTTGGGCGCCTTATTCACGTAGTGGTCCACCAGTCCGCCAATGCCAAAACTCATAATATTCAAGAAAAAACGCTTGGCGTGCTCACCGCGGGTTGAAATGTATTCCATGTGCCCTATGTCCATGGGCCTGCGGATGCCTGCCCGTATGTACCTGACCAGTTCACCGGGCGTGTGCGGCAGCCTGATGGTCTTGCCGAAATCACCGCCCGTACCGCTGGGGAAAAAACCCAGGCTGGCATAGGGCATCCTGGGCGCCCCCTCCGGGTTCATGAATCCGTTGAGCACCTCGTTGTTCGTGCCATCCCCGCCACACGCGATTATGGTGTTAAACCCCTTGTGCAGCGCATCCATGGTGATTTGTACCGCATCCATGGGTGCCGTGGTGTAGGTAAAACCCATGTCCGGGAAAACGGCTTGCAACACCTCGAGGGCCTGCTCAAAGCGAGTACGGGTACGTCCTGCCGCGCTGGCAGGATTCACCACGAAAAACGGTTTTACCTGTTTTGTTTCAGCCACTGGTACACCAGGTCAAACAACAGCCTCACGCGGACATTGCTGCGCAGTTTCCTTGCAGCCTTACCCAGCAAATCGTAACATTCGGGGGCCTCGGTCACCAGGACCTGTGCGCCTGCGTCCCGGGCCAGTTTCAATACCTCCATTGCAGCGCGTAATGCCTCGTCCGGGAACAGCCTTTGAAATCCACCGCCAAACCCGCAACTCATGGCATTTTCCCTGGTGCGACGCAGTTCCAGGGGCTTTATGCTGGCCAGGTGGGCCAGGATCTGCCTGGGTTCCTCGTAACGGCCCAGGTACCGGCCCGCGAAACTGCAATCATGAAAGGCCATCCTCAGGTGCAGGGGGTTTTTGTTTTTTTCCGCCAGCACCAGGGGTTTTATGACCTCGGTCAGGGACCTTACCTGGGGACCTGAGCCCGTGTTGAACAGCGTGTAAAGGACCTTCAACGTGTATTCAACCACCGGCGAAGGCGTCACCACGATTTTGTACTTGCGCAGTCTGGCGTACATGGCCCTGGACAGGGACTTGAAATCATCCAAAAATCCCGCGGCGTACAGGTCGTAACCCGTGGACATGGCGGATACTGCCGCGACTTCCAGGTACTGGATCCTGAGCCTCGACAACACCCCGGTCAGGGCATGCATCTGGCTGAAAGGCCCGCGTAGCATGGCGCGACCAGGCATCAACACCCCTTGCAGACCCGGTTCGAACCACTGCGCAGGAAACCCCTTTTTCAGGCGACTGTCAAGCAGGTCCTGGTCCTCATCGAACAGGGTCCTGTCAATGCCCGTTATGCCCTTTTTGACCAGTTCCTGCCGCGTGTTCAGCAGTGCATCGGCCACGTCCACGTTGTGTTCGCAATACTCGGTACACGCCATGCACGCAATACACTGGTAAACCACCAGGGCATTCGTCCGATCCGCGAAAACCAGGCCGGAATCCAGCAACCCGGCCAGGCTCATCTTGGCAAAAGGCGCATAGGTAATGTCCCCGGTGGCCGCCACCACAGGACACCTGTCCAGGCACAGGTTCGGGCAATACATACAGGTCAGGAATCTCTTGTCAATTCTGGTCTGCATCTTCACCTGCATTCATGATATTTACCGGGTCCAATTGCTCCAGCAATCGCCGTTCAAGCATCGCCTTGTCCCCAGACGTTTTTTGCCACCTTTCGATAAATTCAGGGTCCATGTGTTGTAACGGGTCCATGTAGATCACGTAGGCCTTGGCTGCATGCCTGGATATGCCGGTGATGTAAACATCCGGAAATCCGCTTTTCGGGTCCCTGGGCAAGGATTCAACCATGGACAGGAGGGTTGAAAAATCAAAGTATTGCTGAAACAGGACCCTGCCTTCACGCAGCCATTCCTTTACCCGTTTCCTGACGCGGCTGGATGCAAAACCCGCACCTTCCATTACCGACAGCAACACGCCCGCTTGCTGGCCTACCTCACGGGGGTCGCCGGCCAGTTCCACGACCATCCTTACGCGGCCTTCCTCCAGGATTCGGTCCGGTGAGCGGATCACGGTGAATGACCGTGCCGGCCTGATCCCCCTGCACAATGCAGCCCTGTACGCGGACAGGGCCAGTCCGGGGTCATCGCCCGAAAAGGCGAACCACTGGGTAGCCCTGGGTATGGGGAATACGCGCAAACACAGGCCGGTAATTACACCAAAACGGGCCTGGCCGCCAACGAAGAGGCCTATCATGTCAGGACCGGCGGAACGCCTGGGCACAGGCCTGGCCTTGAATATGGCGCCATTTGCCAGTACGCCGGACAATCCCGCCACCTGTTCCCTTACATCGCCGTACAACGGGCTGTATATGCCTGAGCCACCGGTCGCAATGTACGTGCCAATGGAAAGCCGCCCCTTGTATGGTGGATACCACCCCAGGGTGTAACCCTTTTGATGCAAAAAGGCCTCGACATTGTCCACCCTTACACCGGCCTGGGTCGTGACAATGCCTGATAACGGGTCCATGTTCAATATTTCGTCCATGTCCGACAGGTCGATATAGATGTGCCCTTTGGCCCTGGCCGCCTTGGCATCCTCGCCGGTCTGCACGGTCACCCCCACGCGGTGCCTGATCGCAAATCGCAGTAATGATGACACGTCCTCGGGTACGTTGACATGGATCGTATTGGGCGGTGCCGTGCGAAACAGGTACGATGCGGCACCCATGAAATCCCCCAGGCCGGATGGCTCTTGCCTGTCCGGCGCATCCACCTTCAGCGTGTGTGGTTGCACCGCATAGACCTTACCCGGATTCATCGTGCCGTGGGCGTCAAGGGCCTGCTTGATACCGGCGAACAGGTCCTCACCGGACTGGTATTCCAGGGGTGTAAAATCGCGTTTCATCAGCCCGATGCCGTGGTGGTGGCTAACTGTAGCGCCGCGACGGATTGCGGTTTGCAAGGTCTCCCATACCGTGGACTGGTACAAGTCCATCAAGCGGGACGGGTCTGACCTGAGCCCTGAAAAGGTGAAATACACCGAACATCCGTCCCTGTAGGCATGCGAGAAATGCGCCATCAACACCACCTTGCGTGCCACGTGCTCCCTTACGTGATTATACACGTCCAGGATGAGGTTCCAGGGGGCTGCAACCTCTATGGTATCCACAAATCCGCCGTGCTCGAATACCTTGGATTGCTTGAATGATATCTTGTAACGGTCCCTGTACCACCGTTCGCCGGGTCCGGGTCCCAGGTAGTGCCCATGGTTCTTTTTTGCCACGCGCATGGCCTTGTCCATCGATGTGGTGATGTGGTGGGTGTCACCTTCGAAACCCACGACCAGCAGCACAGGCATGGGCAGCAGGGAAAGGGCGGCATTCAACACGCCTGGTCGCGCCAGCACCTCGTTGAATGCCGGTCCCATCAGGTAATTCGACAGAAAAGACAACGACTCGCTGTACCACTGGACATCTTTGGGGTGTTCGGACTCACCCAAACGGTTTACCAGCGTATCCAGGGGGTCGTACAGCCGCAGGAGTGACGGGAACAGTCCGGCCTGCATGATGTTGCGCATGGTTTCCAACCCCGCGTGCACGGATTTGAACCTGAAGCCGGCAAACACCCGGTGCACGGGCAGGGGCCACAGTTTCAAACGCAGTCGTACGAATACGCCCAGGGTGCCCTCGGAACCAACCAGGATGTGTAGCGGGTCAAGCCGGTCGGACTCGCCTGGTTGGGTGTCGATGCGGACCATTTTGCCATCTGGCAGCATGAAGTCGGCACCAATCACCATATCCTCGAATTTACCATATTTCGATGAAAACTGGCCTGCGGACCTGGTCGCCGCGTATCCGCCCACCGTGGATGATGCAATTGACGATGGAAAATGGCCCAGCGTGTATCCCTGTTCGTTGAGCCACTCCTCCAGGACCTCACCCAGAATGCCTGCCTCCACCTCCACCACGGCGGCAGAACGGTCCAGGCGCAACACCCGGTTCATGCGCTTCATGTCCAGCACAACCCCACGATTTAGCGGAAGTGTGCCCCCGCATACCCCGCTGAGCCCTCCAGCGGGGATCACCGGGACCTGGTGTTCATTGAGCAGGTGCATTACCTGGCCCAGTCTGGCCTCATCGGTCGGCCAGATTACTGCATCCGGCGGGTGCTCCCCGAACCGCCCCATAAGTTTGTACACCTGGTATTTGGGCCACATGTCAGAGCCGTACGTGATCAAATGGGCCGGCGAGGTCGATACGCCATCATCCCCGACAATGGAGCGTAATTCTTGTAGTAATTCGCGCTCGATCATATGGCATTACCAAAAGGCTTCATCACTTCCCTGTTGCGCCTGACCAGTTTGCCAAAGTCCATGGACATCCATTTCTTGCGTTTTTCGTATTGTTTGCCGAGCCATTTGTGGACGTTTTGCAACCTGTTGTACGAGTCGTTCAGGCTGAGCAACATCCGGTCGTTGTCATACAATTGCCTCAGGACCCGGGCACCCTGGACTGCGACTTCGGGCCTGGAGCAGTACATAAACAGGTCAATCCCCGCATTCACCCCGGTTTCCAGCGTCCCCCGCAAACTGTAACGGTCGGCAATGGCCTTCATCTCGAGGTCGTCGGACACGATCACGCCCTCAAAGCCGATATTACGTCGCAGAAGGCCTTGCAGGATCCTGTTCGACAGGCTTGCCGGCAGCACCGGGTCCAGGCGTTCGTACAAGCAATGTGCGGTCATAACCATTTGCACGCCGGACCCAACCGCACTGCGAAACGGCACCAGTTCCCGGCGGGTCATGGTTTCGTAGTCCACCGTGATCCTGGGCAGTTGCTTGTGGCTGTCCGCGTTTGCAGCCCCGTGTCCGGGAAAATGTTTTGCACACGCCATTATGCCATGTGCGTGCAGGGCGCCCATTACCTGTGCACCAAGCCCTGCGCACACAAACGGGTCCGTGGAAAATGCCCTGTCGCCTATGATTGGGTTACCCCCCTCCACGCGCACATCCATGACCGGGGCAAAATCCAAATTGAACCCCAGGGCTGCAAGTTCACCGGCCATGACGCCACCGGCCACACTGACAGCATCACCTCCCATCCCTGCCAGGGTGCCGGCAGCCGGGATGTACGTGCCTATATCCTTCAGTCGCTGTACGCTGCCACCTTCCTGGTCAACGGCAATAATCCGGTCTGTACCGCCTGCCTCACGGATTGCCCTGGTGAGTTCAATAACCTGCTGTGCTGACTGGATATTTCTCTTGAACAACACTACGCCGGCCAGCCCGTCCGTCAGCATACGTGCAACGTCTTTCGGCAATTCAATGCCTTCAAATCCGACTAAAAAATGCGATAGAAATGGATGGGACGATACATTATCCATACCAGCCGGGTATCACAGCCCATTGAGTCGATCGATCATTCGTTCGGCCCTGCTTTTTTCCGCTGCGTTGTGTGTGCATGACTTGTATTTCTGCCATTGTCCAATGGCCTGTTTTATATTGGCCTGTCCCTGGTAGTAGGATGCGATATATTTATGCGCGATACAGCACCTGTTGCCATATTTACCAAGGCACTGATTTAACACCTTCAGCCTGGCGCTGCCGCTGCTGTGCCTGGCCAGGTCGATCATTGCCCTGACCTCGTTTCCACTGTTCGATGCTTGCTCCTTTTTTCTTGCTTTTTTCTCCGGTCTCTTTTTGGCCCTGGCATGGGTCCGAGGCCTTTTTACACGCCTCACCATGGCCAGTTTCCGGGTTTTCCTTATCACCTTTTTTTGGACGGGCTCCTGTGGGACGGGTGCCTTGTTTTCATGCCTTTTTGACCCGTTTTGTGCAAGTTTGACCGGACTTGATTTGGGTTTTGCAGCGGGTTTCGTATCGGTTCCGTGCCGCTGTTCCGCATCCTTAACAGCCTGCACCTGACCGGCCTTCACTGTTTTTTTTGTATCATCCGCTGTTTTCGCCCTGTCCTGTGCGGGTACATCCTTTTGTGCAGGCTTTACCCCGGCCGCCTTGTTATCGTCCGCCGCCCTTGCCTGGGCCTGTGGCGCGACCGGTCCGGCAGGTGCCCTGTGCTTTACAACAGGGGTATTTGCCGCAAGCCTTGGTGATTTATGGCCCGGGTTGGCGTTGTCCTGGGCCTTATTGCCGTTTCCCCTTAGCAGCAGAAACAAAAAGCCAATGGAAACAACAACTAATGCAACACCAAGCACTATAATGATTCCATTTTTGGACCTTTCGGGGTGTCCTTCGTCCCAAGCCTCCGCCTCATCCAGTTCCTCCAGTTCATCCCCCTGAAAAGGCTGCTGTGGCAGAAACTCCTCGGTGGTTTGCTTTTGCCAGTCCGGCGTTTTTTGTTCCTCAGTGGTTTCAGGCGACGGTTTGTCCGTTTTCATGCCAGAAGCGGACAACAGTTTGATCCGGTAATCCCCGATTGTTATGTAGGCATTAGGTACCAGTGGCTGGGGCTCGGTCAAAGGTTCGTCCCTGTAATCCACACCGTAACGACTGCCCGCATCAGCCAGCATCCACTGGTTGTTTTCCCAGTAAATCCTCAGGTGATGCCTGCTGATATTACGTTCCGGCAGTACGATGGTGTTGCCAGGGTCACGCCCAATAGTGACCTCGTCGAGTTCGAATTCCTTTTTTTCGACAGTCCCCTGTGGGTTCTCTATGTAAAGCACCACCATTGTCTATAATCTATATCAAACGAAAAATCATTGCAAGAACTCTCACGTTTTTTTTATAACCCAAATCTCCTGATTCGAGTAAGTAATTGAAACCCAAAGGTGATTTTTAGCCTGTAAAACGAAATTTCCACTCCTCCACCTCCCCCCACACACAAACGGGTCCGACTTTGGCCACGGACTCGGCCAACGGCCACGGACTCGGGCCTCTGGCATCGGGATTCGGGACGCAGCCTGCGGCTGCGCGGGACGGCCCTGCGGGCCTTCGGGAAGGCTCCCGTAGTAACCGGAAACCTCGGCCACGGCCACGGCCAACGGCCACGGACTCGGACTCGGCCAA
>WGCQ01000103.1 GCA_015493765.1 Deltaproteobacteria bacterium
CTGTCAAACGTGCCCCGCGGACTGCGGACAGTGCTGTGGCAACGGAAATTGCGAGTCAAACTACAATGAAAACTGCCAGACCTGTCCGGCGGATTGCAGGTGCAGTACAGGCCAGGTTTGCCTTTCGAGCGGTTCCTGTTGCACGCCCAACTGCGCCGGCAAAGAGTGCGGCGACAACGGATGCGGCGGCAGTTGCGGGACCTGTCCACAGGGCCGGAATTGTCAAAACGGGCAATGCGTCAGCCAGTATCGTTGTGGGGATGGAATCTGTAACAACGGTGAGACGTGTTACACGTGTCCGGCGGACTGCGGACAGTGCTGTGGCAACGGAAATTGCGAGTCAAACTACAATGAAAACTGCCAGACCTGCCCGGCGGATTGCGGGTGCACTACAGGCCAGGTTTGCCTTTCGAGCGGTTCCTGTTGTACCCCCAACTGCAATGGCAAAGAGTGCGGCGACAACGGATGCGGCGGCAATTGCGGGACCTGTCCCCAGGGTGAGACTTGCAACAACGGGGTATGTACACAACCCGGATGCGGGGCCATAAAATGGAAATTCAAGGTCGATAATTGCTCCAGTATGTGTATAAACTCCACACCGGCCATTGGTTCTGATGGGACGATCTATTTTGGCAGTGCTAATAACGATTTGTACGCGATAACGCCCCAGGGGACTTTGAAATGGACGTTTGAGACATCGAATAGCGTGGATTCATCCCCGGCCATAGGTCCGGATGGCACAATTTATGTGGGCAGTGACGACCACAACCTGTACGCAATCAACCCTAATGGCACGCTGAAATGGTCATACCGTACAGGGGGATTAGTTACGTCCTCCCCGGCCATAGGCTCGAATGGCACAATTTATGTGGGCAGCGAGGACCACAATCTGTATGCAATCAATCCCAATGGCACGCTGAAATGGAAGTTTTCCACCTCCGGAAGGCCGGTTCGCCAGGCCATAGCCATAGGCCCGGACGGCACTATATATTTTGGCAGCACCTATGACCAGAACGCCGGTAGTGGCAGTTTTTACGCGCTGAAGCCCGACGGCACCCTGAAGTGGAGTTATACGGACTCAGCGATATCAGATACGTTCGGTTCCCCTGCAATAGATTCGAATAACATTATTTATGAGGTTGGTTGGGCGGTCAAAGCCAGTCCGGAGACCAATTTTGTGTATGCCTTTGATGCCTATGGGCACAAAAAATGGAGCTCGCAACAGACAGGCTCATCCATAAAGTCCGTTGTAGTGGGGCCATCCGGAACGATTTATTTTGCCACAGGCCTGCTGTACAACACGGACAGCGACCTTGTGTATGCCTTGAATCCCAGTAACGGCGCTACAAAATGGACCTACAAGACCAGAGGCTACATGATAGACGGGCTCATTGTCCTGCAAAATGAAGTGATTTGCGCAGAAGATTCAAAGAAATACCTGTATTTCCTGAATTCGAATGGTACGCTCAAGTGCGAAACGAATATCGGTGATCTGCCCACAACCTCTCCCGTGGCTGCTTCGGATGGAACCGTGTATGTGGGCACGTTCTATGGCTACCTAATAGCGGTCTATTCGGGTTCCAGCAGCGGTCTTGCCAGGTCGCCATGGCCAAAGATCAAACACGATATGAAGGGAACCGGTAAATACACAAACGACCACGGTTCCAACCCGTGGTAAACCAGATTTTTGGCTCTTCCGGAATTAGCCTGGGTAATGAATCGGGATTTGAGTTTGATATGCGATGCATATCGGCTGATTGGGTCCGACTGTGGTCCTGACTTCCTGATTTCTCGCCGGCCTCGACCTTATTTTTCGACCTTTGTTGCGGAACTCCCTTCGGTCGGCCCTACGGGCTGGTCCTCACAATCCGCTGACGCGGACCGGTCGAAAAATAAGGTCTCGCAACGGCCCGTGGGCCTGTCCGGCTCGTCATGCCGGTCGTCAGGGCTAAAGTCGGACCCGTTTGTGTGGGGTGGTGGGGGAGGTTTATATACTAAAAATCATTTTTTATTTCTTGTTAAATTCTTTTAAGTATTTAAGTGATTTTGGGCTTCAGTGGTAGATACCACCCAGGCGGGATCCGGAAGAACCAGATTTTTGGGCCAATAATCAGCCCTGCTTAGTACGCTGTAATTACTGCGGCTGAATTTTTGGCGGTTGATTGCACAACATGTCAAAATTACGGTGTTACTCTTCTCCCTGGGCATGGATCAACTTGATCAAGGTACGTGCAAATTCAGATGCAGCGGCCGGCCCGTTGCCGGTTACGACCCGGCCAGCGACCTCTACCATGTTGCCAGTGTAATCCACGCCCATGGACCGTAATTTTTCCGCTTCCGTTTCATAGCAGGTTGCCGGTTTATCCTTCAACAGGCCGGCCCTGGCCAGGATCACCGGTGCAACGCAGATCGCACCCAGCACCAGCCCTGCATCGAACGCAGCCTTTGCAAGTCTTTGCGCGGTCAGGTCGTCGTGCAGGGCCACGGCCCCCCACCCACCTATGAATACCACTGCGCAATAGTGCCTGACCCTTGCCTGCGCGATCAGTATCTGTGACCTGGTCCATCCACCCTCGGACCCCCTGATTGGCCCCGTAATGGTGGATGCAATCACGGTTTCGTAACCAGCCTCCTCCAGCAATCGCACCGTTTCAAATAACTCCTCGTCCCTGAAATTACGCGGCGCCGCTATGACCAATACTTTGCACATCCATCCACCTCAAAACCTCCCCCGCCAGGTACAGGGAACCGCAGATCAGGACCAGGTCGTCAGGTCCCGCCAAGTGCCACGCGGTCCGTATTGCCTTGTGGGGGTCATCAATGACCCGGGCCTCCAGGCCTGCCGCTTGGGCCGCCTCGAGCAACCTGTCGGGGGCCTCCAGGCCGTTTACAGTCGTTTCTATCGCAAGGTGCACCATATCACCCATAACCTTCAAGAAAGCTGCATAGTCCTTGTTCGGTTTGGATGAGTGAACCATGACCAGGTTGCGAAATTTAAAGGTCTTGCGCAGGGTTTCGCGCAGTCGCAAAGCCGCGCCCGGGTTGTGTGCACCGTCCACCACCGTGACTGGCCTGGACGCAATAATCTGGAGCCTGGCAGGCCAGTTGGTGCGTGCAAGTCCCGTGCGAACGGCCCTTTGCGATATTGCAAAGCCCTTGTGGTTCAAGTGCTCGATTATCCTTACTGCCAACGCGGCGTTTTCGTACTGGAATGCGCCTGGTAACGCGGGAATGAGCCCCTTGATACGCCAGTCATTACTTTGGTAATCAAAGCCGTTTTCGGACGGTATCGCGTCAAATTCTCTGCCCAGCACCTCCGGCAGGGCACCCATGACTGACAACCTGGATTCCAGGAAATCGTCAAACAATGCCCTGGGCGTTCCATAGATCACAGGTGTTCCATGCCTGGCGATCCCGGCCTTTTCCATGGCGATAGCCTCCATGGTATCACCCAAAAGTCTTTGGTGGTCCAGGCTGATGCTGGTTATCACGGATACCAACGGGTCCACCACGTTCGTGGCGTCCAGACGTCCACCCAACCCCACTTCCATCACGGCCACATCAACCCTGCGTTCGGCAAAGGCCAGAAACGCCGCCACGGTCAAGGCCTCGAAATAACTGAGCCCCAGTGCCGGCTCGCTTACACTTCGCACCATGAGCAGGTAGTCATACAACTGCTCAAATGTAATATTACTGCCGTTTATGCTGATGCGCTCGGTCAATTCCTTGAGGTGTGGCGAGGTGTAAAGCCCGGTGGACAGGCCGGCATGCCGCAGTATTGATTCCGTGAAGGCGGCAACAGAGCCCTTGCCGTTCGTTCCCGCCACCAGTAGCGAGGGATACCTGAGGTGCGGACTGCCCAACCGCCTCAACACCACCTTGATGCGTTCGGTTCCCAGGTCCTCCGGCGACCTTGGGAATGCCGACAGGATACCGAGGACACGTGTTTCCCATTGAGTTTTCATGGTTTCGACGATGTTTTATACCAGTTTGAATTCCATCTTGGTCTGGCCCAGTTGAAGGATGTCACCATCCCGCAGGTTGCCTTTGGGCACCTGTATGCCGTTTATCAGGACACCGCTTTTGCCCTCTGTGAGTTTGATCTGGAAGATACCGTTCCTGTTGCTCAACTGGCAGTGATACCTGGAAACCGTCGGATCGGCCAGGGTGATGTCCATATCCGAGCCTCTGCCCATACTCATCACCTCAGCATCAATAGTAAAGATTTGCCCCAGGTCCGGGCCCTCGATCACTGTCAACTGTGCCACGACCTCGCCTTCAGCACGCGATTCCCTGTCATCATACGCCCGTTCCCTGCGTGCGGCCACTGCATTTACAATCAACTTGACCAGCAGAACAATCAGGACCAGGCCTACCAAACTGCCCAATACGATCAGCAGGATTTTTAACCAACGGGTTTTTATGGCCAGGGTCTTTTGGCCTGTCATCGCCCTGGACAGGCATTCCTGTCGCCCTGCATCTATGGAAATTTGCATCCTGAGTCCCTGAGAATCCAGGCTTTCCTGGGACGCAAAAGTTGCTACGTAGGTGTTGTCACCTCGCAGGATGGGGGACATCTTGTCCAGGGCCTTGGTAAAGGTGTTGGCATCAAAAAGTGCCTGCTCGTCACGCGTTAAGGGTATCCAACTGGTAAATCCATCCTGGGTTACCAGTTCATTCAGGGCCACCAGCAGGCCGCCGTCCAGCCAGGGCAGCAGGTATCGTTCACACCAGAACGTCTTGTTTGCGGATTGACGAACCAGGGCGCTTGTACGGCCTTTGGGCAGCACCACCGGGAACCTGGATGGGCATTCCGACAGGCTGTCGCATTCAGTTGCGTCGTCCTGCGATGACCTTGGCTTGGTACTGTAGCCTTCGTCGATCAGTAAAACGATTTCCCTGGCATAGCCATCCCCTTGCAACCTCCCGTTTGATTCCAGGTTGCATCGCCAGGTATTGATTATTCTTTGCACGGATACGCCGATTGGTTCCTTTTTTTTCTCTTTCTGGGTGCCCTCTTCGATCTTCATGGCGTCCAGTGTACTGAACGCCGCCTGGATAGCCGATGTGTTGTCCGGTGTCGTGGGAGGCAGCAACACTCTACGGCCGGTTTCATTGACCGTATAAATGCTGATTACATCCGATGTGGCAAGGGATTTGACCAGGTGCTTAAGTCCGTTGCTGATATACTGCAAGGGCGGTGGTTCCCCCCTGCGGCCCGTGACCATTGCATTATCGGTTGATATGATAATTAGTATGAAATTGGTGCCACCGGCATCGCTGAATTTGGTCGCAGACACAAAGCGGCCTTCCACCAGTTTTTGTTTGGATTTGTATAGTTTCCACAGGTTTGGGTCGTCAAGGCCTATGACCGGTTTGTTATTGCTTGTTACAGCGGACACAACCCTGAATTTTTCGGTATTTCCAAAGCCCCTGGTGTCCAGCACGTAGGGCTTGACCTGGCAACGACCATATGCCGTTGAGGCAAGACCTGTTATCGTGGCTATCAGGAACAGTAATTTCTTCATCACCACCAACTCAATACAACGATTTGAAACGCAAAACAGTCCTCCCCACCCGGATGAAGTCATTGTCCACGATTTGCAAGGTCTCCATCAAACGTTCCCCGTTAAGATAAGTGCCTGATGATGTCCCCGCATCACTCAAAAAGTATTGTTGATTCCGGGTAAACACTATATGCGCATGTTCAGCCTCCACCTCCGGGTCCGTGAGTACTACGTTCATATCGGCCCGCTTACCAATGGTATTACGTCCTTCCACCAACCTGAAATCCTTGCCTTTGAGTGGCCCTTCCCAGATCACAACCCATCCCACACAAGGTTTGAATAATTCCTCCTCCGGGATGGTTATCATCTGGGTCTTGGCGTCATCCGACAGTTCCTGGGATTCATCCGGTACGTTCCCTGTTTTCTTTTTCTTGGAGAACAAACCCATGGATTTCTCCTTCTTGTTAGAGGCCTTTGTTTTTTTGCTGGCAGTGCCGCCTTTTTTACCCTTTACCTTGTTTTTCAGTGCATTACCAGGCGCATCTACGGCCTTGTTGAACTTGTTTGTCGCGCTGGACCTCGCCTTGGCCTGGACCCCCATCACCTTGGATCTGGCGGCCCCTCGGACGCGATTCACGCGCATACGAAACAATCCTTTAAAAAAGTTCACAACAAACATCGCATCTTATTGTACAATAAAGCAGGCAACTGTCAATCACAGATGCCGTAAAACGTATTTTTTGTGTTTTGTGCGGTGTTCGGACATCGTTCGTGGTGAGTTGAATGGAAGAGTTTCTTAGTTTTATCCTGTTTGTGGTCTTTATAGTTGGCTCATTATATGCCTTGTTCATGGTGATCCTGCCACTTCTTGTAATTTACCTGGGTGGCGTGACAATGGTGATTCTATCAGCCACGTACCTGGTCAGACAGGACAAGCGTCGTGCCAGGTTTGCCAGCGTCCCTGCCTCCTGGAAGGTATTACGGCAGGTAACACTGTTGGCTGTTGTCCTGCCCGTCCTGCATGCCGCCCTGATGTGGCTGTTCAAGGATATGGAATGGGTAATATGGGTTCTTGGGTTAAATTTGTTGCTCGCACTGGGCTGGCTGGCCTTTTTTGTGTTACGGGTCAGGCGATCGGTCAAGACCTACAAGCAGGACGGTGGTGAACGAAAGATGTTGATGAACAGTTTGATTTCGAGGGTAGAGGCATTGAAGATCCAGGCCGATGCCCTGAAGTGCCTGCTGGACAAACCCCAGGGTTTGGAACCATGGGAGGAGGCTGTACTGGGTGATGAGGCACTGGAGACAGAGGTTGACAGGGACCGGGTACAAAAACTGCTTGCACAAATCCAACAGATGATAGAGCGACTGGACAGGCTTGGAAAACTTTCGGAACTCATGGCCATGAAACAGGATGACCGGGAGTCCAGCACGGTGTACGTACAAATCCGGAGTATCTTGCAAGATACCCAAGATCTTTACAAACAGAGCATGGATGAATCCAGGGAATTGATCGGCCAATACGAATTCTGAAGGGAACAATCAATACGGCCGTTGACCGTGGCCGAGTCCGTGGCCGTTGACCGAGGCCGTGGGCTCCCGGTTACAACGGAAGTTTCCCGAAAGGCCCGCAGGGCCGTCCCACAGCAGCCAAAGGCTGCGTCCCGACGCCAGAGGCCCGATGCCCGAGACCCGATGTCCGAGACCCGATGCCCGAGTCCGTGGCCGTTGACCGAGACTTGATGGCAAATTCAGGGCGGATGCAAACCCGTCCTTGAGGGTGAAGGTGTTACCTGCGGGAGTCATTGGCGTTGATGAGGGTCCACAGGATCGCCCTGACCTGGTCCAGCATGTCCAGGGTTTCATTGACCTGTTCAGATTCCAGGCGACGGGTTCGCACCAGGATTTCCAGGGCAGTGGTGGTTTCCCTGGCCGAGCCGTATGCAATGGCATAGTGGTTTTTGCGTGCCCTGCCAGTCCTGCCGGCACCTTCCGTGATGTTCAATGGAATCGAGAGCGCAGCACGGGTCAGTTGTGATGTGACATCACCGAACGGATGCTGGATTTTTCCTGTCAGTTCCACGCAATCGGCACAGATGCGGGTGGCCAGGTCCAGCA
>WGCQ01000104.1 GCA_015493765.1 Deltaproteobacteria bacterium
GCAGGCTGCGTCCCGGGACCCGAAACCCGAATCCGTGGCCGTGACCGTTGACCGTGTCCGAGGCCGTTGGCCGTGGGGATCGTGGTGGTGACTAAGGCCATGGAGCGCAGGCGGCCTCGCCTGCTTGGTTCGCGGGCGTCCCGCCCGCTTTTGCGTGGTCGTTGGCCGTTGGCCGTGTGCACAAGATTATGCGTGGTTACACATGAAAATCTTTCGTTTTCGTTTTTGTGATATTGAAAACGGTCGGGTTTAGAACCCGCCCATACGGACATGCACGGTCTTCTTCCCCACCACCCCATACAGCCGATATGCATCGCATATCAATAAAAAATCTCGCAATTCAAAAACGCTATAAATGCATGCAAATACGCTGCTATAGCCACCAAATGCTCGCCCTAATCCCCTGTACATGCGTTTTGTCAGAATGGACGATTTTGTGCCCTGATTTTGTAATGCTTTGATAAATAACGTACTCTAAAAATAGCCTTACATCGAAGATTCCTCGAATGTAAATAAATCCTTTTTAAAATATTTAATTTGTGTATAATACGTGACACCACAGATGGTTGTCTGAGGTTTTTTTATTTTTTATTATGGAGGTTTCTATGGAACATTACGTAACTTTACTAAAGGGATGGACCGTGGCCTATGGTATTAAAATCATTGCTGCGTTAGCAATTTTTATTATAGGCAAATGGGTCTCGAAATGGCTGACCGCGGTACTCCGTAAAATGATGCGCAGGAGCAAGGTTGACGAAACCTTGGTATCGTTTTTGGGCAGTCTGACCTACGTGGGCCTGATGACCTTCGTTATCATTGCCGCAGTGGGGGAACTGGGCATACAGACCACGTCGTTTGTTGCCATCATCGGCGCTGCAGGTTTGGCAGTTGGCCTGGCATTTCAAGGGTCATTATCAAACCTGGCATCCGGTGTGTTGCTGGTTATATTCAAACCCTTTAAACTGGGTGATTTTGTTGAAGGCGGCGGTGTCATGGGAGTGGTGGAAGAAATTGGTATATTCACCACAGTGTTAAAAACACCTGATAACAAAAAGATTATTGTGCCCAATTCCAAGATAACCGGGGGAAATATTGTCAATTATTCGGCAGAGGACAAACGTCGCGTGGACCTGGTAGTGGGCGTAAGTTATGAGGACAACCTGGACAAGGTTCGCAGGGTACTGCAGGACATCATCGCTGCGGATAACCGCATACTGGAGGACCCGGCACCCACAATTGGTGTGGCTGAACTGGCAGACAGCAGCGTCAATTTTGCCGTACGTCCCTGGGTAAAGACGGCTGACTACTGGGACGTATTTTTTGCACTCAATGAGACCATAAAAAAACGTTTTGATGCGGAGGGTATTAGTATCCCGTATCCACAGCAGGACGTGCACCTGCATAAATCCGTTTAGAGGAATCAGGCCACCGGAGGGTGCCGACTAAACGCCGGAGTTGATTTGATTGTTTTAGTGGGTCAAAGATATTAATCCACCCCTACGATTCAATCTAAAAATCAATAAAATCAAGACCATCTGTAAGTTGTCGGTCCGGACAAGACTGAGTTTATTGCACACTCCTACTATCACGTTGAGCACAAACAGTTACAACGATGCAGAGTAGATGGGCCGCTTGCATTGCCTGACTGCCGAATTTAGTCAGGTAATTTGGGGCCAACCCAAAATACCTGTCAAATTTGAGGACAAAAGGTGATGAAAGTGGTCCAGATGCAAGGATTTGAGCCAATTTGAGCGCAGGCGTACTTGATGTACGTTGAGCATCAAATTGGTAAGAATGACGAAGCAGATGGGCCGCTTGCATTGCCTGACTGCCGAATTTAGTCAGGTAATTTGGGGCCAGGCAATACTCTACAACTCGGCTTGTTAATGTGGTATATTGACTGGGTTAAAATATCCTTTCTTTAAGGAAAATCATGGCTGGATATGCTGGTTACGACATAGCGACCCTGCTTGTAGTTATTGTTTTTGCGTTGCTGGGGCTTGCAGGTGGGTTCCTGCGCCAGGTGATTCGGTTAGTTGCGGTACTATTGGCGGGGTGGGCAGCCATGGTATGGGGACCCGACCTGCTGAAGGTGGCTGGTCTGGCCCAAACACATGGGACCTCCCTGGTGGCACCCTTGATCGTATTCCTGGTGCTGTACCTGGTCATCATCGTAATTGGCGCCTTGGTGTTGAAACTATTGCGCGCCACATCACCAGGCATAAGTTTGATGGATCGATTGCTGGGCCTGTTGGTTGGCGCTGTCAAGGGCGGTGTGCTGGTCTATATTGTTACTGCTATCGTTATCTTTGCCGCAGGCAGTGCCAGGGTCGCTGGTCTGGGTACGGAAAATTCCGTGGTATATGCCTGGGTGAAACAGCATCCTGTCCGAATGGGACAGGTAAAAAAGGTTGAAAAAAAGGTCAGGATTAATGTCGAACACGTGCTCAAGGCGGCCAAACAAAGGGTAAAAAAGTATAATACGAACCCGGACAAGGATGCAGTACAAAACACCGATGGAACGGACTCAACAAGAAAAAATAATCAATAAACCAAAGGACATGACGCTGGTGGGCCTGACCGGTGGGTTGGCATCAGGCAAAACAGAGGTGGCCAGGATATGGCAGGAACATGGCCTGCCTGTGATATTCATGGATGAACTGGCAAAATCCCTGTACCTCCCCGGGGCACCTGTGTACCTACAACTAATAGCAAAATTCGGTACTGGAATTTTGGATGAACACAAACATGTGGACCGCGGGAAACTGGCTGCCCTGGTATTCAATGCCCCGGAAAAACTGGCGACCCTCAACAGTATTGTACATCCCGCCGTATTTCGGGCTGCGGAACAACGGATATGGTCCCTGTTTCAACAGGGATTCATGCTCGTAGTCCTGGAATCGGCCATCCTGTTCGATTCTGGGCTCGCCCGGGCAATGGACCTGACAATTGCAGTTACAGCACCCATGGAAATCCGGTTGGAACGGGCTGTCAAACGGGGAATGGACAGGCAGGATGCCGTATCCAGGCTCAAATCCCAGGCCGCATCGTGGGAAGGACAGGCGGACCATGTCTTGTTAAATGACAAGGACCTGGATACGTTGCATAACGAGGCCGTCAGGCTGGCAAAGTGGCTGAAACAACGTTATGGAATTAAACGGACGGGGACAGATAATGGCTGAATCAAAGGACATGCACATTTTTTTGACCGGTTACCCGGCCTTTACCGCAAGGATGGTACTTGAGGGCATGCTGAGAAAGGGATTCCGGGTCACATTCCTGGTCCAGGAAAAATTCCAGGACCAGGCCAGGGACTTCATAAAGAAACACGGCAAACTGCCGGGTCGGGCCGACTACCTGGTTGGTGACGTGGTGGCGCTGGATTTGGGGCTGTCAGGCAAAGAGATAAAATCCCTGGTCCAGACCGTCACACATTTTCACCATATGGCCTCCATATTCCACCTCGGTGTGCCGGCAGATGTAACAAGGTCCGTAAACGTACGCGGCACCAGGCATGCACTCGCCCTTGCCAAGGAAATGAAACGCCTGGAGCGATTCATGTTTTACAGCACTGCGTTTGTATCGGGTGACCGGACCGGCGTAATCCTGGAGGAGGACCTGGATTATGGACAGGGGTTCAGAAATGCCTATGAATCTACAAAATTTACGGCTGAAAAGGTGGTGCGAAATACAATGGGACAGTTACCAATATCCGTGTTAAGGCCATCCATGGTGGTGGGACATTCACAAACAGGGGAAATCGACCGCCTGGACGGACCGTACTACATCATCAACCTGATTGTGAACATGCCCGTGGATATTCCGCTGCCCTTGCCCGGTAAAGGGGTGTATCCACTGAACATGATCCCCGTGGATTTTTTGACTGATGCCGCCATACATATCGCCCGGGACCCGGATGCCGCGGGCAAGACCTTTCACATAGTGGACCCGAATCCCCTGCCGGCCAGAAAGGTATTCGAATTGGTAGCCCGTTCCTCTGGCAGGTCCAAACCCAAGGGCACAGTACCACCAGTGGTCAGTAAACTCTTGTTCAAAGTGCCGGGACTACAGGGGCCTTTGCGTCCATGGCGGGTATTGTTCGATTTTTTCGACAAACTGGTGCTGTTTAATTCGACTAACACGTTGAAAAGCCTGTCAGGGACCAGTATATTCTGTCCTCCGTTTAACGACTATGTGGATAACCTGGTCAGATACATCAAGTTGAGGCAAAAAAAATCCTCGACTAAAAAACATAATGGTGCGGAAAGGTTGTTTTACCCGGAAGATCCATACTACTGATCGTGATTTACCCGTTTCTGAAGGCCGCGTCCGGCTTTGAAGTGCGGGGTCTTTTTATCAGGGACTTTCACTGGTTCACCTGTTTTGGGATTACGCCCGATATGGCCCTTCCTGGTACGAACCGTAAAATTTCCGAAGTTTCTTATTTCAACACGCTCGCCTTTGGCCAAGGCATCGGCAATCTCGTCCAAAATACCATTGACAACCAATGCGGCTTTTTCCTTTGGGAGTGAGGTTTTTTCCATCATTCTCAGTATAAGGTCAGATTTCTTCATTCAATCCTCCAAGAACAGTCGCCTTTACCATATAACATCTTGTTACAGATACGTC
>WGCQ01000105.1 GCA_015493765.1 Deltaproteobacteria bacterium
AAATGAGGCAAAGGATTTGCCAAACGAAGCAACGGATTTGCCGAACGAGGCAAAGGATTTGCCAAACGAAGCAACGGATTTGCCGAACGAGGCAAAGGATTTGCCAAACGAAGCAACGGATTTGCCGAACGAGGCAAACGATTTGCCAAACGAAGCAAGCGATACAACAGCCCAGGACCTGCCAGCAGGCGATGGGGAGGCCACCGATGCCCTGGATGCTGATATTGCCCGGGATGCGCCGGTGGATGCCGCGGCCTACGCGTGCCAGCCGTCAAAGGGTGCACCTGACCTGATTTTGATCCGCGGCACAGTGGTCAGCGGTGACAAGGTAATAAAATACGGCGAGGTCCTGTTTTCCGCAACCACGCACAAGATCCTGTGTGTTGACCGGTGGGGCAACTGCCAGGCGCCGAATAACCAGACACCCACGGTCATCTGCGCAAACGGCATGATCTATCCCGGCCTGGTGGACAGCCACAACCACAACCAGTACAACTTCATGCCGCGCTGGCGCCACGACCGCCTGTACCAGGACCGCTACCAGTGGCAGAGGACCCCATCCTACAAGACGTTCAAGCATTCGTACAATGCGATCAAGGACGACCACATCTGCGCCATTATGCGCTATGCCGAGGTGCGGGAGGTCATGGCAGGCACCACATCCACGATCGGCAGCACGGGCGGCAACTGCATAGACGGGCTGGTGCGCAACCTCGAGGAAGGACCCAAGGCCAACGGGATCGACGAAAGCGGCATCAAGTACACCAGCATGCCCATCAACAGCATACATGCCGCGTCCATTGCAGCGGGCCTGAAGGACGGCAGCATTGAGGCCTACCTGATCCACCTGGCGGAGGGGCTGGACGAGATCAGTTTCGACGAGTGGGCGAAACTGAAGGCGGACGGACTGTTGCAGGCAGGCACCGCGATCATCCACGGCACTGCGTTGCGCACGCGGCAGTTCGTGGAGATGCTGGGCACAGGGGCCAAATTGATCTGGTCACCCCGTTCCAACATCGACCTGTACGGCCTGACCACGCATGCAATCGTTGCGATCCGGCTGGGCCTGGTGGTGGCGCTGGCCCCTGACTGGGTGCCGTCCGGCAGCCTGAACATGATGGACGAGATGAAGTGTGCGGACCACGTGGACAACACGTACTGGGGCGACCAGCTGACGCCAAAGGAATTGTTCAAGATGGTCACGATCCGCGGGGCACAGGCCTGCCACGTGGAGGACAAACTGGGGTTGCTGCAACCCGGTTACTATGCGGACCTGCTGGTGATTCCGGGGGACCCGGACAAGCCGTACCAGACCTTGCTGGAGGCGGAGCCAAAGGACGTGAGGGCCGTGTTCATAGGCGGCGGTTTCATGTACGGGGATGCGGACGTGTGGAACCTGTTTTCAGGCAGGCACCCGTACGACTGGTGCGAGGACGAAAACGTGTGCGGTGACGCGAAAAAACTGTGCGTGAAGCGGTCGGCAGTGGCCACGGACCCCACGGGCAAGACCTTTGCCCAGGTCAAGGACGAACTGGTGCAGGCGCTGGATACGGCCAGACATGCTGACAGCGCGTGGGACCCGAACAACCCGGACGCCACGTACGAATACGATTTGTCGCCGCTGTACAACTGCGACCCTAAGGCCGGGTCAGACCCGTGCACCCTGGGCAACGACCAGTATCCGTACGAACCAAAGGAGGGCGATACGGACGGCGACGGTGTGCCTGATGCAACGGACAACTGCCCGAGCGTGTTTAATCCCCTGCAATGGGATACGGATGGCGACAAAGTGGGCGACATGTGCGATAAGTGCCCGGTATCGCCGGGCGAGGACTGCAAGCCAGGCACACCGGATGACCCGGACCAGGACGGCGTACCGATCGGCCAGGACAATTGCCCGTTTGTTTACAACCCCGGCCAGGAGGACACGGACGGTGACAAGAAGGGCGATGCCTGCGATGCCTGCCCGAACGAGGCCAACCCGGGGGATCAGCCATGTACGTTCACGATCGTGCAGATCCGGGACCCGAACACGCCGCCACAGGTGCAAAAGGGTTCCAAGGTCAAGGTCTCGGGGCCGATCGTGACCGCGATTACGCCAGGGACTTCGAAGTACAAGGGCTTTTACATGCAGGACCCGGATGCGGCGGACTACGGCGGGCTGTACGTGTTCGTGGGCACGGGCATGCCCCAGGGCATTGCACGCGGCAACGCGGTGAGTGTTAGCGGGACGTTGGTGGATTACTTTGGCATGGACGAGATCAAGGCTACCCAGTACAGCGTGGTCAATGCGAACCCGGACCAGCAGATCGTGCCCGAGGTGGTGGCGCCTGCGGACGTGGCGGATGGTGGCAGCAGGGCCGAGGCCCTGGAGGGCATGCTGATCGAGGTGGATGACGTGAGCGTTGTCAAGGAAAACCCGGACGCGCCCAAGGATTACGGCGAATGCGAATTGACCGGCGGGCTGCGCATGGACGACGCCTTGTTCAAGTACCAGGACCTGGGTATCCGCAAAGAGGGGCAGTGTTTGAAACGGGTGGCCGGCATACTGGTTTACAGTTTCGGGCACTACAAGATCCTGCCGCGGGATGCCAATGACATCGAGGTCTGTCCCGGGGGTGAGTAATGAAGATCGCGATCATGGGTGCGGGCAGCACGTACACGCCCGAGTTGTTTGAGGGCCTGGTCAAGCGGGGCCGGGAATTGGGTGTGACCGATGTGGTGTTCGAGGACATCGATCAGCAGCGGCTGGATTCGGTGTTCGGTTTCTGCCGCCGCATGGCCTCACGCATGGGTGCGGGATTTGAGATACGCAAGACCCTGGACCAGGACGCAGCGGTCCGGGGTGCGGACTTCGTGGTGCTCCAGATACGCGTGGGCGGGCAGGAGGGCAGGCACGAGGACATCATGCTGGGGCTGCGGCACGGGCTGGTGGGCCAGGAGACCACGGGCGTGGGCGGATTTGCCAAGGCGGTGCGCACGATCCCGCAGGTGTTGTCCATTGCGCATAGCATCGAGCAATTGGCCCCGGATGCCTGGGTGATCAATTTCACGAATCCATCGGCGATCATCACCGAGGCGTTGCAGCGCCATTCCCGGGTCAAGGCGATCGGGTTGTGCAACATCCCCATTGACACCCAAATCGAGGTGGCAAAGGCCCTGGACTGCGCGATGGAGGACGTGGAACTGGATTACGTGGGCCTGAACCACCTGTCGTGGGTCAGGGGGATTCGCGTGCGTGGACAGGACAGGACCGCTGAGGTGATCGAGGCCTTGTCCAAGGGATTCGGACCTGCAAACGTGCCCGAGGCGGATTACGGGGCTGATTTCTGGCAGGCCCTGCACATGATCCCGTCGCCGTACCTGCGGTATTTCTACCTGACCGATGACATGGTGCGCACGTTGCAGCAAAAGACCCTGACCAGGGCCCAGGAGGTCATGGCGATCGAGGCGCAGTTGTTCGAGTACTACAACGACGAATCCACGTGGGAAAAACCGGAATTGCTGAATCAGCGGGGCGGCGCGTGGTATTCGAAGATCGCGGTGGAGGTGATCGCCGCGTTGCTGGGCGAGCAGCCCAGGCCTTTGATCGTGAACACCGCGCAGGCAGGGGCCGTTGACCAGATGCCCGACGATGCGGTCATGGAATTGACCTGCGATGTCAGCAGACACGGTGTTGTGCCCAGGCCTGTTGGCGAAATCCAGGAAGAGATATTCGGTTTGATCCGCCAGGTAAAGGCTTACGAACGCCTGACCATCGAGGCCGCGGTTATGCACAGCAGGGACAAGGCGCTCATGGCACTCATGGCGAATCCCTTGGTCCGCACGTTGCCCCTTGCCAGGGCCGTGCTGGACAAGCTGATCCGGCAGGGCAGGTTTTTGGCGAAATAGATGGATTCACCCCGTTGACCGAGGCCGTGACCGTGACCGTGGGACGTGACCGTGACCGTGTGGGGCCGGCATCCTGCCTGACTTTCCGTGACCGTGGGACGTGGCCGTGGCCGTGTGATCCCGGTGGTAACGGATGACGTGGAGCGCAGGCGGCCTCGAGGGTGTCGAAGTCATATTGCACACCACAAGATTTGCCTTGTGTCGTAACACACTGAATTTACACAGTATTCGTGGGGGCGGATCTAAACCCGGCCCTGAAATTACCATCAAATCAACACCCTATATTACGCCTGCGCTCAGATGGCTCATCTCTGCTTATCTGAACCCATTGCTGCAACCTTGTCCTCAAATTTTGCAGGTAATTTGGGATTACAGGAAAGGCCGGATTTACTGAGCACGCATTAAACCGCGGTAGCGAGGGAATAGAAAAACAATGCTTGCTTACTTGGAGGGCGTTGCCAGGACCCCGGCATATCGCATGGCCCAGTATGCGGTCAAAAAGGCCATGGGTCCGTTGACCTCGCCCTCCATCCCCTTGTCAGCCACCTTGACGTAAGGATTCTTATCCCACCACATGGTTCGGATTTCGTCGTACGGGAACACCCTGTCGAACTGCTCCCGTCGAAACCTGTCCTGGCCCATCGATTTGGCATCCACGCGGTGTGAGTTGTCCACCTCGACCCTGCGCCGATCCCTTGCCGGCATTTCCCACAGGGACCTGGCCCCTGTCCCTGCATCCACGATGTCCGGTAGGAATATCGCGGTAATCCCCGCGTGCAAGGGATTGCGTTCGCTTTTTACGTGCTCGTACAACCATTTCAGGCATGACAGCCAGTAGGCACGTCGTTGCGGGTCGGACTCGTACCGCAACAACGTGGTGAACGAAAGCATGGCCAGTTCTTCGTCGCAGTGGTTTTGAAATGCAGGCTTGGTAATCGTAAACGTGTTTTCGTTTCCCATGGCCAGTTTCCAGTATTTATATTTCAGGATCAACGTCTTGAATGTATTAAAAAACCTGGGATCGCCGCTCATGTGGTACGCGGACAGCAACAGCCCCAGGATCTCGATGGAATTCAGCCAGCCACCACCGAACGCGGCGGAGGCACACGTGTCCGCATCCTGGTACTTGGCCATGCAGGGGCCGAAACCATCCAGGGCGATTGCCAGTCGGTCAGGTTGCCAGTGACCGTATTGTGTTTCCTTGCCGTCGAGGTCGATCAATCGCAGCCCGTTGTCCACGATGTAGTTGGCAATGGCCAGGGCATGGTCCGCCACCGCCTTCTTTTGGGCCTCATCCTCTGCACACAGGTCGTAATAAATGGGATAGCCGAAGAAATGCCCCACGATTTCATCCGAGGAAGTATCGTCCTTCCAATAGTATTTCTGCCCCTTGTACTCAACCAGGTGCCAGTTCGACAGGCCCGCCTTGTCCTGGAAACAAGGTTCGTCCTGGCGGCACAGGCTCCTGGCCACAAATCCTCGTTTCATTCCCTTTGCCTGGAAACTTACGGCAGGCACGTCCACCAGCAGGAACATGTTCTGGATCGCCTGCCATGCCAGGTCCTTGTAATGCCTGTCGCCTGTCACGGCATAGGCGAAACACAGCCCCCCGATCATTTCCTGGGTCCACTGGCCGTCGTTATCCGAGTCAGGCAGGTGGTAATGACCGTTTTTATCTACGAATGCGGACGGCGACAAAAATCCTCCCATGCGCACGAAGTGGGCTTTCAGGTCCTGGAACAACCAATCGGCCTTTTGTTGGATGTCTTGTTGCTGCAACCGGATGCAGGCCAGGCCCTTGCCGGTCCCAAACCACCGTGTACCCGATGCATCCACCGCGGCAACCCGGCAGTCATCGGACGGCAACCACCTGTGGGAGACGTAGTAATCAACGTGGCTGGCAGCGCCATTGGTGATTGCACCGCAACCGTATTCGTAGGCCAATGCTATGACCGGGCCGTTCACTGACACGGACCTGACACCCCGGGCAGGCAATCCACCCGGGGCTGCATCCATGTGCTTCCACGTATCCTGGCCGATTTTCATCATGGCAATGCCCTTTTTGCAGCCCACTACCAGCGTCTTGCCGTCCGATGCAATGCTCTTGCAATCCTGGTAGGGGAGTGCCCCGGACCCGTATTTCACCAGTTTCCAGTCCCCCGGCTTGCCCACTGCAACGCCCATGTCCCCCAGCACCGCGAGCCTGCCGCCCCCCAGTCCTGCTACACCACGCAGCGCCTGTCCAGGTCCTGCCGCAGCCACCACCTTTTGCCCGTCCCACGTGTAAAGGCCGTGGCTACCCACGAGGTACAGGACATGGTTGCCTGTAGCGGCCCCGACGGGTGTAAAATCCAGGCTTACGGACCGACCTTGCCGGCACAGGGCTTGGGTCTGGCTGACCACGCATGCCCCTTGCTCAAACGGGTCCTTTGTGATCGCCACCGGCCTTTCACCGGTATCCAATGCTGGGACCGCCACCAGCGTGTACCCGTTTTGTCCGGCCTGCACCTGGAATACGCCGGTGTCCGTGCCTATAAAAACCTGGCTGTCCACCACGGCCACGGCATCAATCGTGGTGTGTGTTCCCAGTGCCGTGTTATCCACCTTCTGCGGCAGGTCCTTCATTGCCGGCTCGTCCTTCACCGCCCCCTGCGGGTGGCCTGGTGTATAGAAATAGTTTGCATCCGGCAGGTCCCAGTCCCAGGCATCAGGGGCTACCAGGGTCTCCTGCGCACCATCCTGATTGGCGTCCCGCACGACCATATCAGGTCGTGTAGATACCTCGTCTACCCAAAAATCCGTATCCGGTACCAGCACGTCAAGGTCCGGCAGGTCCTGTTTCCAGGCATCCGCATCTACCCTGGTCTCCTGTTCCCTGTCTCGATGGGTGTCCCGCACGACCATGTCGGGTTGTGTCGATACCTCGTTCACCCAAAAATCCGCATCCGACACCAGCACGTCAAGGTCCCTCTGGTTTGACGTATCGTTTCCTCCGGGTTTAGACTTGGTGCATCCCATCAAAATAATCAGACCAATCAATATAAAAGGCCACCTCAACAAAAACCTTGCATGCATCCCATACCTCCACAAAAAGTTTAGAAAAATAAATGGGATATGTAAATGGAGGAAACTCACCCCAAATTACCTGTCAAATTTGGTTCTTTCGGATTTCGCCTGGATACTAACCATTACCGAAGAGCCAGAGCGCTAATTTTCGGCATGCAAGGAAGGGGGGCCTGGTTCTGGGGGTGATACATTCGAACAGTGCACCTCTGCTTTTAGATGCAGCCGTTGTGTGTTTTGTTCCCGCCCTCCTGGGACCATATTGCCGGGTCTGCCTTGCCATCCACAAACCTGGCTTCCACCATGTATTTCAGCAGAAACAGGGCACCACTGTTTCCAAGCAGCAGCCTGCGAGTACAGCCCTCCTCCACAAAGTTATAATCCGACTTGTCCTCCCTGGCGCATGTATCGTCTATCCAGGCCTTGGAACCATCAGGATTGATATGTAATAGCCACCAGCAGCAGCCTTCGAGCCAAAGTTTTAATAGTGTAGTGTTTGACTTGAAGTTCTTCAATGGGGCCGAGGCTTTAAAGCCTCGGAAAGACTTCTGCATCCGATAACCCGGCTGTCGCTACGGGGCTTCAATGGGGCCGAGGCTTTAAAGCCTCGGAAAGCCCCGCCCGAGGTCCTGGTGGCCGGACGACCACAGGCGCTTCAATGGGGCCGAGGCTTTAAAGCCTCGGAAAGTTACAAAAGGTTGTTAAAGTAAATTATAAGAAGAATGGCTTCAATGGGGCCGAGGCTTTAAAGCCTCGGAAAGCAGGATCCAATAGCAA
>WGCQ01000106.1 GCA_015493765.1 Deltaproteobacteria bacterium
GCTGACTGTGCCTGTGCACAGGGCCAGAAGTGCTACAAAAATGCCTGCTGCACACCCAAAACCTGTGATGACCTCGGTTACCAGTGCGGCAGCGCGGACGATACATGCGGCGGACAACTGGACTGCGGTACCTGCAACAGCGGACAGGTCTGCAATAACGGCAAGTGCGAGGCAAACAACGCATGCGGGGACGGGACCTGTGATGCCGCCGCGGGCGAAAATTGTGGCACCTGCCCTGCTGACTGTGCCTGTGCACAGGGCCAGAAGTGCTACAAAAATGCCTGCTGCACACCCAAAACCTGTGATGACCTCGGTTACCAGTGCGGCAGTGCGGACGATACCTGCGGCGGGCAACTGGACTGCGGTACCTGCAACAGCGGGCAGGTCTGCAAGAACGGCAAGTGCGAGGCAAACAACGCATGCGGGGACGGGACCTGCGATGCCGCCGCGGGCGAAAATTGTGTCACCTGCCAGACTGACTGTGCCTGCCAGGGGGACCAGGTCTGCACCAGAGAGGGCAAATGCGTGGATTGCACAACAGCGGGCAACACCTTTGCCACGGGTATGGGTGACTGTTGTCAGGGATTAAAGGCAATCAGTACTGCACAGCCTGATGTAAACGGCAAATGCCCGGGATCGCCGATCGTTGGGGCAAGCCTGTGTGCGCAGTGCGGCAACGGCACCTGTGATGCTGATGTGGGCGAAAATATCTGCAACTGTCCTGGGGACTGCCAGCAAAACTGTCAACCCAAGACCTGTACAGACATCGGTTTTACATGCGGCCTGGGTGATGATACCTGTAATGGTATAACGAACTGCGGTGCATGTAGCACCGGTCAAGGTACGTGCCAGGATGGTACGTGCAGTACCAGGTCGGACTGCAAGGCATTGAATGACTGCCTAAACAAATGTGACCCATCGGACAGCGCCTGCCAGGATACGTGTAAGAATGCAGCGACCCAGTATGCCGTGGATTCATTCAATGCCATACAAACCTGCCTGAAGACGAACAACTGCTGGGACAGCAACGGAAAAGTCATTGTTGATTGCATGCAGGAGCACTGTATTTCAGAATTTTACACCTGCTTCAGCGGTGATACGTACCTTAGTTGCTGGGACCTGTTGGCATGCCTGGGGAATTGCGACAAGGACGACCAGGCATGTAAAACGAATTGCTGGGATAATGCATATTCCCATGCCAGCATTGACCTGGATGACCTCAGCGCCTGCGTTAGCCAGGCATGCAAGACCCAGTGTACCGATACCAGTTCCCAGGCATGTACGGGCTGTATCACGCAGGTTCAGCAGGCTGGTGGCGCGTGTTACAGTCAATTTACAACATGCAATGAACACGAGCCATACGGCAGTGGAAAATGCCTGGATATCATCAAATGCAGTAATAACTGTGCGAGCACGGACAGCCATTGTCCCTATGAATGCCTGTATCAGGGCTCCAAGGCATCCCAGGCCATGTTCAACGCCCTGCTGGACTGCCTGAGCCAGACATGTAAGACCGCGTGTGCTGATACATCCTCGGATGCGTGTACCAACTGTATGCATCAAGCACAGGCCACTGGCGGGGCCTGCTACGACAAACTCCAGACCTGTCATAACAACTAACCCCAGACGAATTACATTACCACTCAAATTTTAGTGTTCTGAAAATAATCCGGATACACCCAAAACAAAAAGCATCAACAGTATTATTCCCAATATTGCCTGGTTACCACGGCGGCTTGTGGCGCATCCTCCGGAACTTGACACATTTTTTTGCAGGTCAGTCCCATGTACTGTGTCAAAATGGCTGGTGTCATGTAACCTGGAATCTACAACAGAATCAACATGAGGCTTGCCCGGGTCCAGGCATATGGTATCCGGGGTGTGCGACGGAATGTCGTCTGACTTGATGTCATATCGGGCTTCCTGGACTTCATCTTTTGGGGGCTTAACAGCATCGATATCGCTACCTGGCAGACCATGATTGTCCGTGTATGGCACATCCGATACGTCCCTGGCAGTATCAATGCCAGGATCAGTGTCAGTGATGGTGTCGATGTCATTGATATCGCCTGTCGCGCCTCCATCATCTGGCGCCATTGTATCCAGTCCCGCATCCGGGTCGTTGTCAGAAGCACCTGGCGTTGTACATGCCCCGTTGACGCAGACCATACCGTCACCACATCCGCAATCCACAGGGCAGGTGTCGCAGTCCTCATCCTGTTCGCACGTACCGTTACCACAAACAGCAGTGGGGTGCACGCACATACCTGCCTGGTCGCACTCCATCCCTGCACCGCACTCTCCACAGGAACCACCACACCCGTCATCCCCACACTGCCGGCCTTCGCAATGTGGCGTACAGGGACACGTCAAAAACTTATCGAAAACCTTTCTTGCACAATCCAGGTACTCGGAAACGCACAGCCAGTCCCACTTTGTGTCACAACAATAATGGTCGTTTTTGGACTGGCATACACAATCCACGATATTCTGATCGCAGTCCTCGAAAGGTGTACTGCACCCAGGCACATCCTTCTCCTGGCACCACGCATGCGGTAATTCGCATTTACCCCTGATACATGCCTTATGGCCAGTGCACGTCCCGCAGGGCACACCGCAACCATTACTGCCGCACTCCAGTTTGCTGCAATCCATACAGGGAACGCACGTGCCATCATGACAAAATGGTGCATTGTCCGGACACGTGCCGCATTTGCCCCCGCACCCGTCAGGACCGCATTGCTTGCCCTTGCAATCAGGCAGGCATGGGCACTCGATATCGCAATATCGCTCTGCCTCCTGGATACATTGTTCGTTCCATCTAAGGCGGCAGCAGGGCCAATCACCCACCTTGTTACACACACATCGGTCCAGGTCTGCGTCCTTTGATCCCCCGATGAGGTGGGTACTACAATAATACGGCACAGTGGATGGCATCACGCAGGTACCATGTTTACAGTACATCCCATTCGTGCATGTACCACAAGGATGGCCGCACTGGTCCGGTCCGCATTGCAACCCGCTGCAACTGCATGTTTTGCATTTACCGTTATCGCAGTACTCCCCTGAAGGGCACCGACCGCACAAGCCATAGCAACCGTCATAACCGCACTCTTTACCTTCACATTGCGGTTCGCATGCAGGACACGCCATTGGGTGTTGCCCGCTGGGGTCCGGTCCGCCATCAAAACACCCATAAAAACCAAAGTGAGGATTCCAACCGCATTTTGCGGCCATGGGGTTTTGATTCCGGGCGCAGTCAAGGTAGCAAAGGGCATCCGTCCCGGTCTTTTCCGAGTGCTCGCACCACACACTTAGGCGTCCGCTGCAACATCCAAAAAGACCTGTATTTCTCAGGTCCTTGCAATCATCGGCCAGTCTCTGGCCCTCCACACACCGATCTGCAAATGTCCTTGCCGGCCACAATAGAAACAATGAAACAATTGTTAAGGCCAATACCTTCATGGTTTCATTATAGTTTTTTTTAGTGATTTGTGGGAGAGCTACATTGACCATCAATGGGTGAGAATGACGAAGCAGGTGAGCCGCTTTGTGCAATCGACTGCCGAATTTAGCCAGGTAATTTGGGTATTGTAAATACGGGTGACAAAAATTGTCAGTTGTGTTATGACAAAAATTGTCAACGACATTTTTTGTAAAGGTTTTTTTATTCGGTAACCCTTGTAAATTCGGATTTTATTCTTTGGCACGACTATTGCATTGCTATCTCATAGCGACCGAAGAGGGCGGGCAGCCGCTAAAGGTTATGGTCGCGGGCGTTCTTTAAACTTTATTTAGGAGGTTTTTATGAAACGATTTAGTCGTAAGGGTTTTACGCTGATTGAACTGATGATCGTCGTGGCCATCCTCGGTATTTTGGCCGTGGTAGCCGTGCCTGCCTTCATCAAGTACATGAGAAGGGCAAAAACGACAGAGGCCATCGACGAACTGGACAAGATCTTCAAGGGCGCTGTGCTGTACTATGCTACGCCGCATATCTCGAAGGCTGGTTCCAAAATCCATTGTCAGTTCCCGGCTGACCAGGGTGTAACCCCCAGCCAGAAGACCTGCTGCTCCTCCGGTGTGGGTGGTGGCCCTGACACGGACCATGATGACCGTTGTGACGTCAACAGCCTGGCATGGAATACGCTGACCTGGGAGGCGTTGTCATTCCAGATGAATGACCAGCACTACTTCGTGTACAGTTTCGACAACCTGGATGGTTCCGAGATGACCACCGCAATGTTCACGGCACAGGCAAATGCCGACCTTGACTGCGATGGTACACAGTCCACCTTCCAGAGGATCGGCTGGGGTGACCCCAAGGCAACCTATGCCGAATGCTCTGCAAACGGTTCCTCTGCGTTCTACGTGGAACACGAAACCGAATAATTCCCACAATCCATTCAATTCCCAAATTTAGTTAAACCCCAATTACCGGTTAATTCTGAAGGCCTTTCGGAATTAGCGTGGGTGGTCGTATTTGTTTGCGTAGAATCAGGATTTGTGTTTGATACGCGATGCATATCGGCTGAAAATGTTTTATATGATGGACTCGTAAAAAAATCGATTTTGATCATTTTTATCGCTCTAACCCTTTGTGTTTATTAGATATAATCTTGCCGATTTTGATTTATTACGAGTCCCTCAAATATTTAATGCCATATGTGGTGTTTCAGTGTCAATGGGACGGCTTACTGTAGCTCAATCCTCTGGCCCTGTTTCTTGCATGGCAGCCACAACAACGCTCTTGATGTTTACAAACTCCTTGAGCCCGTAGTGTGACAACTCACGGCCCATACCGGATTTCTTTGTGCCTCCAAACGGCAGCCTGGGATCGGACTTTACCATGTCGTTTACTGCCACCGCACCGCAATCCAGGTTTGCCGCCACAACCTCAGCCCGTGTCATATCGTTCGTCCACACTGCGCCACCCAGCCCGTAGGGCGTGGAATTCGCAATCTCCACCGCCTGCTGGACCGTATCGAACGGTATGAGCGGGGCAATCGGACCGAATGTCTCTTCCTTCAACACGGCCATGTCCGGTGTCACTTCCGTCAGCACCGCCGGAGGGAACATGTAACCCGGCCCGCTGTATTCGTGTGTACGAACCACCGCGGCCCCCTTGTTGATGGCATCCTGCAACTGGCGCTCCAGGTCCGCCACGAAATCTTCCCTGGCCAGTGGCCCGAATGCCGTGTCATCCTGGCTGGGGTCGCCCATTTGCAATCCACTCATGGTATCTATAAATATGCGTTTAAACTCATCGAACACGTCCTTATGCACGATGAATCGTTTTGCCGCGATACATGACTGTCCGGTGTTGATCATCCTGGCCTTTACCGCGGTTTTCGCGGCCTGTTCCAGGTCCGCATCCTCGAACACGATAAACGGGTCCGAGCCTCCCAGTTCCAGCACCACCTTTTTAATCCTCATGCCTGCTGTCTGGGCAACCTTGGCGCCGGCCTGCGAACTGCCTGTCAAGGTGACACCATCCACCAGGTCCCTGTCTATCAATTGCAGCGCCGTGCCCGAGGATGCAATAAGCGCCTGGAACGTATCATCAGGAAAGCCTGCGTCCTTAAAAATATCCTGGATTTTCAATGCACAGCCAGGAACATTGGATGCGTGTTTCAGTACCACCGTGTTACCTGCCAGCATGGCCGGTATAGCGGCACGAAAAACCTGCCAGAACGGAAAATTCCACGGCATGATTGCCAGGATTACGCCGATCGGATCAAAACGTACATAACTTTTCAATGCCTCCGTGTAAATCGGTTCGGGCATCAATGCCGTCGGTCCGTTCTGGGCGTAGTAATCACACAGCCAGGCGCATTTTTCCACCTCGGCAATGGCCTCGGCCTTAACTTTACCCATTTCCTCGGTCATCACCCTGGCAAAATCCTGTTTCCCTTCCCTAAGCACAGCTGCCAGGGACCTGATCAGCCATGCCCTTTCCGGATAGGTGTGACTGCGCCACGATAAAAACGCCTCTCTTGCCTTTTGGGTCGCTGTGGCAGCCTGTTCGAAGGTTACCAGTTCGTATTCTTCCAGGGTTTTTCCGGAAAACGGGTTGATTGACTTGATCTTCATGGGTTTGCCTCCTGTTAAAGGGATTATCAATAATCCAGGGACGTGTCAACCCAAATTACCTGTCAAATTTGAGGACAAAGGTCGTTGAAAGTGCTTCAGATACAAGGCGTTAAGCCAATAAGAGACCACAGGGGGCGTGATCGCGGCATTGCGCAGCACACGTACGACAAAGTAGATGCTCAGCCATCCAGGTACTTGTCGATCAGCCCTACCTGCCGGTTGAATTCATCGATTTCCCGGTCCCACAGCCTGGCCTGGCCCATTTGTTCCTCCCAGTAATCCCGGTCAAACCACTGGCGATTGAGTTCCTCAAGTTGCTTGTCCTGCTGTTCGATCCACGTGTAGTATTTCAGGTTATGTATGCGCTTGCGGTCCCAGTGGGTCAGTTCGGCATAGTGGTCGGGTTGGACGTGTTTCAGGCATACATTGAAGTCCACCCGGGCCTGGTCAAGGTTGTACGGTCCCCTTTGCTCTGTCATTTCCCGCAGCCTGGACTGGTACATCTCCATGGAATCCGTAAAGATCGTGAATATGACGTCGTGTTCGTCCATTTCAAAATACTTGGCCGTCATGATCGACAGCAGCATGTTACCCACGGACGATATGCCCAACAGGTCCAGTTTGTCGATAAAGTCTGCGGGCACCCCCTGGGAACGCAGGAACTCGTGGCCTGCGGGCTCGTTGAACAAGCGGATCAGGCGCATGGGCAACTCGTCGTCCACCGCACCTATCGCGTCCGTGTTGCGGATATCGTGGATCCACGGTACGTGCTTGTCGCCGATCCCCTCGATTCGGTGTCCGCCGAATCCGTTCATCAACATGGTGGGGCATTGCCACGCCTCGCCCGCTACCACACGCATCCTGGGGAATACCTTGCGCAGGTAGTTTCCCGCACCGATAGTGCCCGCGGAGCCAGTTGTCAGGGGCAGGGCCGCAAAACGGTCTTTCGAGCCCATAACCGAGCCCAGTACCTCCTCGATCGCACTGCCCGTAACCTCGTAATGCCAGATCGGGTTACCAAATTCAGAAAACTGGTTCAGGATGACGATTTCATCCCCGCGCTGGGCCTTCAACTCCCAGCATTTATCAAATATTTCCTTTACGTTCGATTCACACCCTGGCGTGGCGATCACCTCGGCGCCTATGGATTCCAGCCATTCAAAGCGTTCACGGCTCATTTCCTCGGGCAGGATCGCAAGTGCCTGGCATGCCAACAGGGCGGAATCGTATGCACCGCCGCGGCAATAGTTGCCCGTTGAGGGCCATACCGCCTTTTGCGATGTCGGGTCAAAGCCACCGGTTACCAGGCGGGACACCAGTGGGCCAAATGTTGCACCGACCTTGTGGGACCCGGTGGGAAAATACTTGCCAACCAGGGCAAATATCCTGGCCTTGACACCTGTCAGTTCACGCGGAATTTCAACGTAATTGACATCTCCGTAACCACCGGTTTTTACATCATTTTTCCACGTCAGACGAAACAAGTTCCTGGGGTGCAGGTCCCACAGGCCTATGCCCTTGAGTTCCTCTTGGATCCCCTTGGGCACCAGTCGGGCCGGGTGTTTCATTTGTTCGTAGGTAGGGATAATAATATCCCTTTCCCTGCATCGCTGAATCGTTTTTTTCAGGACATCTTTGTTGACCACATCCATTATTGCCTCCAAAACAAAAAGCAGGTGCTGTTATACCAAAAACCATACAAAACTGCCACTGTCTTTGTCGTGAGTCATCTTCGATGTGAGGTTATTTTTAGAACACGTTGTTTATCAAAGCATTGCAAAATTCCGGGTCAAAATCGCCCATTCTGACAGGGGATTAGGGTAAGCATTTGGTGACCATAGCAGCGAATTTACATGCATTCATAGCGCTTTTTGAATTGCAAGATTTTTTATTGATATGCGTTGCATATCGGTTACTGGGTCCGACTGTGTCCCTGCCTCCCTGATTCCTCGCCGGCC
>WGCQ01000107.1 GCA_015493765.1 Deltaproteobacteria bacterium
ACTCTTGCCGGATCCTGGTTTCAAAACCCTCCTCTTCCATATCCTCGGGGTTTTGTGTCAGGCGCTTGTACAAGGTGGATGGTTCCGGTATCTCATCCGGTGCAAAGATCTTGGCATCCTCACCCAGGGACTGGTGGATCATGAACAATTTATTGGCCGCGATCTCCTTGGATTTCAGTTCATCAGCGCCCTTTTGCGTGGGGAAGAAATTATAGATGTACAGGGTATCAAAAACCTTGTGGCCGATACGATTGATGCGGCCCACCCTCTGGATCACGCGCACAGGGTTCCACGGTATGTCGTAATTGAACACGGCCATGGCACGGTTCAGGTTCACGCCCTCGGACATCTTGTCCGTGGTCAGCAGGATGTCGCAATCATTCGACTGGTCCTTGGCCGAGGCATCGAATTCCCGGTTCACCGCATCGTCCAGGTTGCCGTAAATATCCCCCGGAACCACCAGGACCCTGCCATCAAACGCCTCTTGCATCACGTCTTCCAGGTACAAAACCGTGTCAATATACTCTGTGAATATCACCACTTTGGGCCTGGGATTTACCTTTTTATTCAACACCTTGCGAACAGTATCCACCAGGGCCGCGACCTTGGGGTCCATGATCGAATGCACCAGGTCATCCGCCCTGTTCACGATGAACACGTCCTTGTCGTTTACCGTCTTTCTGCCGACAATATCAAATCTATCCAGTTGTTTCCTGACCATCTTCAACAGGTTCAGGTCCGCATTTACTGCCTTGACGAATTTGTGGTCCCTGGAAAACTCGTACACCCCGTCCCGGCCCTTGCGGATCTGGTTCCCATGCTTTTCCAAATCCTCCAGGTATTCATCCATGGCCTGGTTCACCTCGTCCGGGTCCGCATCCACCAGTCTTTCGAGCATCCGGCGGTCCAGCACGTACCTGTAACCCGAATTTTCCATGAATCTCAGTACCCGCTCATGCAGTTTTATGGCGTTTTCTATGCTCTTTGCAAAGGCACCGAACGACGATTCGAACCGCTTTACCAGCAAGCGCCGCATGAAATCGGCCAGGTTCGCCTGGCTGGTCATGGTCATGGCCGGGTCCTGGGTGCGTTTCGATTTCTTTTTGTACTTCGGATTCGCATACTTGAAGGGCTGGTAGATCGCGCCCCTGAACTGGTTTTTTTGTCCTGATTTCCCGGTTTCCTCCTCGGGTGTGGCAAAATACGTGCCCACAACACGGTCGTAAAACGCGGATTGACGCTTGCTCAACTGGAATGTGATTTCAATGGGGTCAGCCACCCTGGACAGTTTTTTCACCTCTTTTTTGTAAACCGGGTCCCTTTTCAGGTCCAGCCGGTTACGTCGGATCATCACGGGTTCTATGGTGTGTTTTATTTCGTCCGCAATCTCTTTCACCCTGGTTCGCACCTTGTCCAAAACAATTGGCCCCTGGTCATTGAATATGTCCCGGTAGTGTTTCCTGGCTTTTTCCCCCTTTTCCCCGGCATGGCCGTGATACCTCAGGATGTACGATAGCCTCCTGAAATCAAAACTATACCCCCTGAACCGCCATTCCAGGTTGTCGTCTATGGCCAGCCCGGATTTTCCCGGTACGATAAACATCTTCAACAAACTGAAAATATCCGCGGGCGTGTTGTTGAACGGTGTGGCGGTCAGCAAAATCACGGTCCTGCCTTTGCACGCCGCGGATAAGCTTTCGTAATTCCTGGTGTCCTCGTTTCTGTACCTGTGGGCCTCGTCCACGATCACCACGCGGTATTCGGGCCTGGCCTGCAAAAACTCCACCACATCTTCCGGTTTTCCCGCGCTCATCACCTCCCAGCCGTGCAAATCAAAGTCCCTCACGTACTTCCACCATCCCCATTCGCCCTTGTTATCACCCATCAGCCTGGGCGGTGAAATCACCACGCCCAACTGACCCAGGTTTTTCGCGATCATGGCCGCGATCACGGATTTGCCCAGCCCGACCACGTCCGCCACCACCACGCCGCCGTATTGATCGATCACGTTCAGGGCCTGGTTTACCGCGTCCTCCTGGTACTGAAACGACTTGTAGCCCCGTTCCTCTAACAGCCGTTTCACCCGGGGCAGCATGCGCCTGGCCTGCATCATTTCCACGTAGGTTTGCAGGGTCTTTACATAGGCCACAAAGGGCGTGACCCTCATCCTGCGTTTTAGCACGGCCTCCACATCATCAACCACCAAAGGCACTGCGGACTTCCACAGCTCCTCGAACACCTCAGCGGCCTCGTCAAACCCGAAGTCCCTGACCCCCATGTTCACTTCGTATCGCTGCTGAAAACCGGCCGCACTCATATTGCTGGACCCAATGATGAACGACCCGTCAGTGCCGTCCAAAACCTTTTCCTCATCCGTGTAATGAAACAGGTAGAGCTTCGCGTGCACCGGCTGTTTCGACTGCCTGATC
>WGCQ01000108.1 GCA_015493765.1 Deltaproteobacteria bacterium
AATCAGACGGCAGGGACACAGTCGGACCCAGTAACCGATATGCATCGCATATCAACAAAAAATCTCGCAATTCAAAAAACGCTATAAATCCATCTAAATACGCCACTATGGCCACCAAATGTTTGCCCCAATCCCCTGTACATGCGTTTTGTCAGAATGGGCGATTTTGTGCCCTGGTTTTGTAACGGTTTGATGAATAACGTGTTCTAAAAATAACCTCACATCGAAGATCCCTCGGCTTGCAAATCCTGTGGACATTTGTTATAGGGCGGATATGTGCTTTGAAGTCCATACCCTTCAATGAAACCGGGGCAGGCCTGAGGAATACAGCATGACAGACTCAAACGGCATGAAATGGCTGAACAGGCTCTTTTTTGTGCTGGGACTCGGTCTGTTTACTGCCCTGATATGGAAACTCGACCCAAATGACGTGTGGAAACGCCTGGTGTCCATCGGGTGGTTTTTCCTGGCGTCCTTCGGGCTGCACGCCATTGCACTGGCGGTTTCGACGCGGGCATGGCAGTTCGTGATCCACCGTGAAAAAAGCACTGCCACCTATTGGGACCTCTTTGCCGCCTTCTGGTTCGGTCATGTGATCAATTACCTGACCCCCGCCTCCACCCTGGGCGAGGTGTCCCGGTTCAGCATACTAAAGGGCAAGGTGGAGGACCACGAACTGGTGGCATCCCTGATATCCTACAATTTCTTTACCTTTGTCACCACGCAGGTGTTTACACTGCTGGGTCCTATATTTGCCATCCTGTTTCTGGCGCTGCCTTCGCGAATCCTGTGGGGACTGTTGGGACTGGCCCTGTTATTGTTGATCCCAACGGTCATCCTGTTCGTCATCCTACGCATGGGTGCCATTTCCAGGTTGAGCCTGGTGGTCGGCAGACTGCCTTTTCTCAAAAAATACAAACAGACCCTCAGCGACAAATCCGCCCGGATTGACCAGGCCATCCGTGATTTCATGGAACGGCCCCGGGAATTCAGGCATGCCATACTCTGGATGGTCATTGCCAGGCTGCTCGATATCGTGGAGGTCTGGATGCTGCTGATGGTCTTGATGCATGAGGGCAAGGGGCCGTTTTTCGTGCTGGTGCTGGCGTTTGTGTCCCAGACCACCACGCAGTTGCTGAACTGGATACTATCCGTGGTGCCGGGGCGTGTCGGCATTACAGAGGGCGGCATGACCTTGTTGTTCAAATTATTGAAACTGGACCCGGTTGCAGGCTTCTCAATGGAGGTGATCAGGCGCCTGAGGATGATTCTGACCGTGGCCGTGGGCCTGGTGCTTGGACTGTTCTTGTTGAAGGCCCCTAAAAAAGCCCCGCCTGCCCGGGATTAGCAGCCGGTCATTTGTCGCAACGCCTGCCATATTTCGCAAGTATGGACTGGTAATTTTCGATCAGGTTCCTGGAAAACGCCTTCCACTCCAGGACCCGCCTGGTAAATTTTCCGGTCAAATCCGGGTACTTTTCCACCAGGTTCGTCCGTTCCATCGGGTCCTGTTTCAGGTCGAACAATTCCTTTACGCCCGTGTCCTGTGTCAAAATGAATTTCCATCGGCCATCCCGGATTCCCAACTGGGCCTCCGGCGGACGACTGCCGAATATCAACAACCTGTTCTCATTATTTTTCAACAGGTTACGCCCCTTCATGGTAAATGGCACCTTGACACCCAGCAACCCCAAAATCGTTGGCGCCAGGTCGATATGACTGGTGGGTATGCCGACCTGAAATCCTGCGATGTTTTTGAACTGCGGACCGTACATGACCATGGGCACCCTTATGGCCTCCTCGTACACCACGGGCCCATGGGAAAAGGTCCTGGGGTGGCGGCCAAAGCCCTCGCCGTGGTCCGAAAACACCACCACCAGGGTATTATCCAGCAGGCCCTCCTGTCGCAAGCCATCCACCACCTGGCGAATCCTCTGGTCGATGTATTTCAGGCAATGGTGATAGGATTCCTTTTCGTGCTCCAGGGTGTCGATTTTAGACTTATAGCCCTCGAATGCATAGGGATGATGTCCTGTGACCATGTTGTAGAACACGGCGAAACGATGGCCCTTCCTGGTGGCGGTCCACTGCAACAGGTCCTTTACGGTGAGCGTCTCGGCCACGCCCCAACTGTCCTTCCAGGCATTCTTGGCCCCAGGTAGCGTGTACATGTCGTACATCTCATCAAATGCCCGGTGTTTGAAGAATCGCAACTGCCGGTCATAGGAAAAGTCTGCGGACTCGAACAATGCGGTGTTATAGCCCGCCTGTTTCAAGGCGCGCACGATCGAGATACAAGGTATGGCCGGATTCGTACTGGTGATGGTCTGGTAATCGGAATAGGGTAACTCGCTGCAATAAAAGGAAAAAAGGGCCTTCATGGTCTGGGGCCAGGTGCTGTAGTGTTGCGGTAACGCGATGCCCTTTGATGCCAGTGAATGCAAAAACGGCATGGGTGAAGGGTTGCTGGAATAGTCCAGGTACCCCACTGATTCCAGGATGATCACCACCAGGTTCGTTTTTTGGGGCACGGCCCCTGCCAGGGGAGGTTTTGGGCTGCGTTTTTCAGGGTTTGCAATGGATTGCATGTTGAAGCAAAACGGGTCCCCCTTGTAGGTGGACGTTGTGCCGTGTGTCAGGGGGCGCAGGTATGAATCCAGCAAATATGTCACGGGGCTGCGTTCCAGGCCGAATGTATGTACCCGGATGCCCCATACTTGCCCGTTCCTGAGGTTCGGCAAAATCAGGATAGTGGTCACTGCAAAACCCACACCAAAAAACCAGGCCAGCCCCCTGGACCACCTGCCCCATTTGACCCTGTTCGCCAGCCACATCAACCCTGCCGTGGCCAGTATCATCAGGGCCATGACCGTCATGTTAGGCAGGTTGACGTTAAGTGCCGAGGAACTGCCCAAAGTAAAATGGGAATGTATGCTTGGGTCGGAATTCAGAAAACCCAAATCTATGGCTGGCTTGCCCAGGGGTGCACCAAGGTTTTTCTGAACAATGTAACTGACCCAATCGAAAAAGATGTGCACCGCCTGAATGAACCCGGAAATACTAAAGGCCACCTTTGGGCGTTTCAAAAAGGGCAGGCTAATGAGGGTTGCGAGCAAGGCAATCAGCACGGCGCCCACCATGTCCCAACCCAGGCACAGGAAGAGTTTTGCAAAGGTCTTCAGCACCGGGGTCCTGCCCTCTGCCCCGGATACGATGTAGGTGTAAATGGCCAGTTTGCTGACCAACAGGGCACCCAGTGCCCCGAAAAAATTCATCGACAGCAATGTTTTGGTTCTTAACCTGTTTTCGGACATTTCGCCTCCGAGCAAAGCACCCATGCAATGTAGGACTTTGTCCCGTTTTTTGCAACATGCAGGGCATGATAACAGCACGGCCGTAGGCGGGGGCACGGGACAGGCGCCGGGCTAACGCATGGGCCCTCCCCCGCCGGCACGCCGAGCCAAATCCAGGTCCTGGGGCAGACCTGTTCCACCACCAAAGGTCTGTGGGGTTAAACCCCGCGCGCGCTGTCTGACCACCGCGGTCGCCCTGTCAATCGTCCCGAAAGGGACAAAACACCCTAACTGCAAAGAATGTGCCAAAACGCATATAAAACACAATAATGCTGTAATATCAATGGATTACGCCGTTATGTATGCTTACTCATGGATACAAACAGTCCGGCAATCCGGACCATCAGTCCGGAGGAGTCCGAAAATCCGGACTGTTGTATCACCGCCACGGAAAGGCCGGCAGGATGCCGGCCCCACACGGACTCGGTCAACGACCACGGTCAACGGTCACCGCGTCAATCTCCAACACAAGGCACAAACCCGGTCCACCAGTTCCAGGCATTTTTCGGATTCCGTGGCATCCACCAGGTTCAGGTTTGCCAGGATTTCCACGATCTGTTTCGTTTCCCTGGCCGAGCCATAGGCGATGCGATAAAAATTCTGCCTGGCCTTGCCCTGCCTGCCCGCTCCTTCCGTAAGGTTCAGTGGCATGGACAATGCAGCACGTTGCAATTGCGATACCACGTCACCAAATGGGCGTTGTACGTGATTGGCCAGTTCAATGCAGGCAGTGGCCGCCCGGGTTGCAACCGTGAGGGCCTGGAAGTTCGAATATTGGTGTTTCATAAGACCTCCTGAGGTGTGTCAAAGTTGAAAATTCCCGATAGTCCCGATTTGCCGCGATTGACAGGGGTTGCAAAGCAACCGCGCAGCGGCTTGCCCTTGCAATCGCGGCAAGAGG
>WGCQ01000109.1 GCA_015493765.1 Deltaproteobacteria bacterium
ATTCGTAGGGGCGGGTCTCAGACCCGCCCTGAATTTGCCATCAAATCAATACCCTCCCTCGGCTCGCCTGCTTGTAACCCAGGCCGCTGGCCTGGCCGGGGTAAAAATCTGTTTTTGGGGATACTCGTGTCAGGAAATCCCTATTCCTGCGTTCATTTCCGTGGTTTACTGTGGGCCGTTGGTCACTTCCAGCGTGTATTTTGTATCTGCACAACTGGCAGCAGTCCCAGTACCGCGATACACGTGGATATAGTAGGTGGTGCCATCGTTGACACACCAGTGGTAGGATGCATACCTCGTGTCACATGACGGGTCACTACCACCGGCAGCTCCCGTGCTGTTGCACTTCCAGCCTACGTCCTTATCATGCGTCAGGCACTTGTCCTCACCACCCGGGGTATTGTTGCTTGCCTTCCCGTTGAAATCCACGTACCACCTGTAATCAGTACCACTGCAGGTCTGAGTTGCACTGCATTTCCCACGCAGGACCTTTATAAGTATGGTCCCATCCACCGGGGACAACAGCCTTACACGCACGTGATACTTGTCATGCCCCGGGTTGCTCAGGTTCAGGTCACCGGTTTCACCACTGTCCACCGCAGTGAATTTATACCAGTCCGAATCGGAATTGGGCACGATCTTGCCGCTCACAGTCAGGGATGAACCCGTATCAGCCACGTTTCCGAGGTTAATCGCCTGCGCACAGGTATTGCCCGTGTTGTCGTGTGCATCCTGCAGGCATTCACATCCGTCAAAAAATGCGCCGTTTACATCGAAATACCCCTGGTCACACGAACCCACCACGCATGTGCCGTTTTTACATGCAGGCGTTCCATGGGCAATTGTACCGCACATCTGGGTGATATCGCCGTCGTCCTTGGTCCCGTTGCAGTCGTCATCCACATTGTTGCACTTCTCGGCGGCCCCTGGGTGTACCTGGGCGTTGTGGTCATTGCAATCACCTGCCTTATCCACGTAGTCCTGTTGCGCCTTGCACAAACACAGGTTGGTGGATGGGCTGTCCACCCCGTAACCGTCGTGGTCATAATCAAAGTAGTAGGGCTTGCAACCCACGGCACCGGCCTCGTCCACCTCGTTATTACAGTTGTCATCGTAACCGTTACAAACCTCTTTTTTCGACGGATACACCTTCGGGTTATTGTCATCGCAATCCCACGGCGGTACAGCATCCTTGACAGTGTATTTCCCTTCCGCATAGCACAATTTTTTGTATTTGTTCACCGCTGCGCCGTCACCATCATTGTCTAAATAGAACTTGTCACTGCCTATGGCGTTTTCATCGTTCTGGGTACCGTTGCAGTTGTCGTCCTTCTTGTTCCCGCATATTTCTGTCTGGCCCGGGTTTACGGAGGGGTCCTTGTCGTTGCAATCCCACTTGTAATTACTGGGATCGGCTATGCTGAGTTTGTGGATCCCTTCCGGTTCACACAGGCATAGTTTGTCCTTTGTGGCCCAGCCATCGTTGTCATTGTCCGCATAGTAATCCTTGCACCCTTTTGCACCCACGTCATTCCACTGTCCGTTACAGTTCTGGTCCACGTGTGACGGGTCGCAGATCTCCTGGACACCCGGATTGATGGTTTTGTCGTCGTCGTTACAGTCGCCTGGCAGCGCGGCCGTATATAGCCCCTCGGGACTACACAGGCACTTGCTTTTCGCCGTAACACCGTACCCGTCGGCATCGTTGTCCCAGTAGTACGGAACACATCCCACAGCATTTTCCTCGTCTATGACGCCGTCGCAGTTGTCATCCTTGCCGTTGCACTTTTCCTTGGCATTGTGCGAAATCGTGGGGTCGTCCGGTGCACAGTCCGTGGCATCGGGGTCACCGTCCCCGTCCCTGTCGTTGTCACACACGTCCCCGATCCCGTCACCATCCGAGTCCTGCTGGTCCGGGTTGTACGCATTGGGGCAGTTGTCAGGATTGTCCGGGGCAGGGCATCCCGGGTTTGCATTGGCCAGCCCGTCTCCGTCAATATCGCAGTCGCAGGCATCGCCCCTACCGTCGGAATCCATGTCCGACTGTTCCGGGTTGGCCACGTGGGGACAATTGTCCTCGTCGTTTTCGATCCCGTCGCCGTCCCAGTCCGTTTCGCAGGCATCGCCAACACCGTCACTGTTCGAATCCTGCTGGTCCGGGTTGTACGTGGCCGGACAGTTGTCCTTGGGATTGGGGTCCGGGCATCCGGGATTTGCATTCGCAAACCCGTCCCCGTCGATATCGCAGTCACACTTGTCCCCAATGCCGTCGGAATCCACGTCCGACTGGCCGGGATTGACTATCAATGGACAGTTGTCCCTTGCATCGGGTATGCCGTCGTTGTCGTCATCATCGTCGCAGGCATCCCCCTGGCCATCGCCGTCCGTATCCACCTGGTCCTTGTTAGCCACCTTGGGGCAATTGTCCTTGTCATTGAGCACGCCGTCCCCGTCTATATCATCATCACAGGCATCCCCGATTCCGTCACCGTCCGTGTCCGTTTGCTTGGGATTCGCAACCAGCGGACAGTTGTCCTTGTCATTGAGTATGCCGTCGTTGTCCGCGTCAGGGTCACAGGCATCCCCGATTCCGTCGCCGTCAGTATCCGTCTGCTTGAGATTGGGAACCAACGGGCAGTTGTCCGTGCTATCAGGTACACCGTCGTTGTCATCATCATCGTCGCATGCATCGCCCTGGGCATCCCCGTCAGCATTAGCCTGGTCCGGATTCATAACATCCGGGCAGTTGTCCTTGTCATTGGGCACGCCGTCCCCGTCCCGATCCGGGTCAACGCAGTCCGCAATGCCGTCCTTGTCCTCATCCGGAAATCCCTCGTCGGTCTGGCCGTTGCAGTTATTGTCTATGCCGTCACATCTCTCTGGTTCGGGTGCAGTCCCCTGGCATATTTCCTTGCCCGACACGCACAGGGTTTTACCCTTGCATGTGCCAAACTTGTTGGTGATGTCACACTCGCGTGAAGGCACGTTGTCGTCCGTTTTACCGTTGCAGTCGTCATCCAGCAGGTTGCACGATTCCTGGGCAGGGGTCTTTGCATCGCACTGCGTATCGCATGTCCGGTGGCCATAGCACCGTCCGTACGTATTTTCCTTGTAACAGGTTGTTTTATAAGCCTTATTTTTGAAAGTTTCCGTACACGGGCACTGCCAGTTTTCCGGTGTGCACTGCTTTACCAGTGCCCTGCCGCCCTGCGAGATCGCCCGGCATTCGTAGCCCCTGGGGCAGTCGTAGTTGGTGGAGCAACCCACGCCACAGAATTTGCCGTCCGGACCGAAGTCCACGCAAATATTTTTCGACTCCAGGTTGGCATTGGCACAATCCTGGTCATCCATGCAAGGTCTGCACAGGTTCGGGAACTTGTAGATACAGATGAATACCGTGTCGCCAGAGGTATTCTGCACGCTGGAGCATTTGTATCCGTCACCGCAAGCCGCATCCGAATCACAGTAGGACGCGCATACCGAACCGTTTGGCCCGTCGATGCAAAAACCGGAATAGCAGTCCGAGTTGTCCTTGCACGAACAACCAGGATTACCAGGGCATTGCACAGTATCATTAATGGTATCACCACCCCGGTCGCTTTCAGGTATGTCCCAGCCCCCGGGTATGCCATCAGCATCAGTATAACCATCGGCCCCTGTCGTGGCCCCCTCATTTCCTTCTGTAATATCAAGGTTATTCTGACTATCATGCCGGATTAATCCCTTGATATCCACCCCATTCAGGTCCATCCCTGTAAGGTCGAGGCCCGAAATATCCACTCCAGGTGCGTCAATACCTGTTTTCACATCGGTATTGGGGGATGTATTCGCGGGTAAGGACCCTGAACTGCACCCACTCAACGCACCAACCATGGTTGCCATGGCCAAAATCAGCAACAGATATTGTATCCTGTTTGCAGACATAATCTCCTCCGCAAAATTGTGCCACCATAATTGTCCCTAATAACCATTCGTTTGTCAAATGATTTTGGGGAGGGGTAATACAAATTACCTGTCAAACTTGAGGACAAAGGGCACTGAAAGTGGTTCAGATACGCGGAGTTAAGCCTGTTTGAGCGCAGGCGTACTAACTGAGGGTGTTACAAAGTCATCATATTACACAACACACAATTCGCCTTGTGTCGTAACATGCTGAATTTACACGATATTCGTAGGGGCGGGTGTAAACCCGCCCTGAATTTGGCATCAAATCCCTCGTACCAAGCCGAGCATCAAACAGGTGAAAACACAACGTGGATGGGCCGCTTGCATCGTACGACTACCGAATTTAGTCAGGTAATTTGGGAGGTAATTCTGGGTCTTGGAAAAAAACACATAAAATGGCATAATCAATATACTGAGGAGGCTTTTTCGTGAAAAAGTGGCTGGTTTTGTGTGTGGCAATCATTGCCTGCTCCGGCAGGAAGGTGGAAATCAGGGACGCGGGCAATACACCGGATACGGAGCACACGGATAGTGAAGGTATTGCGTATATCGACACCACGGGTGAGAAACTGTGCAAACCCGGTGAATTCCTGTCGTGTAGCGAGGACAAACGTGGCAAGATCGTATGCAACGACAACGGTACGGAATGGGTTGTAAAGTCCTGCGGGGAGGACTCGATGTGCCTGAACGACCAGGTAGGCTGTACGAAATGCGTGCCAGGGCACATGAAGTGCCTGGATGACAAGACCGTGGGCCGTTGTAACGAGCAGGGGTCGGAATACGATGTGTTCCAGGACTGCAATCCCGATGACACGGGCAGGATATGCCGTTTGGGCCAGTGCGTAAAGATGTGCGAGGTCAATGCAAAGGCCAAGTCCTACATCGGCTGCGAGTACTGGGGCGCGGACCTGGACAACGCATTCGTACCGGACGGCGAGGGTGGCTACCTGGATGCGGCAGGCTCGCAATATGCAATTGTTGTTTCGAATCCAAACAAGTCGTACAAGGCCTTTGTAAAGGTCTTTGAATACGACCAGTCCCAAAACAAGGAGGTCCAGGTTACCCGGGATTCCAAGGGCAAGCCGTTTGCCACGGGTCCTATCCCGCCCATGGGCCTGCGCATATTTAACCTGCCACGGCGGGACGTGGACGGGACCGTACTGGCACCACTGGCCTACCGGGTGGAGGCCAGCATCCCGATCACGGCCTATGAATTCAACCCGTTGGAAAATGTGAATGTCTATTCCAATGACGCATCGATCCTGCTGCCATCCGATGCCCTGGGCAAGTACTACATCGTGATGACCCGTGAGCAGACGTTTGATGAACTCAAGGGTTACGTGACAGTGATTGCGGTGTATCCCACGGACACCGAGGTGACGATCACGGTAACGGCACCGACCCTCAGCAATTCAAACATCAAGCCGCCCATACCGGCGTTGAAACCGGGCCAGTCCATTACCAGGGTATTGAAACGCTACGACGTGCTGAATATCGAAACGAATTACCCCGGCGCGGACCTGACCGGCACGATCGTCCAGGCCAGGCACCCGGTGGTGGTATTCGGAGGGTCCGAGGCGGCAAACGCCCCAAACACGAACCACTGTTGCCCCAACGGGACCTGCGATTACAATAACCAGTGGATGGAGTGCAAGGACCGCGACGACTGCCTGTGCGTGTGGCCCATACAGCACGGCGACGGAACAAAGGTGCCATGCCATAACAACCTGGAGTGCCTGAAATACAATACCTGTTGCGCCGACCACCTGGAAATGCAGATGTTCCCGGTCAAGACCTGGGGAACCACGTACATCGCGGCCCGCAGTTACCCGCGCAACAAGGAAAAGGACGACTGGCGGATCCTGGCGGCAAAGGATGCGACCAAGATAACGACGTATCCCAGCCAGACGAACGTGCCGGTTCTGAACGCCGGTGAATGGATTGACTTTGAATCGGACGATAATTTCATCATCAAGTCCCGGAATCCGATCCTTGTAGGCCAGTTTCTGGAGGCCCAGGATGCCCCTGACCCGGATATCGGAGGCCACCACGACCCGAATGACGCCAAGACCGGTGACCCCACGTTCATCCTGGCCGTGCCCGTGGAGCAGTTCCGCAAAGACTACGTGTTCATTGCGCCTAACAAGTACAAATTCGACTGTGTGAACATCATCAGCCCGGTAGGTGCCAAGGTTTACCTGGACGGGAAACTGTTGACCCAGGACGAATTGACCTTCAAGACGATCCTGGAGATTGCCAAGATGATGGATGCCCGCAAGGTGGACCAGCCGGTGGACCTGGGCATAAAATTCGGTGATTACAGGATGGTTGGTGACGGCAAGTGGGCCGTGTGGAGGCTGGTGATCGCGGACGGTGTGCACACCGTTACCAGTGATCAAAAGGTCGGCGTGATCAGTTACGGCTATGACCGTTACGTGTCCTACGGTTACCCTGCGGGATTGAACCTCCAGGACCTGAAAATCTTTCAGGAGGGCAAGTGATGCACCGGATTAGCATTTTCATTGCGGCCGCACTGTTCGGACTGGCATTTGGGTGTTCGCACAAGGTGAACACTGGCCCCGGTGAATGGCCGGACGCTGTGGATGCGGCAAGCGATATTGACAGCATGCAGGCGGATACGGCAGGAGGGGACGGCTCTGACAGCGTTGAAGACATCCAACCGGAAACCGGTGACATCCAGGCGGATGGTTTGCAGGCAGCCGATGCGCTTTCTGATGCGGTTGAGGATATCGGTCCCGGACCGTTGGCCGTGGACCACATAAAGCCGGACCGCGGACTTGCCCGGGGCGGCCAGAAGGTCAACGTGACCGGCAGCGGCTTTACCCCGCAGATGCAGGTCCTGTTCGGTAACCAGCCCGCTAAACGGGTGCTGTGGGTACGCAAGGACACGCTTGAGGTCACCACGCCGCCACATCCGCCCGGTGTAGTCGATGTCACGGTAATGCGTCCGGATGGTGCGTCCCGGACGCTTGCAGGTGCCTTCACCTTTTATAATAAAGTAACTATCACCTCTGTGGAGCCAGCCCTGGTCCCGGTGCAGGGCGGAATCCCGGTCAAACTGCATGGCAGCGGTTTCAGCGGGCTGCAAGCCGTATGGTTCGGCGACGTGCGCGTAAACCTGGCCAGGGCTGTAAACGATTCACTGGTAAATTGCGTGGCCCCGGCACATACCGCAGGCCGGGTCACGGTGTCCGTGTCCGCTGCCTCAGGCGAAGGCACTGCCGTGGATGCAATCACGTATTACGAACGGCCCTCCATTGACTACTTGAAGCCGCCTGCAGGACCTGTGGCAGGTGGCAACCAGGTGGTGATCACAGGCATAGGCCTGGATACGGCATCCCGCGTGACCTTTGGTGCCCTGGATGCCCGGATCCAGTCGAAAACGAACAACAGCATCACGGTCAAGGTCCCGGCCTCTCACGCAGGCCCGGTCGATATCCAGGTAACCACGGACCACGGCACGGCAATCCTTGCCCATGGCTATACGTACATGGACACGCCGGCCCAAAAACCCACAATCCTGGGTGTATTCCCGAATCACGGGCCAGTAACAGGGCAAAACAAGGTGATGCTGGCCATCAATTTCACGCCCCAATCACCCAAGGTCATGTTTGGCCAGGCCGATGCCCAGGTCATTGATAAGGGGGCATTTTTTGTACAGGTGACGGCCCCTGCCGGCAAGGCCGGCGTGGTGGACGTGTCACTGGAGGACGCGGCCGGCGAGGCCGGGCTTGCACAGGCCTATACCTATGAAAGAGGGGTGGCACTGTACTCGGTAAGTCCTGCATCAGGCCGTGCGGCAGGTGGCGAGGTCGTGCAAATCAAGGGCGCCGGCTTTGATGATACGTGCACGGTATGGTTCGGCAACGAAAAGGCGGGACAGGTCCAGGTCACGGATGCATCCACGCTGGCCGTTACGACACCGGCACATCAGCCTGCCACGGTTGACGTCCGAGTGGAATGCGGGGGCGGAAGTGCGGTCCTGCCGTCAGGCTTCGTATTCACCCAGTCACCCAGGGCCGAGGTGTTGTCCCCAAACCAGGGTTCCGTGGAGGGCGGGACGCTGGTTCGGGTCAGCGGTACGGGCTTTTTTGGCAAGCCTCAGGTGCTGTTCAACGGGAATCCGGCCAGCCACGTAGAGGTCGTGTCATCGGACCTGCTCACATTGCGTACACCGATCGGCAGGGAAGGCCCGGTGGACGTGAGTTTCCGTTTTGATGACGGCAGTACACAGACACTGCCCGGGGCATTCGTGTATTACGACCCTGCATCCTCGTACGGAGGCACCTGGGGCGGTCCGAACATGGGCACACTGAATGTCACGGCCTACGAAAGCGGTACGGGCAAGCGGGTTGCTGACGCCTACGTAATCGTCGGCACTGACCCGTCCACGCCGTACCAGGGTTATACGGACCACATGGGCATGATTTCTTTTGCAGGCCCGGATTTACAGCCACCGCTAACCGTGAGCATCAGCAAAAAGTGCTTTGCCAGTGAGTCCGTTGTGGTATTCGATTCCACCAACGTAACATTCATTATGACCAACACATGCCAGTCGAACGGTGGCATGCCTCCAGGTGTGAGCCCGGGCACGTTGACCGGTCGTATCAGCGGACTGGGCAAGTACGTGCTGCCGCCCCCCGGAAATTGCTACCTGAAAGGTGTGGCCCCGGACGGCATCAATTGCAAGCAGTGCGGTATGGACTGGGAATGCGGGACAGGCAACAAGTGCATACCTATCGCGGATTACGGCACGTTTTGTGCCACCGCCTGCACAAAACCCTCTGATTGTCCGGATGGGTGGCATTGTTCCCAGGTGGGTGAAAATGACCTGCGCTGCATCCCTCTGGCGGGTGAAAAACTGGCTGAATGCGGTATAACGGCCCCGGACATATTTCACTGGAATCCGAAAAAACAGTTGGTGAAGGTGCACGAAGGAGGCACGTACACCTTGCAAAGCAGGCCCGGTACGGTTTCAGTGGTCTGCGTTGGAGGCGTCTATGACAAGACCCAGGACCTGCTGACACCAATGGTCATGGGTGTGCGCCGCAATATTGTCGTGCACGAGGGCGATACGATCAATAACCTGGACATAAAACTGGACATCATGCTGAACCACAAATTGAAGTTGCGTTTGGACCATCCGCCACTGAAGACCGGTGGACCGGATTTCCTGGCGGCGTTGATATATTACGATTTCGGTGGTCAGGGGGTATTCGGCAGCCTGGAACAGCCTGTTGTATTCGGGGACGATATGCTGGTGGCCTATCATCAGCCACCTGCATTCAAGGGACGCCTGGCCGGGGTTACATACACGATCCTGGGCGGGGCGTTCAGCTTCACCCAGAACAATTCCCCCATGTCCATCACACATGCCTGGGGAATCGAGGACACGGAGGACGACGTGTTCTACCTGTTCGACGGCGACAAGTGGTACGCGGACCGCCAGGGCCTGAGCAAGGACCTTTATGCCTCATTCGGCCTCGGGATAGGCCAGGTGTACGTGGTGGGCGAAAAGGGGGCGGCTTACGTGTACGACGGCCACGGATTCCAGCCGCAGTTGCTGCCTGTATCCGTGGACATGTACGGGATATGGGGGAGTGGCCCCGACAATATCTATGCGGTTGGCGACAAGGGCGTAATCGTGCATTTCAACGGCCAGACCTGGCAGCAAACAGGTGTATCATTCCTTAAACACAGGATCCTGAGTTCCATAGGCGGCCGGAACGCGCAGGACATCTACGTGGGTGGTCAGTACATCGCTGCGCACTTCGACGGCACCAGGTGGAGTGAAATCCCTGCCAACCTGAACATACAAACAATACTGTGCACTGATGACGGCTGCTTTGCCGGCGGCACCCTGGGCAATTTTGCAACGCTTTCACCCACCGGTACACAGGCCATAGCCACGTCCACCAGTAAAACCATATATGCGCTGGTCAAGGGACCGGATAATTGCATATACCTGGGTGGTGAAAAGGGGTACCTGGCAAAGTACTGCAACGGGCAGGTTACAGGGCTGGACAGCCCTACGGACCAGACACTGCGCACCGGGATAGTATTGAACGGTTCCATCGTATTTTTGGGCAATAACGGTGCCATAGTCCAGATACATGATGGCATGGCTCAGTCCTTGTTCGTGGACCACTACAAACCGGACATTTATACCGCATATGCAGACCCCAAGACCGGCAAGGCTGCGGCCTTCGGCGCATCACACCTGCTGTTGGGCCCCATGTTGGACCCTGCCGCACCGGTATATCCGCAACCAGGCGGTGTGATGAAGGACCTGCACCTGGACATTAATTTCAAGGATACCCCGCATGCGGCCTTGCAGTATGTAACCATCGCAATACCGGGCATGTTTGGGGATACGCCCGTATGGAACCTGATCACCGCTGGTGATGTCAAACATATAAAATTTCCCGACATAGAGGCCATTGAGGGCAATCCCGGCATACCTGCGGGTGGCACCTACAAGGCTACGGTCATGCGGATGTATGCACCCAAGGTCAATGTGGATGATTTTGACTTTACGGACCTGGACCCCACGTTCCTGAAGGCATGGACCATAACCACCTGGACATTCAGCCGGTGACATTCTATCAGCGCGTGTATTGCCTGGTCCGGCGGATACCAAGGGGCAGGGTAGTGTCCTACGGTGCTGTTGCAGCAGCACTGGGTATGCCGCGAAGGGCCAGGGGGGTGGGCTATGCCTTGCATGTATTGCCATCGGATACGGATGTGCCGTGGCAGCGGGTGATCAATGCCCGTGGCAGGATCAGTATTCGTGGTGACGATATACGGGCCATCACCCAACAACAGCGCCTGGAAAACGAGGGAGTCATTTTTGATGGCGACGGCACCATAGACTTCCAACGGTTCGGGTACAGGTTCGATACCAAGGACATACTGGCATGCCAATGAGTCGAGCCCGAATTTAGTCAGGCAATTTGGGACACATGGGGCTGCCCCTACGACCCAATGCCACAGTCATCAAATCAATACACTGCTTTCAGTGGCCGTGGCCGTTGGCCGAGACCGTTGACCGAGACCGTTGGCCGTGGCCGAGTGGGGCCGGCATCTTGCCGGCCTTTTCCGTGGCCGTGACCGTGTGATCCCGGTTACGACGGAAGTTTCCCGAAAGGCCCGCAGGGCCGTCCCGAAAGCAGCCGCAGGCTGCGTCCCGACGCCCGATGCCCGAGGCCCGAGGCCGTAGCAGTGACCGTTGACCGTGACCGAGTCCGAGTCCGTGGCCGGGGTTTCCGGTTGCAACTGGAGCCTTCCCGAAGGCCCGCAGGGCCGTCCCGAAAGCAGCCGCAGGCTGCGTCCCGATGCCCGATGCCCGAGGCCCGAGTCCGTGGGAGTGCTTGTCACGGGTGTTTCAGACCTCCTGGG
>WGCQ01000110.1 GCA_015493765.1 Deltaproteobacteria bacterium
GTTACAAAGTCGTTATGTTACCCAACGCACAATTTGTCTTGTGTCATAACAGACTGAATTTACACAATATTCGTAGGGGTGGGTCTCAGACCCGCCCGGTTTCAATAGCACAAAAACGAAAGATTTTCATGTGTGACCACGGATAATCTTGTGCACACGGCCAACGGTCACGGCCTCGGTCACGGTCACGGTCTCGGTCACGGTCTCGGCCACGTAATACGGATGTTAAACGACCCGGCTGGGATAAAAATTTGGAATTTTTGCAGGATTAGAGCCGGAACCCCCCATCTTACCGTTGATCCTTGGGGTAAATTGATTTTCTGTCTCTAAAAATTGTCTTTATTTTCAATCATTTGCCTACATCGAAGTCGGTTCGGGCACAAACAAAACCCCCTGCCACCGGGTTTCTGGCATCGGGCGCCTGGCATTGGGATTCGGGCCGCAGCCGTGGCTGCTTTCGGGTGGCTTCCGTTTAGACCGGGATAACACTGTCACTGAATACGTGGCCGTTGTCCGAGGCCGAGACCGTGGGGGCCTTTATGGGGTCGAAACTCGGTGGTGATTGCGGGAAAAGGTGCGATTAGGACACCAAAAGTACCGAATCATCCTCAGGCCCACCGTCACTGGATTTTGGCGTCGGGACGCAGCCTGACATCAGAGGCAAATCCTGGTTCGACGAAACAATTACAACTACCCAGGCTGATTCGGGCAAGACTTACGCATCAAATTGGTGAACCTAAGCAAAGGGAGCGTGACCGCCGCATTGCGCAGCACACGCACGACGAAGCAGATGGGCCGCGTGCTGCAACCGACTCCCGATTTTAGTCAGGTAATTTGGGATGCCCCCCAGCCCTTGCCAGTTGTGCTTTTATCGCTATAATCAACCGATGCCTTGGCTCGACCAAAAGTATTCCTGGCGTCTTGCGGGCTGGGTAGCCCTGACGGCCCTTTTTATCGTTCCGATCTGGATCGTCCCCATCGTGCCCATGCAGGACGTATATGAACACCTTGCCCTCGTGGACGTAATTCATCGCTACAACGACCCTGCAACTCTGTACAAACAATATTTTTTGCTGCCTCACGGCCTGAAACCGAACCTTGTCTATTATTACTTTACCGACCTGCTGGACTACCCGTTCAGCCTGTTGACCGCCCATCGTATTGTACTATCACTGTACGTAATCCTGTTTACCGCGGGTTTTTACAGCCTGGTCAGGGCATTCGGCCGCAGCCCATACATCGCACTCCTGGGTTTTCTCCTGGTGTACAATCAGATGTTTGCATACGGTTTCGTATCCTTTTTCCTGGGAATACCCGTGCTTTTTTTCACCCTGGCCGCGTACGAACGATTCATGGAGGCATGGGACCGGGACAGATTCGATTGGAGGCAATGGTCGATCGTGGCCCTGCTGACCGTATTTTCCTTTTTCGTACATGCACATATCTACCTGTTGATCGGACTTTTGGGCCTGGCAATGGCAGGTGCACACCGCAAGGGCTGGCGCAGGACAGTAATCGCACTCACACCGTTTATGCCCAGCCTGGTCGTGTTCCTGCCATGGTTCGTCACGTACTTCGTGTTGGGCCGCAAGTCCACCAGCGGCATGCGTTTTGCCAGTGTGGAAAACGGCTTTGGGGCCCGTTACTATCCCTTGTACAAGGTTTTTGCAAGGGCATACAACTATGTAACAAACTATTTTCGGGACTACAGCGACGAAATCCTGTTCGGACTGGGCACTCTGGGTTTCCTGGGGCTTTTGATGACACGTGAAACAGACAGGAAAAACAAGGATAGAGTCTTAATTACGATGGTCATCGTGCTCGGGATTTCCTTACTGGTGTTGCCACAGCACATAAAGGCCCAGAGCATCGTAGCCCCCAGGCATACCTTGTTCCTGGTTGTATTTTTGTTCCTCCTGGCGGATTTTAATCCACGCAAACGCCTGGCAGTGGTGTCCCTGAACCTGGTCCTGATCGCGGCCATCCTCGTGTCTGTAAATACCATGACCCATTTTATCCGTTTTAATAACTATATCGGTGATTATCCCGCTATCTTTAAATACACGAAACCCAAAAAACGTTTGATCCACGTTGCAAGCAACAGCAGCGACCCAATAACCACTATTGGAGCCCTGTGGTATCTGCACATGTTCTACATGTATAAAAAGGGTGGGGTCACGGATGTACAGTTTGCCCAGTATCCGCACAATCCCATCCAGTACCGCAAGGGCATGAAGGTGCCCACGCCGCCAATCAGGAGTTTTTACCGCAGCCCCTCAACTTTGACATTCGACTACCTGTTGATGCGCAAAAGCGCTTGGGTAAACCTCCACCACTTGAAATCACATGTGGTATGGCTGGGCGAAAACAAGGACTGGACCTTGTTCAGGATACTGCGTGGGCCGCCAGCCAGGGTGGAAACCAGGTCCAGGCCCTGGCCCAGGCGCGGGGCAGTGACATACAAGTAACCGTGGGCCTAATCCAGTTCCAGTTTCTTGAATCGTTCGTATAGTGCAGGGTCATCAACAGGCTTGGGCTTGGGTTTTGGGGGCGGCGGAGGGGACGGCGGTTTTTGTTCATCCGGGTTGGTTTCGGCAGGTGTTTCCTGGGGTTCGGCAGGTGTTTCCGGCTGCTGGGGCGCGGGGGCCGGTTCGACCTCCGGTTCGGGCAGTGTGCGCCTGGTTTCGCCGGGCTGGCCTGTAACGTAGGCGGCCAGCAGGGATTCGACCATGCCTGACAGCCGGATCCCCTTGTCCACCAGGAAGTCCAGTACCGGCCTGCGCCAGTCCGTTTCCGCGATATTCTTCGCCCCGAGGGTCCTGAGTTGTTTTTCCGTGCCCTGGCAACGCTCGAAACTGCACCCGATCAGCACGGCGCCATCGAAATTTGCATCCGTCAGGTTTGCGTCGTCGAGACGGACCCTCAGCAACAGGGCGCCGGAGAAATCCGCTGATTGCAGGTTCGCGGCCGAAAGGTCACAGTCGATCAGGACCGCACCGGAAAACCGGGCCTGGTTCAGCATGATGTTCTGGAAGCGGTAGTCCACGAACGAGGTCCTGACCACGATGGCGTGTGCGAAATCGGCATTGTACATCTCGCAGTTGACGAACTTCGTGCCCACCACCTGGGCGCCCGCGAATTTTACATTGCTGGTGTTCGTGTCCCGAAAGTCCGATGCAAACACCCTGGAGTCGCTGAGGTCCGTTTCCATGGCCTCGCTGTGGTCGATCCTCATCACGTCCGCAGTGACCCCGCGCATGCCGGCCCTGTGCATGCGCACGCCGTGAAACGTCACCTTGCGCATCCGGGCCTGGGTCATGTCCACGCGGTTCATGTCGCAGTTTTCGAACATGGTGTCATGGACGTCCACGTTGTGGATCACGGTTTCATCCAGCCTGACCTTGGTCACACGCAGGTCGTGCAGGCTCCCGGTATTCAACCGGGACTGGAAGGCCGCAAAACTGCCAATTTTTTCAACCTCTTGTGCCATGTTTTCCCCCTATTGTACCACCCGCTGTGTATCCTCATGCGGTGCCTCGATCAATTCCTTGCGAAACAGCATGGCATTGTCCAGGGCCGCCACCCCCGCCTGCATGGCCGCCTCCACCATGTGCTGTTCACCGGTAAACGTCACGTACGCCTTGCCGCCCAGTCCGGTGGCCAGCCGTATCTCGATCAATTCGATCTCCGCGGCCTTGCACGCCTTGTCCGCGGCCAGGATCGTGGATGCCACACCATAGGTTTCGATGATTCCGATGGACCCCAGTTTGTCAATGCCCCTGGTGTTTGCAATGGCCGGTATCACCTGGGGATGCAGGTTATCGATCAACAGTTTGTCCACCATGGTTGGGCCTGCATAATGCACGCCCACGGCCATGGCGCTGCGCACCTCGCCCACCGGACCGGCCACCAGGACCATGTATTTGCCGGGACAGATCGGATGCGACTGTAGCACCCTCACCTCCGCCTGCTTGACCATGGCATCCGTAACCACCACGCCCCTGGCCACGCTGGTCAATTCAATCAGTCCTATTGCCTCGATTTGCATCAGACCTCCATCACGACCTTGCGGTCGTCCACAAAGGACACGAGCCCGTCCACCGGTGCATGTATCCTTGCACCCAGGGCATCGGCCGGTATCTCGCCGATCACATCGCCCGCCCGGACCCGCATGCCACGGCCCACCACCGGTTTGGCAGGCGCACCCACGTGTTGTTTCAACGCGATATTCAGCATGGGGGGCATGCCCTTGTGCCGTACGAAATCCAGAGCACGGTCGTATTGCTCGATGTCCAGGCGTTCCATGATCCTGTGCTTGGGCACCTTTGACCAGTCATAGGTGTCGCGCACCACCGGTTTCTGGCCGGTCTTCGGAAATCGCACGCCCTGCTGCACCAGTTCCTGCCTGAGCACGGCAAACACCTGCCTGGGTGACAGGTCCATGGGACAGGCATACAACTCGCATACACCGCACTGGCTGCACAAAAATGCCGCCATCACCGTTTCCATGGGGGTAACCTCGCCCCCTGCCACGGTCCTCATGGCCTTGTGCGGAAAGATCGCGTGTCCCAGCAAATGCCTGGGGCACAACTCGGTACACCTGGAGCACTGGGTACACGCGGACAACGCGATCTTCAGCCAGTGTGACGTGTCCCTGGTGTAACGCCGTGCCAGTTCATTGTCCCTGGGCAGGCAGATCAGGCCGCTGGTCGTCTTGGTCACGCCCTCCTGGGGGTCTGTTACCACCCGGCCCATCATGGGACCGCCGTTTATCACCATGTAGTCCTCGAAGCGCACGCCGGCCAGGCCCACGGCCCACCACACGGGCGTGCCCACAGGCAGGTAATACACCCCGGGGCGCTGTACGGCCCCTGTGATCGTCACGTAGCGGTGCGTAAAAGGCCGCCCCCGGGTGGCATCCTTTATCGCCTTCAGCGTACCCACGTTTTGCACGACCACGCCCACGTCCAACGGGATGCCCGTTTCCGGCACCACGCGGCCAGTGACCTCCTTGACCAGGATCTGTTCGTCACCCGCAGGATAGAAGTCCTCCAGTTCGAAGATTTCAATACCCGCGCCTTCCCGCCTGGCCAGGTCCAGCACCCGCTTGTAGGGCCGTTTCGTGGCGAACACGGCACGCCTGGCCCCGGTCGCCTGCTTCAGCATGCGCAAGCCCTCCATCACGTCGGCCGCATGCCTGTACATCAATACCTTGTCAGACGCCAGCAGGGGCTCGCATTCCGCACCGTTGGCGATCACCGTGTCCACCCGGGCCGATATCTTTACGTGGGTCGGAAATCCGGCACCGCCTGCGCCCACCACACCGGCCTGTTTTACCTGTTCAGCAAGCATCAATCCTTTTGCCCCCTCTTTTCAACAGCGGCACGCACAAACGCAACAAACAGGGGATGCGGGTCAAGCGGCCTGCTTTTCAATTCAGGATGAAACTGCGTGGCAATGAAGAACGGGTGGTCCGGGACCTCTATCATTTCCACAAGTTCGGCCTGCGGATTCAGGCCGGATACGACCAGTCCGTTTTCCTGCAAGGTCGGCATCAAATCGTTGTTTACCTCGTAGCGGTGACGATGGCGTTCGGAAATCTCTTTTTTGCCGTACACCTTGTAGGCCAGCGTAGACGGTTCAATACGGCACGCATAGGCACCGAGCCTCATGGTGGCCCCCTTTTTCTTGATTTTTCGCTGTTCCGGGATCAAATCGATCACCGGGTACGGTGTATCCGGGGCGAATTCCGTGGAATGGGCGCCCTCCATGCCTGCCACGTGCCTGGCGAATTCCACCACCGACAACTGCAATCCCAGGCACAGGCCCAAAAACGGGATCCTGTTTTCCCTGGCGTATTGGATCGCCCGGATCTTGCCCTCTATGCCCCTTTTGCCAAAGCCGCCGGGCACGAGTATTGCATCCACGTCGCCCAGTGCCCCGGACGCATCGCCCTGTTCCAGGTCCGTGGACTCCACGTACTTCAGCCGCACCGCCACCTTGTTGGCAATGCCGCCGTGGATCAGCGCCTCGTGCAGGCTCTTGTATGCCTCGACCAGCCCGGTGTATTTGCCCACGATTGCAATATCCACCGTGCCCTGCGGGTTTTTCAGGGTATCCACGAGCCGCCGCCAGTCCCCCAGTTCCGGCTCCCTGGACCAGATGTTCAGGGAATCGACCAGGCGGTTGTCGAGTTCCTGCTCGTGGAAGGCCAGGGGCACCTCGTACACGAATGACATGTCAGGCGCACTGATCACGTGGTCCTGCGGTACATTGCAAAACAGGCTGATCTTTTTGCGCGCATCCTCCGTCACCGGGTATTCCCCGCGGCAGATGATCACGTCCGGCTGGATACCGATCTGGCGCAGTACCATGACACTGTGCTGGGTGGGCTTGGTCTTCATCTCGCCCGCGGCCTTCAAGTACGGCAGGTAGGTCACGTGCACAGCGGCGGTATCGTCGTCGTCCAGCTCCTGCCTCATCTGGCGGATCGCCTCCAGAAACGGCAGGCTTTCGATGTCACCCACGGTGCCGCCGACCTCCACGATACACAAATCAAAGCCCTTGCCCGCATTGGTCAGGCGTTCCTTGATCTCGTTGGTGATGTGTGGGATCACCTGCACCGTTCCACCCAGAAAGCCGCCCTGCCTTTCCTTGGCAATGATCGCCTCGTACACCTGGCCCGTGGTAAAATTGTTCTTTTTACCCATGGTGGTGCCTGTGAAGCGCTCGTAGTGGCCCAGGTCCAGGTCCGTTTCCGCACCGTCGTCCGTGACGTACACCTCGCCGTGCTGGAATGGATTCATTGTGCCCGGGTCCACGTTGATGTAGGGATCCAGCTTCAACATGGTGACCCGCAGGCCCCTGGCCCGCATCAACGCGGCAATGGACGCCGCACTGATCCCCTTGCCAATCGACGAAACCACGCCCCCTGTGACGAATAAATACTTGGTGTGTCTTTTTTTGTGTTTTACCATGCCGGCCAGGTACCTCCTGGGAAAACAAATTTAATACAAGCCCTTAGTCTTGTCAATGGCAATCGAATTTTCCCCGAATTACCTGTCTAAAATCGGCAACCCCAACTAAAAATCCAATCGTAAATAACGGGTTGCCCCTTTTTCGTAAAGAAACCGGTACCTGGCGTATCCTTCGATAACGGCCCTCACGTAACGCCTGGTTTCACGGGCCTCGATCAGCTCGACCAGTTCGTCAGCGGACCTGTGTGGATACTTGCGCATCAACCTGTAAACCGAATCCTCGCCCGCATTATAGCCTGCTGCCGCGAATAACGGATTTTTGAACAGGTGCATCAAATAATTCAGGTACCACGTTCCCAACTTGACGTTAATCCTGGGCATTTTCAAATGCGATTCATTGGACCAGCGCCTGGCAGTACGCCTGGAATAACGCAGGTGCAAGGCTGCACTGCGAGCAGTGGCGGGCATCAACTGCATCAGGCCCACGGCACCTGCCCAGCTCTTGGCATCCGGTTTGAACACGCTTTCCCTGCGCATCACCCCGTAAACCAGCCAGCGGTTCAGGCCGAACTGTCCGGCATAGTGCTTCACGATCCAGAAAAACGGCCTGGGATAGGCCAGGCGATAGAATTTTTGCCCTGTCCACGTACTCGGGAAAAAGGGCCTTTTTTGTAGCAGGTGCCAGGCCAGGCCAGTGGACGTGGCAAGGTCTTTTAACGTGTGAAAACCCAAGACGGCAACCCATTTTTCCCAGGTCTGACCCCTTGACATGCCCCAAAGTTCGGCCCTGGCCAAATCCTGCATGCCGCTGGCCAGCAAAAAACGTATCATGGCGGGCCTGCCGTACAGGCGGGTCTTGCGGTCAGGTATCTGGATGAATACGGGTAATGGGGGCTGGGTGTTTTTAACCCGCATATAGACCCTGCGCACGCTCGAACGTGTCAGTCGCGCCACACGGTTTGCGGCCAGGACGCCATAAAAATCCAGGGGAAACGCATTTACAACAGCCCGCAGGCCCTTGATCGCCTTTTTTTTGCTCAGGTGTTCCATGGCCCTGTACTTCCAGTACATGAAACGGGGGGCCAAGTACGGGTCCTTGCAGGAATCGGCCTGTTTTAACAGTCTTATGGCCTGGGTGTAATGTCCCTGGACGTAATGAGCCAAAAAGGCAACCCACAAGGCGTACCAACGAAAATCGCCCTTGGGAAACATCTTGCGGGCCTGTAACGCGGTCTTGAGCGCGTACTTGTAATCCCCGTGAAACAATGCCACCCTTGCCAGGATTACCAGCATGTCGTCGGACAAGGTTGTTTTGGGAAATTCCTGTATCATGCGCCTGGTAATAGTTTTTGCCCCCTGGATGTCCCCGGCTCCCAGGGCACAGTGGGCTGCACGAAACAACAGCCAGTCCCCACGCAGGCGACCCTTGCACTTCGGGTCGTTCGCCAGGGCCAGGAACAGGTCCCTGGCCTTTGCATACTGCCGCAGGCGCTGGGTGGTACGTGCGATCATGTTGCGAACCACGCACCCGGTCTGGTCCATTGCCTGAAGGAGGTCCATGGCCTGCTGATAGTTGGCCTGGGAAAAGGCCGCCTTTACCTGTTGCAAGGGCGTAGGCGCGGTCTGCTTTGGCGGGGCCGGCTTGCGCAAAGGTACTTTGCATACCGTGGACAACCTGGTGTACATGTTGTTTTGAGGCAGGGTCCTGTATGCCTTGCGGATCGTTTGGCACGCAGTTTTTTTGCGTCCCAGCCGCAACAGGGCCAAGGACTTGTACACTTGCAGCCGCCTCCCAGGCCCCCCGGGCGTTGCAGCAGCCCTTTCAAAGCGTTTCAATGCCGCACCAGGCTTTCCCAGGGCCAGCAATGCCTCACCGCACCAGAAATCCCGCCATGGGCCGGCGGGCTTCATGGCCTTAACGCGGGCACACAATGCCCATTTCGCCTCCTTGTACCTGCGGGCCTGTAATGCGATGCGACCATACAAAAACCTGGCAGGTGCCTCCCTGTACGCGGGGCGTCTCACGGCCTCCATGGCCTGGATGGTCTTTCCTGCCTGGAGCAGTTCCCATGCCTTTGCAATGGGCCGGGCGACGTTCACCATGAACCAGGACATGGGGATACGTTCGTAGTGCTTGTGTGCAAGTCGCTGGTGATGCCTGGTCCTGGCGAACGCGGTATTGATTATAAAAAACAAAGCGAGTACCGGTATTAATTCAGGTCTTCGCCCCAACCGGACCTCCTTATCAAGCCAGTGATCGCATGGAAGTAGTCCCAGCCGGAATACAACGCCACTGCTACAACGATAATATTGAAAATCACGGCGATCGTATGCAGTGGGAAGGGATGCCAGAAGTGTTTTATAAACATGAATAAAAACAACCAGTTGAGCGCACCTGCCTGGGTCACGGTCTTGAGTTTGCCTGAAATTCGGGCCTGTACCACCACACCTTTTTTGCCTGCCATCACCCGTAGGGTGCCGACAACCAGTTCCCTGTAAAGCAGTACGATCACCACCCAAAGCCCTGCCAGGCCTGCATACATCAGGCAAACATAACCACCCAGGTGCATGACCTTGTCCGCCAACGGGTCCACCAGTTTGCCAAAATCGCTGACCTCACCGTATTTCCTGGCCACCCACCCATCCAGCATATCCGTAACATCGGCAAAGAACATGATCCAGTTAGCGGCAAACAGGATCCATGGATTCAGGGACCCGGCCAGGTCGGCAGGGTGCTCAGGCACTGCAAGCCAGAACATAAACACAACCAACGGACTCGCCAACAGCCTGAAAACGGTCAACCTGTTGGCCACATGTCGGGCCATCATTCCCCCGAAAATTGATTTCCAATGCATATTTACGGCCGCAAACAATGATCCCCTTGCGTTTGCAGCCAGCCAGGGTATAAATATAACGTAACACGGCTTGTTTCACAACAGGAGGATGCATGGATATCCGGATCGCTGTAATCTGCGGCAGCAAAAGCGACAAGGCCCTGATGCAGACTACGATGGACGTTCTCGAACGCCTGGGCCTGAGTGCGGAAATGTACGTGTCATCGGCGCACCGGGACCCGCAAGGCACCATGGAACTGGTCCAGCGCCTGGACAAGGCCGGTGTTGAGGTGTTCATCGCGGCCGCTGGCCTGGCCGCTGCACTGCCCGGATTCGTTGCATCGTGCACGCATAAACCTGTCATCGGCGTACCTGTTGACGCGGGTCACTTGCAGGGCATGGACGCACTCCTGTCCATGGCCCAGATGCCAAGAGGGGTGCCCGTGGCCACCGTGGCAATCGGGAAACACGGGGCTTACAACGCCGCTGTGCTGGCCGGACGGATACTGGCACTCAAACATGGCGGCCAGGACCTGTACAAGGCCCTTGAGGCCCTGAAAAGGGCATAATCGCTTTTCAATGGGGATTTAACGCTCTAATGATACCAGCCAGGCGTCAAGGCATAACAGGTGCAATCATCACCGGAATAGTCCTGGTGATCACACGCCTGCCCTTTTACCAGCCCCACTTTTACAACTGGGATGCCACCCAGTTGGGCCTGGCTCTGAGCAGGTTTGATATCGCGTATCACCGGCCGCACCCACCGGGGTACATCTTTTATGTCGGTTTGGGTAAGTTACTGTATTTATTGGGTGTTTCGCCAGAAAAGACGTTCCAGATCCTGGCCACGTTTATGACAGGCCTGGGACTGTGGGGACTCTACCTGTTAGCGCGGCGATTTTGTAGCCGTGCCTGGTCATGGGCAGCAGTTATTGCGGCCCTGTTTCACCCGTACGTGTGGGCCTATGGAGTGGTGGGTGAATCGTATGCCGCGGAATTCGCGGTGAGCACGTGGATAGGTGTGCTAACAGTGGATGCCTGGAGGGGCAACAGGTTGGCCTTGTTGACAGGAGCGGCCTTGCTGGGTCTCGGGGGCGGCATCCGGACCAGTGTAACCATGTTTTTGTCCTTGCTGTTTTTGAGTGCCCTGGTCCGTGGGCCGTTTACCCGGAAGGATCGGATCGCTGCCTTGTTGCTGGCAGCAGCAGGGGTCTTTGCATGGCTCATTCCCAGTGCGTACAATGTCGGCGGCCTGACCCGTTACATGATGCTGACCCGCAACCTCACGATGCATGTCATTGCAGGTATGGCATCCCCCTTGTTCGGCGCGGTACCGGCGTTTGCACGACACGAATTACACCTGCTGTTTGTGTGGTTCGGTGTCATTATATGGCCCTTGCTGCTCCCTGCACTAACAGGCCTGGCGGCAGGTTTGGGCAAAACAACCGGGGACCATTCCGTGGCCAAAGGACCTGGCATCCTGTTGGTTGCAGCCCTCTGGGTCGTGCCGGCCTTTGTGTTCTATGTCTTCTTTTTTGCATCCAAGCCCGGTTATTTGCTTACCTTTTTTGCCCCCCTGGTGGTAATGGAAATCGCTGCATGCCAGAAAGGTGCTGCCTGGCTTGAACAAAAATGGGGCAAACGGGCGCTGCGACCGGCAGTACTTTTCGTGGTTACGTTGGCGTCAGGCCTGGGCGTCCAGGCATTCCTGGCTCCGCCTGGGACCATACGCGAGGACATAGGCATATCCGCAAGCACGATATCCGGCTCCGAAACCATACTGAAACTGGGGTTGTCAGCGGTTCGCCACGAACTTGCGTCGAATGAACCCGGCAGTGTTGCAATCGTAGTGGACTACTCGGCCCCGGACTGGCGACGCACCATGTACTACGTGGATCACGTACCGGTGTATCACTTGATGTATCGTTTCAATTACCCGATGCTTGGAAAGCGGGTGGATGCATGCGTGGCCTGTGATCAAAGGACCGCCTGTGCCAGTGGACAGGGGTTTTGGACCACCTGGGATATGCCGGACCACCTGACAGTACCCCTGCCTGCCAGGGTCAAACACCTGCTCATCCTGTCCGGACTCCTGGAGCGGGACCGGTTAAAGGACCTCATACCTGGACAATCTGTGACAGCCAGGCACACGGGCCCACTGCAATATCTCGTGGCCGACCTTGGTAACACCTCATCCCTGCACTTCGGGCCATTTCGATTCGTACGCGATTCCATGCGGCCCTGGGCCCGCATCATACTTGGTCAATGCCAGTGATTTGGAATGAGCCAACTGCGATGCAAGCAAGAGATTGAATATAAAAACAATTTCTATGTCTGAAGAATCAAATTGCCCCAAGAATCAACGGTAAGATGGGGTTTTCCGGCTCTAAACCTGCAAAAATTTCAGATTTTTACCCCAGCCGGGCCAGCGGCCTGGGTTACAAGCAGGCGAAGTCGAGAGTGTTGATTTGATGGCAAATTCAGGGCGGGTTTTGAACCCGCCCCTTTCCTGAATTCCGGCACATCGTAAAACCGCCCGTCCCAGGGCAGCAACAGGGGCTTTTCCTCTTCCTCGAAGACCTTCAAC
>WGCQ01000111.1 GCA_015493765.1 Deltaproteobacteria bacterium
TAGAAATACGGTGCATAAAAGATAAAAAATTTAAAAAAAATTAAAAAAGGGCTTGACAAAGCATTATTTTTAGCCTCACAATAGACGCATAAATTAGGATTCCTTAGAGGGATGGGGCTTTGAGGCTTCCGGCCACTCCTTCCCGACAGGAATGTAGTATTTTTGAATGCTAAAGGCATTTACAGGAGGTGTGCTATGACAAAGGCTGAACTCATTGATGAAGTTCGTAATGCAAAGGGCGTGGACCTGACCAAGAAGAGCACTGAGGAAGTCGTGGATGCGGTGTTTGCAGCCCTGTCCACCGCGATCCAGAAGGATAAGAGGTTTTCTTATCCCGGGTTTGGTACCTTCGTGGTACGTGAGCGCAAGGCTCGCAAAGGCCGCAATCCGAAGACCAGGGAAGAGATCATGATCCCGGCTTCCAAGACCGTGGCCTTCAAACCCGCTCCCAAGTTGAAAGCCTTGATAAAGTAAGGTTATTAGACTTAGAAAGAGTATCGAAACAGGAGGCGGGCCATGGGTGCCGGCGTCTTCAGGGACATGTCGGTGCCCAGGCCTGTCACTACTTCCAGGTTGCGGACAGCCAACCACCCCAGGTCAAGGCCGAGGAACTGGCGCATGCCACCTTCCGCCTCATCTGCTTCCCAGGCATCTTCGATATCCTGAGCCGCATATTCCAGGGAAAGACGCAGGGTACGCGTAATGTGATCGCCCAGCGCTGCGGTGATTACGATGTCTATGGGGTCACGGCCCTTGCCAAACGCCTTTTCAAAGTATGTCGTGAACATACCATAGAGATTTCTTGAATCCCAAAATACTGTTGCACGGCCTGTTAACGCGCCATCCTTTTGCCGATCCCTGAATCCCATCAGGCCGAAGGCAAGTCCGGGTGCAGCCCCGTGCGGTCGCAGCACGGTAGCGGTAATTTCAGCCCCCGCTGAAAAACTGTTTTTGTGCCAGTTATCGGAAAAAGAGTTGCTGTAAAATGCTGTTATTTCCATGTATTTTGCAAAACTGATGCCACCGGTGAACCTGGATTCAAATCCGTTTGCGCCCACCGGTCGGATCGTGGACGAACCGTAGCCCACCGAAACCTGGGCAAAGCCTTTTACCTGCTTTGTCCCTTCGGGAAACACGCTCTGGAACGCCATTGGCATCTCCCTGGCGAACACAGGCGCAGCCAGCAACAAAATTGAAACCATTGCAATCTTTTTCATATGCCTTCTCCATCCGGGTCAACGCAATTCAGGATACATCAATATTAGTAGAAGTGCAAATTCAGGGCGGGGTTACATCCGCCCCTACGAATATTGTGTAATTTCATAGATTACACGTCAAATCTTGTAATCTGGCATCCACAGGAAAACGTATTTTGATGATATTTTCAGATTTTATTTGGGATGGTGAGAGGGTGCGGAATTAATTAGCCGCAAGAGCCTTTAGGGCCTTTGCTTTGATTGCTAAGATTCTTGCTGCAGCCCTTCAGTTTGGGGTTGTGGGCGCAGAAGTTCTGCTGAATCTGCTTGGGTGCCAGTGCACTGAATTTAAACTTGTTATTTGCCATCCAGGTGGGGCTGGCTCCAATACCCAGACCCTGGGCGATCTTGATGTCCTCTGACAGGAGTTTCGTTCCCTCCGGGCCAGTGGAGCATTTCTCGATGACCTTGGCCTTGATGCCGTTCACAGCGCATTTCTGCCAGTTGTTGTCACGGATGTTTTTGTTACGGCAGAGGATATAATCCAGGTATTTGTAGTTTTTGCCGTAGTACTTCATTGCACACAGTTCCCTCTTGTCCTCTTCGACCTCCGTTGGGCCATGCAGAGACCTGAATTTGCCTGGTGCAGTCTCGGTTGCGATGTAGTGAATCTCGAGGTGAAGGTCCTTACCGAACGCATTTGTGACTTCCTTCAACGCATTCAACGCCCTGATTCCGAAGGGGCAGTGGCTCATCACGAAGACTTCCAGTTTTTTCGGGATTTCCTTGCGGCAAACCAGCGAGTTTTTGCATTCGGGATCCGCACAGTCGATTTTGCCATCGTGGTTGTCGTCGATTTTGTTGTCACAGATTTCCTTGGTGGGGTCAAACCTGGCACCTACACGCAGGTTGAGGTATGGGCCCGCAGGAACCAGGAACCGACGCAGCATGTTGTATGCATCCGCCTCTTTGATCTTCTGGTCAAACAGGTAGGCGGGCAACAGAATCTTTTGGCCTTTTGCGCTCAGGGAATCGTACAATTTTTTACCCTCGGGCGTGGTGTAGTCCAGGGTCTTGGTTTGCAATTTGGGCAGCATACCCTTTAACTGGGCCACAATACGACCGGTACGGCAGGTCTTGCAGCGCTTGTCCGTGAGGACCGTCAGGCTGACTTTGACCGGCGGTGGTATCTTTTTGCATGCCTCGGGTTTCCAACTCTTGAAGTGCCCGCAAATCGCACGGGTGAAGGCCTTGGGGGACCTTCCGCCACGGTACAGTGCACCACCGATGTACATGGTGGGCGAGCCCCTGGCGCCTTTTTTCTTGGATTCGGCAAAGGATTTTGCCAGCAAATCGGTTCCTTCCTTGCCGTTGGCGCAGGCCTTGATTTTGGCCTTCAGGCTGCCCAGGCCGGCCTTGTCAGCACAGGAATCAAAATTGGTAGGGATCTGGCCCCTGGTCTGGGCCATGCAGTACAAGACGCCCATGAAATTATTCGGGGCATACTTCATTGTACACACGCTCAGTTTATCGCCCTTGACCTCTGTGGGACCGTGCATGGAACTAAGTTGTCCATTATTATTAGACCCAATGTAATGGACATGGAAGTCAACCGCATTGCCCAGTTTGTCCAGGACCGGTTTGATCCCCTTGATAACCTGTGCACCAAAGGGGCACTTGGACATGACGTAGAAATCCACCTTGACCTGCTCAGGCGTCTTTTTGGCCTGTTTAGTGGTCTTTACCGCAGACTGTTTTTTTGCAGCCTGCTTGGGCGCTTGTTTGCAGGCGGCCAGGCCGAAAACCGTCACGCCCAGCATTACCAGCATCATTTTTGTAACTTTCATAATCACCTCACAATGTTTGGTCCAATAAAACGAAGGCAGTATAAAATGCAAGTTTGGAAAAATCAAGGCCTTTTGAGAAAAAAATTATTCGGTCAGTACGGTATAATTTCTGGATGATAATGGTAAAACATGGATCACACATTGAAACGGAAATTGATGATATCGCCGTCCTTTACCACGTAATCCTTGCCCTCCAGGCGCAACAGTCCCTTGTCACGTGCCAGTTTCATATCCTTTACAGCCATGAAGTCATCGTAGGAAATTACTTCGGCGCGAATAAACCCCCGTTCGATATCGCTATGCACCTTGCCCGCAGCCTTGCGTGCCACTGTTCCATTCCGTATAGGCCAGGCCTTTACCTCGTCCGATCCGGTGGTAAAAAAACTGATCAGATTCATCATGTTAAACGCCTGCTTTATTACCCGTCGTACCGCCGGCTCACCAATTCCCAGGCCCTCCAGAAATTCTGCCTGGCTTGCCCGGTCCATTTCAGCAATTTCCGCCTCTATTTGTGCGCAGACCTCCAGTACCGGCGCCTCCCAACTTGCCGCTTCCTGTTGTAACCCCGACACGTCAACATCCTGGTCCTCGCCCACGTTGACTACCACCATCAACCTGCGGTTCGTGGTCAGCCGAATCCCCTGCAGCAACGCCTGTTGCTGTTCGTCGAGTCCGGCCTTGAATGCCGGTTGTTCGGCTTCCAGTGTGGATACGAGCCGTTTCAGTGCGTCCAGTTCCCGGTTGGATCGATGCTCCTTGGTCCAGCGGTTCAACGTGTTTTCCACCATGTTCAAATCGGCGAGTATGAGTTCGTCCACCACCGAGTGAAAATCCTCGACCGGATTGCCCTCCAGAAATTGGCCCAGCGTTAATACAAGTATGTCACATTTTCCCAGTTTCTCCAGGTACTTACTGTCAACGCCGCTACGGCCACGTTTCTGCGGGTTGCCGATATCCTCGAAATCGATCTCGGCAAACGTGGTCTTTTTGGGTTTGAACAGGTCCGACAGTATTTGAATACGATTATCCGGCACCCTTACCACACCGATACCGCTTTTGCCCGGAACAGTACCCGTCATTGCCTTGAACAAAGTTGTTTTACCCGCACCTTGTAATCCGAAAATACCCGCACGCATAGTTACTCCTCGCACCGTGACCGGTTTATTTCTAATCCATGCCAGTGGTGCTGTCAATAGGCGGGTCTGTTACCCAAATTACCTGACTGAATTCGGCAGTCGTACGCCGCAAGCGACCCATCTACTTTGTCGTTTGCATCCATGTATGCTTCGTCTTTGCCCCGCAGTGGCAATGAATTCAAGCATCCGAAAGAATGCGCAGAAGCACGTACCGCCAGTATGAGGGTATTGATTTGATGGATTTAGTAACGAATTCGGAAATTCGTGTGTTCTGTAATCGTTTGAAATACAAAGATAATTCAAGATGCCGGCTGGAAGCCGGCGATCCCAGGGGGGCTTTTTCAACACGGCCACGGCCACGGAAAGGCGGGCGAGACGCCCGCGGTACAGGC
>WGCQ01000112.1 GCA_015493765.1 Deltaproteobacteria bacterium
GCCTTCGGCTGCTTCGGGACGGCCCTGCGGGCCTTCTGGAAGGCTCCCGTAGTAACCGGAAACCCCGGCCACGGCCAACGGTCACGGCCAACGGCCACGGATTCGGGCCTCTGGTTTCGGGTCTAGGGACGCAGCCGTAGGCTGCTGCGGGACGGCCCTGCGGGCCTTCGGGAAGGCTCCCGTAGTAACCGGAAACCCCGGTCAACGGCCACGGTCAACGGCTGAAAGACCAGGCGAGCCGCCTGGGTTACAAGCAGGCCGGCGGCCTGCGCTCCACATGCCGCCTGTGCTCCACGACTTGCGTTTTCACCGGGATCACACGGCCACGGTCAACGGCCTCGGCCAACGGAAAATGCAGCGTACTTTGTCCTCAAATTTGACAGGTAATTTGGGTTACATCGAAAATTCTTGAAAATTGATGTTTGCCCGGTAATTTATATTTGTGTATAATTATTTTGCCTGACGGGGTGGTATTGCATGAGAAAAGTATTCCTGGTTGACGACGAAGAGAAAAATTTCTTCCTGGTTCGGGCCACATTGAAGCCCTTGGGCGTGGAAACGCTGTATTTCTCATGTGGCCGGATCATGGTGGATGCTGTCCTGAAACAGGGCAATATACCCGACCTGATCATCATGGACGTGGTTATGCCTCAACTGGACGGACTCAGCGCCACCAGGATATTAAAACTGGACCCCAGGAGCAAGCACATTCCCATCATCCTGTTGACAGGCCTGGGCAGGATGGCGGATAAGGTGCAGGGACTCGAGGCCGGGGCAGATGACTTCATATCCAAGCCCTTCAATCCCCTGGAACTGCGCGCCAGGGTGAATTCCATGTTCAGAATCAAGGACTTGCACGACGAACTGGAACGCAAAAATCGGATGTTGCTGGATGAAAAGGTGCACCTGACCGAGCTGGTGGACGAGCGCACCAAAGAACTGGAAAACCTGACCCTTGGAATCGTGGCCGCTTTCGAGCGTGCCAATGCCTTTAATGACAGCGATACGGGCCGGCATTTGCACCGGGTGATCGAATACAGCACCCTGCTGGCCAGGTCCATGGACTTGCCAGTGGATTTCGTGTCCAAGATTCGGCGTTTTGCCGGCTTGCACGACGTGGGCAAGGTGGGCATACCGGACGCGATCCTGAAAAAAGAAGGCCGGTTGACGCCCGAGGAATTCGAGGTAATGAAGCAGCATACCACCTACGGGTACGAACTGCTGCGCCTGGTCAATGCGGACGAGGTGGCCCAGAATATCGCCCTGTCACACCACGAATGCTGGGATGGTCACGGCTACCCAAACAGGCTGAAGGGCGAGGCAATCCCATTGGAGGCCAGGATCGTAGCCCTGGCGGACGTGTACGATGCCTTGACAACGCAAAGGGTGTACAAGGACGCAATCACGCTGGACGCGTCCAGGGACATGATCGTGCTCGAATCGGGCAAGCGGTTTGATCCACAGGTGGTGGAGGCGTTTTTGCGCATTCACGACGATTTCGAGGTGGTCTGGAGGCGTCTCTACGACAATACCAGGGCGGCATGACGACCAAATTGATCATCGTTACAGGTAAGGGTGGCGTGGGCAAGAGTATGCTGAGTGCTGCCATGGGATACGCACTGGGACGCCGTGGCATACGGACCGCGATCATCGAGGTGGGTGACGAGGGCGTGGTCCAGGGCTTTTTTGGACGGAAACAGGGAACCTATGGGCCGCAACAGGTCAGTGACGGACTGTGGACCATGCTGATCGACCCATGGCAGGCCCTGCACGAGTATGCACTCACGAAATTGCACTTCAATGCACTATACAAGGTGGTGTTTGGCAACCCGCTTATGACAGGAATGATGCAGGCCGTTCCTGGCCTGGCCGAACTGTTGATCCTGGGCAAGGTGGGCTTCGAGGTGGAAAATCGCGGCAAGGATAACCCCCACTGGGACTGCGTGATCCTGGACCTGCCTGCTACGGGTCACGGACAGCGGATCCTTCAGATCCCGGACACCGTGATCACCAGCATGAAGACCGGACCCATGGTCACTGATGCAAAGGCCCTGCGGCACATGCTTCGGGACCGCACCGTAACGGCCATCGTAATGGTAACCCTGTGCGAACAGATGCCGGTCCGGGAAACCTTGCAATTCACGGATGAAATTGACCATATCCTGAACCGGCGCCCCGAGATGATCGTTGCCAACCGTATGCTGCCTGTACGGATGAACGAATACGAACAAAAAATCGCTGTTGCCATGCGTAGGGCAGCGAGGCGCAAGGCCGTGCCACACCTGGAAGAGGCCCTGCAAAAGTCCATAGTGCTGGCGCGCATGCGCGATAATCAGGATCAGGCTTTACAAACACTTGAAACGCGTATAAAATTGCCTGTCCTGCAGGTACCTATGGTGCCTGTTGAAGGCATGCCCAGGGTCCAGAGGCTCGCCGGGTATGTCGAGGACCGGGCGATGCAGTTGATGGAGTGACTGCCTGATGCGAAAGATTATCGTGGTCTTGTTATTGATGGGGGTGGCTCAGATGACGGCGCAAGGCAAACCAGTAAAAATGCTTGATCAGGTAAACCGTGACCTCAACGGGATTACAACGGTCGAATTCGTCAACAGCCACGCGTACGGGGCATCCAAGCACGTGGACCTGTTCAGGTTGAAAAACGGCCTGGAGGTGTTGTTGCTGCCCGATGACTCCGCACCCGTGTTTTCGTACCAGACCTGGTACAAAGTCGGTTCCGCGGACGAGGTGGCGGGCAAAACAGGCCTGGCCCACCTGATGGAACACCTGATGTTCAAGGGCACGCCCAATTATCCGGGCGGCGTGTTCGACCGAATCCTGGAGGAGGCAGGGGCCCAAACCAATGCAGCCACCTGGATTGACTGGACCTTTTATTATGAAAACCTGCCCAAGGGCAAACTGGACCTGGTCACGAAACTGGAATCGGACAGGATGCAAAACCTGTCGCCCAAGGAAGACCAGTTTCGCAGCGAACTGGAGGTGGTGAAAAACGAACGCCGCTACAGGGTGGACAACGACCCCGAGGGTAAGGCCGAGGAAATCCTGTTTCACGAGGTCTTTGGTTCACATCCCTACGGGCACCCAACGATCGGCTGGATGCAGGACCTGGACGACATGACCCTGAAAAACGTCATGGCCTTTTACAAGCGCTACTACAGCCCGTCCAACGCGGTGCTCGTGGTGGTGGGCGACATCGACGAAAAGCAGGCCTTGGAATTGATCGGCAGGCGTTACGGGCCAATCCCCGGGACCGAGGTCAAGCGGGCTGCACCGGAACCGGTGAAAATCAAAAACTACGGTGCAATCGACCAGGCCAAAACCATGGAATTCGAGGTGGCGAGCCAGGTGGCAACCATGCTGTTTGCCGGGCCGTCGATTAACCAGCATGATGCGTATGCCGCAAACGTGTTGGGCGAGGTGCTGTTCGGCATGGAAAGCTCCAGGCTGAAGCGTAAGCTGGTTGATGATATGGGGATCGCGGACGATGTGGATGGCATGGTGGAGGCACTGCGGCAGGCCGGATTCATGATGATCGATGTGACCATGAAACCCGGGCGTGACGCCAAGGAGGCCATGCACGTGATTGCAAAGGAATTGGAGGCGATCCGTGTGCACGGGCTCAAGCCCGAGGAGCTGCAAAAGGCGCGCAACCTGGCCGAGGCCGAACTGGTCAAGGGCCGAATCACCGTGTCCGCAGTGGCCGGACAGTTGGGATTCTTGCATGTCACCTCGGGTGATTACCGGAAGTTTTTCGAACAATTGGAAGGTATCCGCAGCGTGGACAACAAGGCAATTGAACGGGTGATCAACAAGTACTTCCTGCCCATACACATGGCCAAGTTGATCATGCTGCCCAGGGGCAAAAAGTGAGGCGATCAGTCCGCATAGTATTGTTTTTCGTTGTCCTGTTTTCTTTTCAGGAGGGATTTGCCAGGATGATTACGACCAAGAAGGGGATTCGTTACGTGTTGGTGGAAAACCATGACCTGCCGTATGTCAGCATGCAGGCAATATTTCTGGCAGGCAGTTACAGGGACCCGCAGGGCAAGGAGGGGGCTGCCGGACTCACGGCACGGGCGCTGCTGCGCGGTACCAACAAGCACACGTACCAGCAGTTGACCGACGAATTCGACCTGCTGGGTGCGGACATAAACAGCGGTGCCAGTGGCATGTATTCGTACGTGTCAGGCGGGGTTTTGACCAGGAACACGGAAAAATTCTTTGAATTGATGTCGGAAATGATCATGCACCCCACGTTTCCGCAGGCGGAGGTGGACAAGGAAAAGGGCCTGATGCGCGCGGACATACTGCATCGTCGCGACTCGGACAGCGCCCTGGTACGCTATTTCTTCCATCGTTTCCTGTACAGAGGCACACCGCTGAGCCGGCCCGTGGGGGGTACGCTGAAAAGCCTGGACGGCCTTTCGCCCAAGGACTGCATCGCGTTCCACAAACAGTACTACACCAGGAAAAACCTGGTGTTCGTGGCCGCGGGCGACATCACTCACGAGCGGCTCGAGGCCTTGCTGGACAAGTACCTGGGCGATTTGCCCGAGGGCAAGGAAACCCTGTTCCAGGCCAAGGACCTGCCAAAGCCCAAGGGCCTGCACGTGCTTTTGGTGGACAAGCCCAACCGCACCCAGACCCAGATCCGGATCGGCACGATTACTCCTGGCTGGCAACATGGTGACGTGATCCCCCTGTTCGTGGCCAATACCGCGTTCGGAGGCACCTTTACCAGCATCCTGACCACCGAGGTCCGCATAAAACGCGGCTGGAGTTACGGCGTGGGTTCGATCCTGGATTTGTTCCGTGAGCGGGGCAGCGTGGGCATCGGCATGTTCCCCAAGGTCGAGGACACGGTACCGGCCATTGAATTGTCCATCAAACTGCTCAGGCAGGCGATCCACGACGGGATCCCGGCCGAACGCATAAAATCATCCAAGGAATACATGATGAACCGCTTCCCGTTCGAACTGGAAACCGCTTTCAAGCGGGCCAGTTTCGAGGTGTCCGTGTTTTTGCGCGGCAAGCCCAAGGACCTGATGGACACTTACATCGACCGGGTGAAAAAGGTCGAGCCCAAGCAAGCGGACAAGGCATTTCGCGAATTTATTGACGCAAACGACATGGTAATCGTGGTCGTTGGCCCTGCCAAGGACCTGGAAAAGCCCCTGCGTGCGATCAAGGGCGTCACCGAATTCGTAAAGGTACCCTACGACAGCGACCTGAAATAATTTGTGCAGGCATATCTCTCGCAATTACTGAAAAAAGCGCTCGAAAACAGTAAAATTCCTGTCACAGACCCGCGCAATGCGGCCCTGTACGCCGCGGTTGCAGTAACACAGGGCTACAAGGTGGTGTTCATCACCCAGTCCGCATCCCAGGCAGCGGATTTGCAGGATTGGACCCGTTTTTTCCTGCGTGGCAGCCCTGTAAGCCCGCATGCGGTTGTATTAACCAGGCCGCCCATTGGTCCTTACGAGCAGGTCCTGCCCGATCCGGGTGCCATTGGTGCGCGTAATGCGGCCTTGTACGGACTGCTGGACGACGGTCCCATGCTGTTATCCGTGGACGTGGCAACGGCCCTGCGCAAGGTGCCTGACCCCGAATTGTTCATGGACCACGTGGTCACCATACACAAGGGTCAAACGCTCCTGCGCACCGCACTGGAACATGCGCTGACCAGCGCCTCCTACATGCGCGTGGGCATGGTCCAGTCACCGGGCGAGTACGCTGTGCGCGGCGGGATCGTGGATTGCTTCAGCCCGCTTGCGCCTTATCCCGTACGCGTCGAGTTCTTTGGCGACGAAATCGAGTCCATCCGTTTTTTCGACCCTGCCGACCAGGGCAGCGTAGTACACATCAGGGATGCGGTCATGGTGCCTGCCGGGACACTGCTCCAGGACCCGGACATTTCAAGGGAAGCGCTCAGGCGCATGGATACTCGCAGGCCCCAAAAACACAGCATATTGCCCCAGTGGCAGGCGATCATGGATGCAATTGAAAAGGGGCTCGATTTCCCGGGTGCCATGGGGTTCGAGGCCTTGCTGCTGGGCGGACTTGCCCCCATGTCCGCGTATTTTGACGACCGTACACTCGTGTTCCTGGTCAAGGGTTCTGAGGTGCTGTCCGCAACCGCAGAGGGCGTGTTGTCCGAGGCGGCCGCTGATTTCGAAGAAGTGAACTCAGCGGGTGTAATCCCTGACCCGGTGGACGCCCTGTTTTGCAACTGGCAGGCGTTTCTGAGTCCCGTTGCAAAGGCCGTGGACGTGGTTGCAGGTGTTGATACATGGACGAGTACAGCGGACAAGGCGGTGTCAGCCCGGCTGTCCATGTTGAAGGATGAGGAACTGGGCCTGTCCGAACGTTTCCGGGTGGTAAACGAACTGCTGCGTGACCTGGCCGGACAGGGCCGCCGGGTGCTGCTGGTTGCGTTGGATGAACGTGAGAGCAACCGCGTGCAGGACCTGGTGTCCAGCGACACGCCGGTGCAGGCCCTGAAACACCCCATGGCTGTGCTGGACTGGATAGCCGGTGGTGCGGACCCGGGTGTTTACCTGGCGACTGGAAAGGCCCAGGGCGTGGTAACGCTGGATGACGCCGCCCTGGTCATCATATCCACGAGCATGCTGTTTGGCAGGACCCTGCAAGGCTACAAGCACAAGTCCGCGTCCCATGGTCCCAAGTTATTGGACATCCCGTTCCGGGAAAATGACCTTGTCGTACATCGTAACTACGGGATCGGGCTGTTCGAGGGCCTGGTGCAGTCCCGCATAGGCGGCGAGGTCGGGGAATTTTTGAGGATCCGCTACCGCGATGATGCAATCCTGTACGTGCCGGTTTACGCGTTCGATGCGGTGACCAGGTACAGGGCGCCCAGGGACCTCGAACTGGTCAGGCTGGACAAACTGGGCAGCGATGCGTGGGTCAGGCGCAGGCAAAAGGCCGGTGACGCAGCGGCAGAACTGGCCGCGCGACTGGGCGAACTGTACGCACTGCGTTCTACGATCCGGGGCCACGCGTTTCGGATTGCAGGCGACGAATTCAAGCGCTTCGAGGAGGCGTTTCCCTACGAGGAGACACCGGACCAGGCCCGGGTGGTGGACGAGGTACTGGCCGACCTTGCCGCGTCCAGGCCCATGGACCGTCTGGTCGTGGGTGACGTGGGCTACGGCAAGACCGAGGTGGCCATGCGCGCCGCGTATGCAGTGGTGCTGGGCGGCAAGCAGGTGGCGGTACTGGTGCCGACCACCATACTGGCAACCCAGCACAGGCGCATGTTTTCCAGGCGTTTTCGCGGCACGGGCGTGGTGGTGGAATCCCTGAGCCGGCTGGACGGGACTGCCAGGCGCAAACAGGTTTTGGAGGGGCTTCGCACCGGTTACGTGGACATCATCATTGGCACGCACCGCTTGCTGTCGCAGGACGTGGTGTTCCGGGACCTGGGGCTGCTGGTGATCGACGAGGAGCACCGTTTCGGTGTCCGGCACAAGGAACGGATCCGCGAGATCGCCCGGTTCGTGGACACGCTGACCCTGACAGCCACGCCTATCCCCAGGACCCTGCACATGGCGTTTGCCGGCGTGCGGGAGCTTAGCATCATGGCTACCCCGCCCAAGGAGCGCGTTGCAGTGCAAAACTTCGTGGCCCGACGCTCAGGCCGCCTGGTACGCCGAGCCATCAACCGGGAACTGGAACGTGGCGGCCAGGTGTATTACGTGCACAACCGCATCAACGACCAGGACGAGGTTGAGGCATTCATCAAGGACCTGGTGCCCGCGGCCCGGGTGGTGGCCGTGCACGGACGCATGCCCAAGGAAGCGATCGAAAAGGTCATGGCGCGCTTTGTGGCCCGCGAAATCGACGTGCTGATCACCACCACGATCATCGAATCCGGGTTGGATATACCGAACGCCAACACCATGGTCATCGAACGCGCGGACACCTTCGGCCTGGCCCAGTTGTACCAGTTGCGCGGCAGGATCGGCCGTTCGTCCAGGCAGGCGTACTGTTATTTCCTGTTGCCGGGACGCGGGAAAATCAGCCGCAGCGCGGTCCAGCGCTTGAATGCAATCCAGAAGATGTCCGGCCTGTCCAGCGGGTTCAACCTGGCCTCTGCGGACCTGGAGATCCGCGGCGCGGGCAACATGTTCGGTGCGCAACAGTCAGGGCACATCGGACGGGTGGGCTATGACCTGTACATGGAAATGGTGCAGGAGGCGATACGCAGGCTTCGCAGCGACATCCAGGATACGCACACCTGCGAACTGGACATAGACACGCCCATGGTGATCCCCGAGGAACAGGTCCCTGACTCGGACGTGCGGCTGTCCGTTTACCAGGCCGTATCCAGGGCAACCAACCTGATGGAGGTCGAGGAACTGCGTGCCTCGTTCATCGACCGGTTCGGCTTCCCAGTGCCCCTGACCAACCGCCTGTTCCTGGCCGCTCGCCTGAGGGTGAACGGCACCAGGCTCCAGGTGCAAAAGGTGATCAAAAAAGGCCGCAGCGTAAAGGTCCACGCCGATATACAGGTCCTCGGCCTGATTGCATCCAGGGCCACTGACATGGGACTCGCGGCCGACATACAAAACCAGGAACCACCGTTTTTGTCCATCACCTTTCCCACGAACAATGCACAGGTACTGAACAAGCTCGATGACCTGTTGACCTTGTGCCTGGACGACAGTACGTAACAAGCCTGAGCACCGAATTCAGAGTGGTAATTCGGGGACCCTGACCCGTGATTGACCTTGGGAGCACTTCCATGTACCATACAAATGCCCTATGGAATACTAAAAATATGACAAGGAATTACAAACAACCGCTGGCAGAGCGGATGAGACCTTCACGTATCGAGGACCTGGTAGGCCAAAACACGGCGCTTGGACCAGATTCATGGCTGGTACAGGCGATCCAGGCGGATTCAATCCCATCCCTGGTATTGTGGGGGCCGCCAGGTTGCGGCAAAACCTCGCTGGCCAATGTGATTGAACAAAACACCAGGCACCTGTTCGTCCGTTTTTCTGCCATAAAGGGGGGAGTGCGGGAGGTCAGAGCAGTAATCGGCGAGGCACAAAAAAATCTCAAGTCCTTTGGTAAGCGTACGATCCTGTTCGTGGATGAAATCCACCACTTTACCAAGACCCAGCAGGATGCCTTCCTGCCGTTTGTGGAGGACGGTACGATCATCCTGATCGCTGCCACCACGGAAAACCCGTCCTTTAACATTATCAGCCCATTGTTGAGCAGGTGTCGCCTGGTGGTGTTGGATGCACTAACACCCCGGGCAATCGAGGAAATTACCAGGCGGGCACTTGCGGATCCTGTGAAAGGCCTGGGTGAATTCAATATCCAGATCCAGGATGATGCGGTTGCCCTGATTGGACGCGTGGCAGGGGGTGACGCGCGCCAGGCATTGAACATACTGGAAATTGCGGCCCGCATGGCGTGGAAACGGGCCGACCATACGATTACAACGAAGGAGGTTCAGGATTCCGTTACCGGAACGGGCACTCGGTATGACAGGCATGGCGAAGAACATTACAATGTGGTGTCAGCATTCATCAAGAGCATGCGTGGCAGCGACCCGGATGCAGCATTGTACTACATGATGCGTATGCTGGAAAACGGTGAAGAACCCCGGTTCATCCTTAGGCGTATGCTCATATTTGCAAGCGAGGATATAGGTAACGCCGACCCCCAGGCCTTGCAGGTGGCCGTTGCCGCATTTCATGCATTCGAGGCGGTGGGCCTGCCGGAGGGCCGGATCCCCATGGCCCAGGCCGTCACCTACCTGGCCACTGCACCCAAATCCAATGCCTCGTACCTGGCCATGAAGGCAGCAGCCAGGGTTGTACAAAATACAGGCCCCCTGAATGTGCCACTGCATTTGCGTAATCCCGTGACAAAACTGATGCAGGAGCAGGGCTATGGTGATGGCTACAGGTATCCACATGACGAACCGGCACACTATGCCCCGGGTGTCGTGTACCTGCCTGACAAGATTGCAAAACTTCGATTTTACGAGCCAAGCGATCAAGGATACGAATCAAGGATTAAGGAATTGATTATGGCTCGACGCCAACAGGACAAGGACGCGGACAAAGATAAAAAAGGCTGAACTTCACCGTCACAAGCGGTATGAACAGTGGTGCCCCAACCCGGGTGGAATCCGGAAAACACTAAAATGGGGTTCTTCCGGATCCCGCCTGGGTCACAAGCAGGCGAGGCCGAGGGTGTTGATTTGATGGATTTAGTGACGAATTCGGAAATTTGTCTGTTTTGTAACACCCTGAAACACAAAGAGAATTCAAGACGCCGGCTGGAAGTCGGCGATCCCAGGGGGGACCTTTTCAACACCCTCAAGGCCGCCTGCGCTCCACGGCCACGGACTCGGTCAACGGTCACGGTCACGGTCACGGCCAACGGCCACGGACTCGGTCAACGGTCAACGGCTACGGTCACGGCCAACGGTCACGGGAAAATGCCGGCTGGAGTCCGTAGTGTTTCCGTGGTCGTCAAGTCAGCGGCTGCGACTCGAATTCCTCAAGGGCCTGCTGAAGCCTGCGATGCGCCTTTTCCCATTCCACCATCAGGTCGTCCAACAGTTTCTTTAACTCCTTGTGTTTTGACGAGACACCCAATGCCTTTTCCGGGTCTGAATACAACTGTGGGTCAGCCAGTTGCAAATTCAATTCCTCGATTTCGGTTTCCACCTTTTCGATCCTGGCCTCAAGGGCATTGACCCGCTGACGCAGCGGCGCAAGCACGCGGTAACGCTGGTTACGTAGTTCGGCCTCCAATTTGCGTTTTTGTTTCCTGTCCACCTGGTTGGCGGCGTTCTTTTTGCTGCGCCCCCGGTTTGTATGGTCCTTTGTGCCTGCCCTACCCTGCTCGACCTTTTTCTTTTCCAGGTAATAACTGTAGTTTCCAGGATACGAACGAAGCCTGCCGAAATCCACCTCAACCACCCTGGTAGCCACTGCATCGATAAACGTCCGGTCATGGGACACCATGATCACCGTACCGGTAAAATCCTTTAACGCCTGTTCAAGCACCTCCATCGATGGGATATCCAGGTGGTTCGTCGGCTCGTCCATGACCAGCAGCCCGGGCCTGCGAATCAACAGCCTGCACAGGGCAACCCTGGCCTTTTCCCCTCCGGACAATACCATGACCTTTTTTTCTATATCATCACCGGACAAACGGAATGCCCCCAGCATCCCCCTGACCCGCGGCGCAATATCCGGTCCAGCCAGTTTCAGGACCTCCCGGTAAGGCGTGGATTGCGGATCCAGCACGTCCAACTGGTCCTGTGCATAATATCCAACCTCCACCTCCCTTCCCAGAATCCGCCGGCCCGCATCCGGCTCCATGACGCCGGCAATGACCCTCAGCAAGGTGGTTTTGCCAGCACCGTTACGGCCCACCAGCACCACCTTTTCGCCCCTGGATATGGTCAAATCGACCTTTTGCAGGACCTTTTTCGTACCAAAGGACTTTTCGATACCCTGCAATATAACGACTTTGTCAGGCCCCTTTGGCGGCTGAGGGAACTGAAGTCGAACCGACTTTTCAGACACCGGCTTTTCGATGCGCTCCAGTTTTTCCAGAAAGCGCTTCCTGGACTGGATTAACCGGGCCTTGTCCTTGCGCACCCGGTTACGTGCGATGAATTCCTCCGCGGCCTTGATCTGGGCCTGTTGTTCCTCGTACTGTTTCATCCGGTGGCGCACGGCCTCGGCCTTGAGTTTCCTGTAATCGTCAAACCCGCCGCTATAAACCGTGACCTTACCCCGTTCCAGTTCCCAGATCCTGCTCACAGCCCTGTTCAAAAATACGCGGTCATGTGTTGCCACGCAAAAGGCCCCCTTGTAATTTTTGATATAATTTTCCAGGAATACCAGGGACTCCAGGTCCAGGTGGTTGGTGGGCTCGTCCAGCAGCATCAAGTCCGGCTCGGACAACAGCAGTTTGGCGAGTTGCAGACGCATCAAAAAACCGCCGGAAAGCGTTGACAAGGGCTGGTTCATGTCTGTCTCATCGAAGCCCAATCCTGTTAATATGGTCTTCGCCCTCGCCTCCATGGAGTGATAACCGGCATGCACCAGTTCGTGCTCCACCTCATCCAGCAGCACAGCCAGTTGATTCGATTCCCCGGCGTCCTGCGCACCCAGTAGTTGCGTCTGGATTTTTTCTTTTTGCTGCAACAGCGTACCAATGCCCTTGACGCCTATGATGCACTCCTGTAATGCATTACGATTATCACCTGCCTGGATGTACACATCCTGGGACAAATAACCTATGCTGAGGTGTTTCGGCCTGTTGATGCGCCCTTCGTCCGGCATCTCCTCGCCCAGGATGATTTTGAACAACGTGGTCTTGCCAGCCCCGTTCAGTCCGACCACGCCAATCCGATCACCTTCGCCAATAAACAGGTCCACGCCTTCCAGGATTGCCTTTGCGCCGTAATATTTCGAAATATTTTCGATATCAATCATCAGGCAGAATTTTGCATATAACGGACCCGATTGTCAAATCACAGTACGCGTCCTGGTTTTGTACTGCGTTGATACCCAAATTGCCTGGCTAAATTCGAGAGTCTGGCGCTGCAAGCGGCACATCCACGTTGTCGTTGTACCTGCTTGTGTATTGCCCCGAAGTGGCAAACATAAGCATCCGAAGTTCCCCCGTTAGTATGGAAGTTTAACCTGCTTTCAGTTACAATAAACGTGTGAAAGTTCTGGGCATAGAAAGCAGTTGCGATGAAACAGCGGCCTCGGTGGTAGAGGACGGCAGGCAGGTGTTGTCAAGCGTGATCCACTCGCAGGTCAAACTGCACGAACCGTTTGGCGGCGTGGTACCGGAACTGGCCAGTCGCAACCATTCGTTGTGGATACTGGGAGTGGTTGAACAGGCACTGGCGGATGCGGACACGGACCTGCACGGGCTGGACGGCGTGGCTGTAACCGAGGGGCCGGGTTTGATCGGGTCCCTGATCGTGGGCACGCAAACGGCAAAGGCCATGGCCAGGGCTGCCGGGCTGCCGCTGGTCGGGGTGAACCATGTGCATGCACACCTGATAGCCGCATTTCTGGGGCCTGATCCCCTGGATTTTCCTTATATCGGACTGGCCGTGTCAGGCGGACACACCAGTATCTACCTGGTAGAGGCTGCGGACCGCTTTACCGTACTGGGCAGGACCCTGGATGATGCTGCTGGTGAGGCACTGGACAAGGCGGGCATACAGTTGGGCCTGCCTTACCCTGGGGGCGTACACATGGACCGGGTCGCTGTGGATGGGGATGCGGATTTTCACCATTTTCCAAGGGCATTTCTGAGGGATCGGCCCCTGGACTTCAGTTTCAGCGGTATGAAGACCGCACTGAAACAGTACCTTAAATCCATTGAACAACCCCTGGATGCCAGGACAGTGGCAAACATAGCGGCATCATTTCAGCAGGCCGTGGTGGATGTCCTGGTTCACAAGGTTGTGCAGGCTGCCGTGCGCACCGGTGTAAAAACCATCGTTGTGGCGGGCGGTGTGGCTGCAAATTCCGTGCTTAGAAGGGATTTATCGCGCAGGTGTGACCTGGAAGGGCTCAGGCTGGTATTGACGCCGATCGAACTGTGCACGGATAATGCTGCCATGGTGGCTGCACTGGGGTATTATTACTTGTCAGGGCAGGCTGACCCTTTGCAGGTCCATTTTGACCTTGATGTGGACCCGTTTCCCAGACACGTCATCTTTCGCAGGGGCACACAATGAAACGTTTTCTCGGTACGTCGAGCATCAAATTGGTAGAAATGACACAGCAGACGGGCCGCTTGCTGCGACCGACTGCCAAGTTTAGCCAGGTAATTGGGGTTCTAATTCTTGCACTTGCCTGTACCTTGCCCTTGCTGTGGGCATGCGCTTCAAAATCCAACATCTTTGCACCGGTGGACAGCGGACAGGTCGATGGTGATGTTGCGGGTACAGTGGAGGATGTTGCGGATGTCCATACGGAATTTTCACAGCAGGATCAGGATGTTATCATTCAGGAAGGCATTGCGGACGTCAAAACGGACGCCCCACGGGACACGGGCCAGGACTCCAACACGGCGGACACCACGGACGTCTATGTACCACCCAGTACATGCAGGGACCAAATCCTGGATTACCAGTGCCTGGATGACAAGGATTGCCCCAAAAACACGACATGCGCTGGTGTGATGCCATGTGGCGGTAAGCATTGCTTTGGGAACTGCGATGTGTATCCCGGCACATGCATACCAAAGTACAAACACGTGTTTTGCACGTCCTCCTCGCAATGTCCCCAGTTCTATGTTTGTGTGGGCTCGCATACATGCAACGGCCCAGGCTGCCTGGCACCTACCATTCCGGGACTGTGCAGGTATGCGGGACCCGGACGCTGTTACAAGGATTCGGATTGCAGTAATGGCAAATACTGTGCCCAGGCCTTGTATTGTCAGTCAGGACCCTGCTGGGGCCAGGACTTTCCGGGAAAATGCGTGGACAAGCCAAAGGATACGGCCAAAGGCTGCTTGGATGACCGCGATTGCAGCAATTACAAGACCTGTAACAATGCAACGCTATGCACCATGTTCGACTCCTGCGCCACCCAGGCAGGTACTTGTGAACCCGAGGAAACTTGCATGAAAAGCCGCGATTGCAGTAATCCAGAACACAGTTTTTGCGAAGACTCTTTCACCTGCCCCTCAGATAAATGCGTATATCAGGTAGCAAAGGGCTATTGTGTCCACCAGCCAGGGCCGTCAGCGTGCTGGTCCGACAAGGACTGTCCATCGGAATGGCCTTTTTGCAAGGGTGCCAGGGTATGTCGTCCCGGGAGTTTATGCGATACCCTGAAACAGGCCAGAACCGGATATTGCGTCAAATCACTATCACCCAAGGGCATCAAGGTAATTTTTCCGGACAAAATCGTGGCAAACCAGGCATTCCCCGTGGCAATCATCAACTATACAGGGGATACCATTGGCGTCAGAAAGACATACACTTTTTTTTATATGATTGACAAAAACACTTCGATCTGTCCTGACCCCAAGAACATGCAATCCTGCATACCTGCTGGGCCGGTGGTGCCGATTAATGATGGCGGGGTATTCACCAGGATGGAAAAAGTAACGGAGCCAGGGACATACAGTTTGCAGTTCAACGTGTTCCCGTCATCCGCACAAGGTGTAATCATTACACAGTCCACCACTGGTGTGCAAAAGATGTTCCAGTACCAGACTCAGGCACTCAAAGTCCTGTCCTCTGCTGGCAAATAAAGTGGATCGTTATCACAGGAAAGGGCTGGGCCAGGTGTTTCTGGCATGCCAGCCATGGGTGGATAAAATCGTAGGTGCATTGCATATCAGCCGGTTGGATACAATAGTAGAAATCGGACCGGGCCGAGGGGCCTTGACGAAAAAAATTCTACATGACTTACAATCCAACGAACTGGCTCGGGACGGCAGGTTGCGCCTCGTGGAAAAAGACCCGGAACTGGCGGACTTTCTGGCAGAACATCTGCCACAATGGGTGCAAATACATAACCAGGACTTCATGGACTACGAAATGCCACGGTCGAAACACGTAAAAGTGGTCAGTAACCTCCCCTACAGCAGTTCCACCCGGATCCTTATCCGTTTGTTACGAAATACCGGCTTGATCGAACGCATGGTACTGATGTTTCAAAAGGAGGTCGCCAGGCGTATATTGGCGCGGCCAGGGACCCGTGGATTCGGACGTTTGTCCGCAATGACCAGGGCATACTGGCGGATGCACAGCCTGGGCGTTGTTCCACCATCCTGCTTTATGCCCAAACCCGATGTATATTCCGAGGTGGTGGTATTCGATGCACATACCACATCGCCGCCTGCGGATTTTGACCGTTACGAACGGCTGGTTGCCGCGGTTTTTGCGCAACCGCGCAGGACAGTCGAGAATTCAATGGCAATCCACCTGCATCGGGACAAGGTTGCAATCCGCAGGGTATTGGAGGATGCAGGTATAGAACCCGGGTCCAGGCCATCGGACATGGATATCGAACAGTTACTGGGACTCGTCGAGAAAATCGATCTGTAAGCGCAGTGGACCGTTGGGGCAGCCCCACGTGTCCCAAATTACCTGTCAAATTTGAGCACAAAAGGCACTGAAAGTGGTTAAGATACGCGGAGATAAGCCCATTTGAGCGCAGGCGTAGCAGAGCCACGTGGTTATGCTCATCCTGCGGATGATTGAATTCATGTCCCTCCGGGGCAAGACTTAAGCATCAAATGGGGGACAAAGTAGATGGGCCGCTCGCAGTACCCGACTGCCGAATTTAGTCAGGTAATTTGGTAGGTGCCTGCCTTTTTTGATAATTCGACGTAAGTTCTTTAAAAATATAGTATTATTGCCGGCCGAAAGAGTGTGTTGATTTGAATAATTTAGTGGTGAATTCAGGAATTTGCGTGTTTTGCAACACCCTGAAATAGAAACACAATTCAATATGCCGGCTGGATGCCGGCGCTCCCAGGACGGGTTTACACCCCGGCAGACCTGCCCTCCACACTGCCAACGGCCGCGGCTCCTGTCTTTTATCCGCTAATGCCCTGCAAAAGGGTCAAAGGTCAGCCGGATTTCCGGTGTTCCGGCATGCCATTCCACCTCGGCAACGATAAACCGAACCTCATCAACCCCCGGATTATGCAATGCCATGAATGCGTCCACCGCATCAAAGATATGCTGCTGTTTGTGTGGTCCTATGGTGTCAATCGGGCGTGTGGCGCCGTACCTGCGCGAGCGTACCTCCACCACGAACAACGTATTATTTCGGGTACAAATGATGTCCAGTTCACCGCCCGGTGCATGGAAATTTCGCGCTATAACCGTGTATTTTCGTGCCGTCAGGTACTCCGCGACCAGTTCCTCCGATGCGCGTCCCAAAGCCCACTTGTCCTTTGGCGTATCCACACCTATTTCCCGCTGTCACAAGGCCCTGTTCGTTCGTAAACATCGATCACAAAGGCCCTCCGGTGGTGCAGGGCATTGCGGTCGATAAACCTGGCGGCCCGCTTGAACAGGGGGCGGTACAACGGACTGGTTGACATGAAGTAGGGTGTAAAATGCGAATCCATGCACGAAATGACGAAACGCAGGTGATCCTGGCAGGCCTTGTCAAAAAACGCCTGGTCCGAGGTCATGCCTGTGCTGAAGCGCTTGGAATTCGTGTCCGCCTCGTCACCGGCCATCCTTACCCCGGACAACAGTGCCACCAGCGGGGCCACATCCGACGCGCCGGTCAGCGTATCACCAGGTCGGGCATTGGACCGCACAAAGGATGCCACCTGGTATATACGCGATAACCCCAGGCTTTTGTTCCATATGTAGTGTCTGAAAAACGGCGTGACATCGCCTCGAATGCGTTGGTCCTTGTAAAACAAGGACTTGCACAGGTGTGCCACGGGTTTAAATGCAATGGGGTCATGCCACTGGTATGTCACGACTTCACCCTGGTGTTCATGTTCACCCGGCCACAGGGTGTGACTCGCCCTGTCGGAAACCGGCAGGTACAGCCACAACACGGCAATCAACGCCAGCAGCCCGGCCCAGCCCCATCCGGGATACCTGCGCGGCAGTTTCAACATCTTTGATACAAAAACAGCCGCAGGCATCACTGTAAAAAGGAACATGGGGATCATGTAAAAATCGTACACCTCATTGAGCGCCCCGAGTTGCAGGATAAACAACACGGTTGCGCCGGCCCCAAGTGCGGCAAGCCCGTCCATGGAATCGAAGTGATTGGATGCCTTTACCACGGGCCGCAGGCTGGCCCTTGGCGCAATGAACCACAGGTACACGGCCTTTATTACCGCATACCCGATATAGCCAATGGCCAGCAAATAAATCGGGCTGTGAAAGTACAATGAACGCAACAGTTTTTTGCCATCCCAAAATACAAGCAGGTTGTGCAGGTAATTGCCCGGTATGGAGAACGGATGTGAAAGGGTGAATATGTCAACCCGGCCGGCCTTGGGTGGTTTCAGCATGTGGTAACGAAATACGCCGTCCCAAAACCCCTGGCCCGCAATCAACCATGCCCCGCCAAACAACACTGCAACTACGAACACAACGCCCAGCCAGAACGACGCTGCTGGCAGGTGCCCTACCCTACGTGCCTTGCCCAGGGTGTAGGCGGCCGAGCCTATGGCAATGACACCTGCCAGGCTGTACAGTCCGCAGGACAGGGCCAGGCCTGAGGCAATGCCTGAAAACACAAAATTGCCACGACCTGCAAGCAACACCGAGAGCGCCAGGAACATCACGGCAAGGTTTTCGCCGTTCAGGTTCGCGGAACCCATCAATACCTGGTAGGCATACAGAAACAAAAATGCGGCGATCGCACCTGCCGTCCTGTCACCGGCCCTGCGGAACGTCAGATACAGGAACAGGCCGCTGAGTGCGCTGGCAACTACCGGTATCAATTTTGCCACCACCAGGTTAAAGCCAAATGCAAAAAACGGGGCTATGAACAGGATGTGGCCTGGCGGATGGGCAAAAAAGAAGTCCTTGTACGGTATTTTCCCGTGGACCAGGCTTTGTGCCATGTAAAAATAGATATTTTCGTCGGTCCTGGATGGCCTGATGCCTATGGATTTCAGGATAAAAAAACCGCCAAACAGGCATAACAGTACCAGCACCTCGACCAGTACGCTGGCCCCCCTGAAACGTATATCCGCAATCGCAAAGGCGGCAAGGAGCAGCAGTGGGATAACGATTACCGGAGGAAAGGCGTAAAGTGGGCCGTACGGCAGGGCTGCCAGGCCTGCCAGTACCAGGGCTCCGAGTCCCGGTAAAAATCGGTGCCAGGTTTTTCCCCGGTCATCCTTATCCGGCATGGCGTTTCCCCAGCAGTAATTGCACCACCCGGTCCGCACCGCTGAAAGGGTCAATTTTGCCGTCTGCAAGCCCGGAAAGCACGTCCTGAACACCAGGGTCCTGCCGAAATGCCTCCTCGATTGCGCGGGCAGCGGATTCCATGACCATGCTACGCAGTACCCTGACCTGGCGCTGCCTGGTTTTTTCCTGGAAATCACTGGTTCCATGCAGTTGCTGTTGCCTGGTCAGCAGGTTTTGTACCAGTTTGTCGATGCCCTGTCCTGTCACGGATGATACGGCAATCACATCAATACGTCGTTGATTGGCATCCGGTGCCAGTTCCAGCGATGTCATCAGGTCCTTGAGTGTCCTGTCCGCATCATCCCTGTCCGCTTTGTTAACCACGATAATGTCAGCGGCCTCCAGGATGCCAGCCTTGATTGCCTGGATTTCGTCACCCGTACCAGGCGATACCACCACCACGGTCGTGTGCACATACGAGGCAACATCCACCTCGTCCTGGCCCACACCCACGGTTTCAATAATGATGGGGTCAAAGGCCATTGCCTCCATGACCACCATCACCTTGGTTACGGCCGCGGACAAACCGCCCAGTTGCCCCCGCGTGGCGAGGCTGCGCATGAATACTCCGTCGTCCAGGGCGTGCTCCTGCATCCTGACACGGTCGCCCAGGATGGCACCACCGGTAAACGGACTGCTGGGGTCAACGGCAATTACCCCGACCTTCTGCTGTTTGCCGCGAAACACACGAATCAGTCGATTTATTAACGTACTTTTGCCTGCGCCCGGAATGCCCGTGATTCCCACGCAATACGATGGCTTACGACGAAAATACAACTGCTTCAATATGGCCATACCACGGGGGTTGTTATCGTCCAGCAGCCGCATGACACGTCCCGCTGCCCTGCGATCACCCTGTAATACGAGTTCTGTCAAGTCCTTGTTCATCTGTTTGCACCTAACAATAGTCCTTCCATCGCAGCACGCAGGGACACGTTATAGACCTGTTTACGGTCAAGGTCAAGCAGACCCCGTGCAAAGGCCACAGCCCGCTCCGTGGATGCCGCCTGCCGGATCTGGTCCAGGAAGTCTTCATTTACGACCCGGGCGTCCGGGTCCATACTGACCTTCAGCAGGTCTATGGCAAAATACTCCAAAAGCGTGTACAACAGGTTCTTCCATTTTTTAGGTACAGCCTCAATCAATTGCCTTGCCGCAGCATAACGTTGCAGGCCTTGCGCATGAATGCCTTGCAACAGGTGACCCAGTGCCTCCTGGCGAAATGCCCATGCCTCGGGTTCGGATAATTGCAGTGCCACCCTCACGGACCCGCCTGCCACACGACCCAGCATGCCGGCACGGTCAGGCGATACCCCTTGTTCCTGTAGCACCTGGGCGATCTCACCAGGTTCCAGGGCACCGAACCACACACCCGTACACCTGGAACGTATTGTAATGGGTAAACGTCCGTCCAATGCGCTGACCAGGATGAAGAGCGTGGCGCTTGGAGGCTCTTCCAGGACCTTTAACAGGGCATTGGCCGCTTCAGTGGTCATCAGGTGCGCATCGTTGATCAACACCATTTTGTATGGTCCCTGCATTGGGGGATAATTAATGAATTCCCCCAGTTCGCGTATTTCCTGTATTTTGATCGTTCGTTGATGTTCGTGGCCAGGCAGGATTCCAGGTCCCAGGATGTGGAGGTCGGGAAATTCCAGATTGGCCATGGTCTGGCATACGTGGCATTGGCCGCAGGGCTCGCCGTCCCGCGCATTGGGGCAGGACAAAAAGGTGAAAAACTGTAACGCAGTAAAGGCCTTGCCTACACCTTCAGGACCGGCAAACAGGTAGGCATGTCCCAGCCGTTCGTTTTCCACGAGGTTGATTAACAGCCGTTTGATTCCGCTATGTCCTTTTACCTTGGATAACATAGGTAAGCACATTTTAGCACACCCAAATTACCGGTCAAATTTGAACGGTAATTTCCCGAATTACCGGTCTAAATTCGGCAGTCTGGCGTTGCAAACGGCCCACCGCCAACGGCCCACGGTCTCGGACTCGGTCAACGGTCTCGGACTCGGTCAACGGCCACGGTCTCGGACTCGGTCACTGAATTCTGGCTTCGGGTTTCGGGTCTCGGGACGCAGCCTCTGGCTGCTGCGGGACGGCCCTGCGGGCCTTTCGGGAAGGCTACCGTTGCAACCGGAAACCCCGGCCTCGGCCAACGGTCACGGACTCGGTCTCGGTCAACGGTCTCGGACTCGGTCTCGGTCTCGGCCAACGGCCACCCGTCACCGCGTCAATTTCCAACACATGGCACACACCCGGTCCACCAGTGCCAGGCATTTTTCGGATTCCGTGGCGTCCACCAGGTTCAGGTTAGTCAGGATTTCCAC
>WGCQ01000113.1 GCA_015493765.1 Deltaproteobacteria bacterium
CATTTGCCTCGTTTGGCAAATCCTTTGCCTCGTTCGGCAAATCCCCTGCATCCTTTAACACATCTAACACATCCGTTTTGGTATCAAGGCCTACGTCATGTATTACCGGAATATCCGACCTTACATCCGCAGGCTGCTTCGTGTCCTTTTGCGTCTTGGTCTTGCTGCCGCCGCATGCCAGAAACATCAGTGTAGTAAGTAGCACAAATTTTTTCATCATCCGTCTCCTGTTATCGTATCTTGCCCAAAAAAGCCTTTATATTCTTTGCATCACCCACAGCAACAATAACGTCGCCCTGGGCGATCACGTCATCCGCTGTCGGCTTCTGGTTCGTCTGCCATTTTTCCACCACCTCGCCCTTTTTAGTGGTTTGTACCACCTTGTTTTTGATGGCAATGATATTCAGACCAAAGGTATTCCTGAAGCTCAACTGTTTTATGGTCTTGCCCCAGAAACTCTGCGGCGCCGCCACCTCCAGCACCTCCTGGCCCGTGGACAACCGAATCCTGGCGTTTACGTCCGGCGCCCACACCTCCATTGCAATACGTTTACCCATTTCCTTTTCCGGGTCCACTATCCGGGTGGCGCCAACCAGTTTCAGGATGTGGGCATGCAACGCACTGCTGGCCTTGACCACCACCTCCGGCACGCCCAGGCGCTTCAACAGCACGGTCACAACGATCGCGGTCTCCAAATCGTCACCAACGCCCACGATCGCCACGTCCACGTCACCAACCCCTGTCTCCTCCAACGACCGTTCGTCCTTGACGTCCACGCACACCGAGGACATGACCTCATCCTTTATTTCCTCCACCAGTTGCGGATTCTTGTCGATTGCCATGACCTCGCCGCCCAGTTCGGTCAGGCTCAATGCCACGGACATGCCAAACTCACCAAGACCGATTACTGCGTACTGTCTGCCTGCCAATACAATACCTCATTTGTGCGTGGTCCTGTCCGCTTCAGCCAACCACGACCTTGCCTTCGGGATACAACACCGTACCCTTGCTGCGCTTTTCCGCCACTGCCAGCGCAAGGGTGACCGGGCCTATACGGCCCACGTACATCAGGAGGATTATCACCCATTTTCCGAATGTATTCAAGTGCGGGGTGGCACCCATGGACAGTCCCACCGTGCCAAATGCGGAAAATGTCTCGAACATCAGGGGCACCGTTGGCACCCTGGGCTGGGTTGCCAGCAGCAGCAGCAAGGCGCCCATGACGAACGTGAATGCCAGTGCCGTGATTGCAACCGCCTTTTGCACAACGGATTTTGCAATGCGGCGGTTAAACACCTCGATCTCTTCGCGGCCCCTCAGCATGGAACGCAGGGCCGCCAGGAACACCGCGACCGTGGTGGTCTTGATGCCGCCGCCCGTGCCACCAGGGGACGCGCCCACGAACATCAACAGCACGAACACCAAGGCAGCGGTCCTGGTGGTGCGGCTGAGGTCCAGGCTATTGAAGCCCGTGGTCCTGGCCGATATGGACTGGAACAAGGCGCCCACCACCTTTCTGCCAAAAGTGAGGCCTGCCATGGACCCGTTGTAATCGAAGATCAGCAGCAACAGGGCACCGCCAAAGATCAGGAACAAGGTGGACCACAGCACGAGTTTGGCGTGGATGGGCAGGCGTTTTATGCCCTGGCGAAAACCCTGGCGCCACTGGCCGGGCGAAAACAGGATGTTTACAACGCTAAATCCCAGGCCGCCCAGGATTATCAACAGCGATATGACCGGGATGATCACCGGGTCCGTGTCAAAATGCATGAGGCTGGACGGGAACAGGGAAAAGCCCGCATTATTGAATGCACTGACTGCATGAAACACACCGTAGTACGCGGCCCGGGCGCTGCTGTCCATGAAGTGCCAGAAACGCAGGCCCAGCAGGACGGCGCCCATGGACTCCAGGGCCACGGTCATCAACACGATGCGCTTTACAAGGCCAATCAAGGTCACGGCCCGGTCCTCGTCCAGCATATCGGAGATCACCCGCTTGTCGCGAAAACTCAGTTTGCCGCCCACCAGGACCACGGCAGCAGTGGACAGGGTCATGATGCCCAGGCCGCCTATCTGCATGAGTAGCAGGATCACGATTTGCCCGAACAGGGAAAAGGTCTGGGCGTGGGCCATCATGCCGGCTCCCACGTTCGTGTTCAGCACGACCAGGCCCGTTACGCAGGCCGCACTGGCCGAGGTAAACACGGCATCCACAAAGGATGCCCCCTGCAGGTCCGTGGTGGCGCGCGGGAAGGTCAACAGCAAGGCACCGGACAGGATCAGGACCAGGAAGGACAACGCAAAGACCTTGGCCGGGTTTGCGGACAGGTTGTGACCGAGGTGTTCGCCAAAACGGGTGCTTTTGAAGGTCACGGCAACCAGGACCAGGCTGCGCAACGTACCCAGCAGGACAAAGGGCAGGCGATGGTCGAACAAGGCCAGCATCAACAGCAGCAGCAGGGTCTCGAACCAGGTGTCCTTGACAAAGCGCATGCGGACCACCGCCTGTTTCCACTGGAAAAAACGGAATACGAGGGATGCGGCAACGCCTGTCAGCATGGCCGCATACACGCCAGCGGTACTAACGGGCGAATTCCACAACAGGTTGCCTTCCGCGATGATTACCGCAATCAGGGCAGCGGTGTTGGCCAGCAGCGTGAGGTTCGAACCCGCCTGGACACGGGTCGGGATGTCACCGTGCAGGAAATCCAAGATCATACAAAATCCCTAAATTCGCCGATACTAAGCCGTTTCCACTTGGATGGCCTTTGGGCCTTTCAATCGTCCAGCAGGATGCCGGGACACGGGAAACCCGCAGTGAATTCCCTGACCTGGGCACGAATCCTGTCCAGCGCGTCCCCGTTATCCACGTTTTGGGCCACCTCGTTAATCCATGCCGCCACCTGCGCCATGTCCGATTCCTGCATGCCGCGCGACGTGATCGCAGGCGTACCCAGCCGGATGCCGCTGGGGTCGAAGGGCTTGCGCGGGTCGTCCGGGATCGTGTTGGCATTGACCACGATCCCGGCGCGGTTCAATGCCTGGGCCATGGCGCGGCCCGCAGTGCCACGGGGTGTCACGTCCATCAGGATCAGGTGGTTTTCCGTGCCGCCCGAAATCAACTTGAAGCCGTAGCCTGTCAGGTGCTCCGCAAGGGCCTTGGCGTTCTTGACGATCTGCGCGGCGTACGCCTTGAATGCATCCGTTGACGCCTCGCGCAGGGCCACTGCGATCGCGGCCGTTGTATGGTTGTGAGGACCGCCCTGGAGCCCCGGGAACACGGCCTTGTCGATTTGTTTCTTGACCGCTTTTTTCGTCAGGATCATGGCGCCCCTGGGACCGCGCAGGGACTTGTGCGTCGTGCTGGTGACCACGTCGGCATAGGGCACTGGGCTGGGGTGGACGCCGCCTGCCACCAGGCCCGCGATGTGTGCGATGTCAGCCAGGAAATAGGCGCCCACCTCGTCCGCTATCTCGCGAAATGCCTTGAAATCGATGATGCGGGGGTACGCCGTTGCACCCGCGATGATCAGTTTCGGCCTGGCCTCCTTTGCGATCTGACGGACCCGGTCGTAGTCGATGTAACCCGTGGCAGGGTCCACGCCGTACTGCACGCTGTTGAAGTACTTGCCCGTTACGGACACGTTCCAGCCATGAGTCAGGTGCCCACCATGCGGCAGGGCCATGCCCATGACCGTATCGCCCGGCTCCAGCAGGGCGAAGTACACGGCAAAATTCGCCGGTGAACCGGAATACGGTTGCACGTTTGCATGCTCCGCACCGAACAACTGCCGTGCCCTCTTGCGCGCCAGGCGTTCCACCTGGTCGATGAAGTCCTGGCCCTCGTAGTAGCGCTTGCCCGGATAGCCCTCGGAATACTTGTTCGTCAGCACGGAACCCGTGGCCTGTAGCACGGCCCGGGATACGTAGTTTTCCGAAGGTATCAGGCGAATCGTCTCGAACTGCCTGCGTTTTTCCGCCTGTATCAAGTCAAAAATTTCAGGGTCTGCTTGTTTCAGGTCCATATCCTTCATGGTTACCTCCTTTTCAGCGTCTGCATGTGCCGGCGCAGCCTCGATGATAGCGGACTGTGCGGCGAGACGGTCAGAAAACGGTTATAGTACGCGATTGCAACCTTGATGTGGCCGGATTTTTCGCTCATCCTGCCCATGTTGTACAGGCATGCACCACACTTTGGATTCAACTGGATCGCCTGCATGAGGTGTTGTTTTGCCTGGCTGAAGCGCCCCTGCCTGGCCAGGAATACGCCGTAGTCGTTGTGTGCCTTCCAGTCCGTGTAATACAGCGAGACCACCTTGTTGTAATTCAGGTCCGCACAGGCATTGTTGTTCTCTGCCTCGCAGGCCATGGCCAGTCCCAGCAGTATGTCCCGGTCGTCCGGCTTTAATAGCACAGCCCTTTGCATGCTACTGACCGCCTTGGTAGCCCTGCCGGCAGCCAGGTATGCCAGGCTGAGGTTGTACCAGGCCACTGCATCGTCCGGCCTGGATTGAGTGAGCATGCTGAACCGGTTAAGTGCCTCGCCCGTGCGGCCGGACATGAGCATGGCAGCGGCCATATTGTTTGCCACCTGGCGCTTAAAACTATTGACATGTATCTGTTGAAGCCACGATATGGCCTCACCCGGCTGACCTGTCATAACCAGCGCTGCGGCCAGGTCGTTCATGATGGCAGGCACATTACCGGCGCGCTGCAACGCGATCCTCAGGTGCGGGATCGCATCCTTGGGCCGGTGCTGGGCCAGCAGGTTACGGGCCTTCAGGTAATGCCACTGGGCCTGGGATTTCAATACAGGTGGCATGCCGGCCAGGAGAGCCCTGGCCTGGACCGTGTTTCCCACCGCCACCATGTGGGTGACCTCGCCGAAGTGCTGGTCGTTGATCCCCCGCAGTCCACCGGGGACGTGCTGGATCACGGAACACCCCAAGGCCATTGTCATTAACAGCGCAATACGATGGTGCCTCATCCTTCCATCCTGCTGAGCAACTGGTTAGTTATCCTGAGTGCGCAGTACTTGTTACCGCACATGGAGCACCACTTTGATTCCTTGAATTCCTTGTCAGGCATGGTCTGGGCCCTGTATTCCCGGGCGCGATCCGGGTCCAAAGACAATTCAAACTGTCGTTCCCAGTCAAAGGCCATGCGCGCACGGGACAGTTCGTCATCCCGGTCCCGGGCACCCGGTACGCCCCTGGCGATGTCCGCGGCGTGTGCAGCCAGTTTGAACGCGATGATCCCCGTGCGCACGTCGTCGCTGTCAGGCAGCCCCAGGTGTTCCTTCGGCGTCACGTAACACAGGAAATCAGCGCCCGCCGCGCCTGCTATTGCCGAGCCGATGGCACCGGTGATGTGGTCATAGCCGGGCGCAATGTCCGTGACCAGCGGACCCAGAACGTAAAACGGCGCATTGTGGCAATATTCCTTTTCAAGGCGCACGTTTTCCTCGATCAGGTGCATGGGCACATGGCCTGGGCCTTCGATCATCACCTGCACATCCCTTTCCCATGCCCGTTTGGTCAGTTCGCCCAGGACCTTCAACTCACCGATCTGGGCCTTGTCATTCGCATCGGCCAGGCAACCGGGTCGCAGGCCATCGCCCAGCGATATGGTCACGTCGTAGCGGCTGCATATGTCCAGCACCTTGTCGAAGTGCTCGTAAAACGGGTTTTGACGGTTGTGATGCTGCATCCAGTCGGCCAGCAGGCTGCCCCCGCGGCTGACAATGCCCGTGACCCTGCCCTTGACCAGGCCCAGGAAATCCCTCAGCACGCCCGCATGGATCGTCATGAAATCCACACCCTGGCGTGCCTGGTGTTCCACCATGCCGATGAAATCATCCGCAGTGAGGTCGAATATGTGCCTGACCTCAGCCGAGGACTGGTAGATCGGCACCGTGCCCACCGGTATCGTGCTTTCGTTGATGATCGCCATGCGGATATTGTCGATGTCGGCACCTGTGGACAGGTCCATCACCGCATCTGCACCGTATTTAATAGAGGTATGCAGTTTTTCCACCTCCTCGGTAATGCACGAGGTGGTTTCGGAATTTCCAATATTTGCATTGATTTTTACGTGCAATTTCTCGCCGATTCCTATTGGGTCCAGAGTCCGGTGCAGCGGGTTTGCCGGAATTGCCACAGTACCATTTGCCACTCTTTGTCGCAGTTCCTCGGCCTGGATACCTTCCTTTTCAGCAACTGTTTGCATCTCTTGTGTGATTATGCCCCTTCTTGCCATGGACATCTGGGTGATATTCGAATTTTTCATGTGTATTTCCTCCAAGGTTACCGGTGTGCATTGTAAGCCCTAAATCGGATACTTTCAACTGTCCGGGGTCCAAATTACCGGTCTTTCGGATCCCGCCTGGTTGGATGCTGACACCAAAGATTAAAAACGCTTAAAAATCCCCCTTTACACTGTCACTCAATCCGTGGCCGAGACCGAGACCGAGGCCGTGGACCGTGGCCGAGACCGTTGACCGTGGCCGAGACCGTTGACCGTGGCCGGGGTTTCCGGTTACTACGGGAGCCTTCCCGAAGGCCCGCAGGGCCGTCCCGCAGCAGCCGCAGGCTGCGTCCCGAGACCCGACGCCAGAGGCCCGAGACCGTGTGAAACGCAGGCGGCCTCGAGGATGTTGGATGTTGAAAAAGTCGGTATATTGTACACCACAAAACCTGTTCTGCAATGTAACGCATTGAATTTACACAATATTCGTAAGGGCGGGTGTAAACCCGCCCTCGATGTATTTGACCAAAGAATCAATGTACCCAACCGACAAATCGATGTGTTTGATCGACAAAACAATGTACTGGAACGACAAAGTAGTGTACTGGAACGAAAAAGCGGTGTACTGGAGTGACAAATCGATGTACTCAATCGGATAAGCGACGTACAGAAGTGGCGAGGTAATGTACAGAAGTCGCAAAGTAATGTACCCAATCGACAAATCGATGT
>WGCQ01000114.1 GCA_015493765.1 Deltaproteobacteria bacterium
TCCGAAAACAGGGGGGGCTTGGGGTGATTTTCAGAGCCCTGGAATGATGCGCGTCTGGGTCCAAGGATCAACAATGTCCTTACGAAGTCCCCAACCTTGAGACTGACGGTAAATGACGGGACCTTTCGGTGCTCCGGTGCATAGGCCGTACCAACCACAACGATGTCAGTCCCCGTTTTTTGAAAGGCCGTATCCGCCTCGAATATTACCGGTGACCTGCTGGGGTTTTCCGGGTCTTCAAATTCATCGACGTAGGCCACCTCAACAGGCTCCTCGGCAGGAACCAGGAACGAATCTTTCAACTCCCAGGTCCCCTTTGCCACGACCACGGCCCTGTCCTTGCCGGCAAAGTCCTTGGCCCCGAATGCCTCGATAACGAATCCTTCCTTTTGCATGTAGCACCTGTCAGTTGATCTTTACCTGAGCGCCTTTGATCGTCATGGTGGAACTGGCCTTTACATCCACGGTCTGGTGGCCCTGGATGCTCATGGCCCCGTTTGCCGTAACGCTGGTTTTGGCCGAGGTCTTTGTTACCAGTTCCTTGGCCTCAATGGTGATTTTGCCCTGGGGGGCGGATATCAGGATGTCGCCTTCCTTGCTTTGGACCGTGATCTTGTTGTTCGTGGAATCTATTAACACATAATTTTTTTGCGTACGGTCGTATATCTCGATTTTTTCATTGCCGTCGGTGTGTTCGAGCACTATAAAATGCCCGTCCCGGCTCTCTGCGTCATTCTGGGTTTCACTGGCCTTGACCTTTGTCTGAATCACGATGCGTTCCTTGCCTTGATGGTTGTCCACAAACTGCACGATGTGGCCGGAACGACTGTGTATGGACCGGAAGTTGTTTTGGCCTCCCTGGCTCTTGTTCGAGTGGATCGACTTGTCCTGGCCGTTCCACAAACTGCCTATGATGAACGGACGCCTGAGGTCGCCATGCTCGAATGCCACCAGGACCTCGTCATCCACCTCCGGCAGAAAGAACGCCCCTCGGTCAGGGCCTGCCATGAATGACGCAATCCTTGCCCAGGTTGATACAAAACTCTCATCATCGGGTTCATCCGAATATTTCCCGTCGGATTCCTTGATCCAGGGAAATTTTACCTTAACCCGGTATTGACCGCTGGGGTCGTTGTTGTCCACAACGATACCTATAACCACACCGTTGATTCTTTTCAACGGCGGAACTCCTGGAATAGTGTTTTCGAGTGCCATACTACCTCCTGCACATTACTTATTATATTTAACAACAACCGAATAAGTTTTTCAAGATATTTTGAGTTAATCCCAAATTACCGGACTAAATTCGGGAGCCGGGCACTGCAAGCGGCCCATCTACTTTGTCGTCTGCACCTGTTTGATGTTCGACGTACATCAAGTACGCCTGCGCTCAAACAGGCTTAACTCCGCGTATCTGAACCACTTTCAGTGCCCTTTGTCCTCAAATTTGACAGGTGATTTGGGAGGTAATCCCAAATTACCGGACGAAATCGGATCGATTATGATGGATTATAATTTTCCAACGGACAGGACGAGAATCCGGTTATGGCCGTCGTTAGGGACCTGTTTGGGGTTTTCAATCGGCATTCTTTGCATAGGGTAGTCCTGGTTGAACAAACCGACCCATACCTTCATGCCATGTCCGGCATAGTCCTTGGGAATGGTAATGATTACACAGTCCCGGATTACCTCCCCGGATTGCCACTCCGATATTGGGTACAATCCAAACACCGGGTCGTGATCCACGTTGATCCTGGGCAGGCCACCCGTGCAATCCACATGCACAAACACCTTCCAATGCCCCGATACAGGCGCAATTTTCTGCCAGAACAGCGTCAATTTGAAGGAACTACCAGCGTGCGGTGGGTTATCCACTACCCTGCCTAACAACTTGATCTTGTGGCCCAGTATCGCATTGATTTGTGCATCCCCGGGGAGGTTCGGCCTGGTTCGGCTTCGGTACTGGGCAAGGATCGTTGCCCGGGCTCGCTTGTCGGCCTGACGCAGGTTGCCCGTATAAACGTACACGCCAATTACCGTAAAAAAGGCCAGGGGTATTACCACGCCGGCAATCGTCATGTACCTGCCCATGCGGTCCCACGCCTGCCTGAGCCACAGGATGGCCCGCGTCCAGGGATAGACACGGCCTGTTGCTGTCCTGGGCAAGGGTGCTGGCGGAGGCAGACGGCCGGGTAAATGTTCGGGCTGATGCCGTTGCCACCACAGGTCAAACCTGGGGATGATTGTAACGGTCAGCACGGCCAGCAAGGTGCCTGCAAGCACGTCAACCATGTAATGGAAGCGCAGGTAAATGGTTGCCAGTATCAATGACAGCAGGGGGATCAGGATGAATACGAACAGCAGTGGAAGGTACAGGAATGAGTATATCATTGAAATTACGGCCCAGGCCGTATGCATCGAGGGAAAACAATTTCGTGGGATATAGCCTGCGTAGGATTGCTTGTCGTTTATCATGCGGGCGATCCTCAGGAAGGTCATATCCTTGTCCTTGTCCAGGCTGTGCTGTGCCGCAATGACCTGGGCACCATTCGTCGCACCCAGGTCAACGGTATATACGTTTTGGTAGTAATTGCCCGGGCCGATGACAGGAAAGATCAAATAACCGATAAAACCCAGCCACCCGGCAATGATGAACGCCATCATAAAATTGCGAAAATGCCGCTTGCGGCGCATGAAATACAGGATCATCCCTATAACCACCGGATAGAAATACAGGGCATCGTAATTAAAGGACATCCATTCGGTCAAACCCGGACGTATAAATTGCTGGAGCCACAAATCCAGGTGTCCGCCGAAAATCAACTTGTCCAGGTGGAACATGTAGGGGTCAAAGAGCCTGTGGTTGACCCTTGCAACCAGGTAGAGCGTATTTTCGTACATGGCCAGGAGGATGATGAAGGGGCTCCAGTCCCTGACGAAATTCAAAGCGTCGCTCAGCATGCCCCAAAGCAATTTCATGGGACTAACATCCGGGTGGTCCTTGGACCTCTTGAGGACCAGGAATACCCCCGCAACGATGGCAATACCCAGCAGGCCCCAACCCGCGTTTATCACAACGGAAAAGGCACTGTGCGGGATTACCCTTGCCGCAACCAGCACGAATATGAACAGTGGAATTGCAATGGCTGTACCGATTATCCCCTTCTCAACCAGAGGCTTTTCATAGCGTTTGCCCAGCAGCCTGCGTATAACAGTGATGATCAGATAGATGACGGTGAATACGGAAAACAGGGATACGCTGGCCTTGATAAAATTGGTGTCCAGCCTCAGCCTGGTGATCCCCATGCGGTCGAGTATATAAAATACCACGAAAAACAGGATGGTAAGATACTCTTCCGGTCTGATCACGGCAAGGTATGACAGATATCTTTTGCCCCGAGGATTCATCGTACCTATATACTACATGCATAGTTTGCGATCAATAGTTGACCGGGACCCCCGAATTACCTGTCAAATTTGAGGACAAAGTACGCTGAAAGTGGTTCAGATGCAAGAAATTGAGCCCATTTGAGCACAGGCGTACTATCAACAGGTAAAAACGCGAAGCAGATGGGCCGCTTGCTGCAAGTTGTCTAAGGCCGCAGGCCGTGACAACGAGCCGTAAGACAAAGTTTCACTGCCGAATTTTGTCAGGTAATTTGTTTTTTTGGGTTGACCTTGGGGTTCTGGCATATTAGAATTCCTTAAGGTAAGGAATACATGCGTGGAGGATGCAATGAAGATTCCAAAACTTTGGTTATCGATTCTATTGGTTGTATCAAGTGTGCTGGCGTTTGGGCTGGCCGGCTGCAGAAAGGGACGGCCGACCACATGTAAGGGGTGGGCAAAGTATGTCCAAAGCCCTGTCCTGGCACAGCGGGCGATCAAGCAACTTGGTAAATTAAGGTGCAAGGAAAACCTCAAGGACCTGGAACGAATTTTTCCGGATAGCGACTACAAGGACCTGATTTTGCAGGCCGTACGCCAGATACGTGCACCAAAGGCATCGGTCGGTATCCTGAAACTGGCACTTGCCAATCCCAGGACAGCGGTACTGGGCGCTGCGGTGGTTGAGGAATTGAAGGTCGTTGAACTGCGGAACCGGTTGAAGGAAATCCTGAAGGACCCGAAATACATAAAGGCCCGGTTAAATGCGTTGAGCGCGCTGAGCAGCATGGACAAAGGCAATATGAAACAGGACAAGGATGTCCTGATATTCCTGTTGCAGGCTGACCCCAAGGCACAGGACATAAGGATCAACAGCCGTGCTGCAAAACTGTTGGGCGAAATGAGGTGCAAGGACGCCATCGGGCCTATGATTGCCACGATATTCAAGAGGGATGCCGCCGGTCGGCAGGTGTATGTACCGATTCGTATGGCCCTCAGCAAGATCGGCCCGGCTGCCGAGCCTCCCATTGAGGCCGTGCTGCGGAATGACACAAAAGGAAAATACGCCGGATTGATCAAAAAGGTGGCCAAGGTGGCCAAGGAATACGGTCTGTACGACTGGCAGTGGAAAAATGCGCCGGAACTGGTGCAGGTGTTGACTGACCTGCGGGTACCCCAATCCAAGGTTATCCTCACGGACCTGTTGACCGCAAAACTCAACATGCCGGCCGGGCTGGACCAGAAGGCGCTGAACCTGTGGAAGATTACGGAACAAAACAAGATCACCATGGCCATGCTGGGGCTGTGGAATGTCGGCGATGAAAGCGTGCTTGACAAACTGGTAGCCGGCATATTGGACCCGGAAAACGACGTATTGCAGCGCCTTAGGATGGCCACGGTTATTGCTTTGATACCTTCGCCTAAGGCGGTGGAGGCGTTGATGGAGATCTATAAAAAGACAAAGGACGGTCGCTTCAGGGCGCCTTTGCTGAAACCCCTCGCCCTGGCCATGGACGCAACACATGTGAAGGCCTATAACAAGATGCTGGCCAAGGACAAGGACCCGGCGGTCAGGGAACGCCTGGATGGCAAGGGCCCTGACTCGGTGGAATACAGGACGTACATGGGTGTGCTGCGTATGTGCTCTGACGACCCGAATTGTTATATGACAAAACTGAAAAGTAAGGATATGCGTGTGGTGCAAAAGGCTGTCTTGATGTTGATACGCTCCAAGTCCGCGGATCGCAAAAAGGTCTTGAACGCCCTTATCGGGGAATATCCCAAGGTTCCACCAAAAACCCAGGAAGGTATCGACGCCAGGCGCTATATCCTGACCGCGCTGTGGCGTATGGGCGACAAAACCATTATCCCGAAGTTGAAGGAAATCCGCGATAACGAAGCCCAGGCCCAGACCGCACGTTTTTGGGTGAACGAAATACAAACCCTGATCGACGCCCTGGGCTACAAGCAAGCGGGTAAATGACCCAAAACTACCTGACTAAATCTGGGTGACCCGCCCCCCTTCATACGAAACACTTTCATAGTCTGCAACACCACATATATTCCGTAAGATTCAATCATATTTTTTGGGTTCTTCCGGATCCCGCCTGGGTGGTATCTACCAGTGAAGCCCAAAAGCACTAATTTAACAAGAGATGGACTCGTAAAAAAGATTTTATTTTTTGTTGTCCTAACTTGTTGATTTTCAGGGTGTTTTTGATTAATCGGTATTTGGCTTGTTTTGCTGTTTGTGGTAGAATTATCTTGCTTTTTCAGGGGGTTACGCAAGGAGACGTATGCTGAGACTCAAAGACCACAAAACCGGCGACCTTTTCGACCCGTCAAGTCACTTAGGTGAGAAACGCAGCAAGATGCTCAAAGAGTCATGGGCGGGGATATTCAGGGAATATATTTTGCCGAATCTGCCTGCAAAGAAAGTGGCTGTACACTATGCGCTGGACATTGGGAGTCTTTCGGCTGAAGACACGTACATCAGTCCCAAGACCTTGTGGACAATGAGGAATTATATTGTAACCGATGGTCTGCACAAAGAGATATTCGCCATGGTAAGGGACAA